>DUSP01000131.1 GCA_012842575.1 Clostridia bacterium
CTGGGCGACCTTGAAGACGATGGTCTCTCCCTTATCATCCAGGTCGGCTACCACATGATCCCCGGGCTTTACTCTCCCTTGAAGCATCTCTTCCGAGAGGGGATCCTCGATCAGTCGCTGTATAGTCCGCCTCAACGGCCGCGCTCCGAAATTGGGATCGTAGCCCTCCTTTACCAGCTTGGCTTTGACCGAGTCGGATACCTCCAGTTCAACATCGGCTTCCTTGAGTCTCTTCTGGGTCCGACCGAGCAGGAGGTTTACGATGTTCTTCAGATCGTCCTCGGTCAGAGCCCTGAAGACGATGATCTCGTCGATCCTGTTGAGGAACTCCGGCCTGAATGTACGCTTGACCTGCTCCATAATGGTGTTCTTCATGTCTTCATAAGAGCGTTCCTCGTCACGCGCTAACCTGAATCCCATGGCCGTTTCGTGTTTTATGAGATCGGCGCCGACGTTGGAGGTCATTATCACGACCGTGTTCCGGAAGTCCACGGTCCTCCCTTTCGCTTCGGTAAGCCGCCCGTCCTCGAGAACCTGCAGGAGGATGTTGAACACCTCAGGGTGTGCCTTCTCGATTTCATCGAGGAGAACGACGGAGTAAGGTCTCCGCCTTACGGCTTCAGTGAGCTGCCCCCCTTCCTCGTAGCCCACATACCCCGGCGGCGCTCCGACGAGCCTAGAAACCGTATGCCTTTCCATGTATTCGGACATATCGATCTGAATCATAGCGTCCTCGTCTCCGAAAAGCGCCTCCGCAAGCGCACGAGCCAGTTCGGTTTTGCCAACCCCCGTCGGGCCAAGGAAGATAAAGGAACCTATGGGTCGCTTCGGATCTTTTAAGCCTGCGCGTGCCCTTCTGATAGCCCGCGCGACGGCAACCACCGCCTCGTCCTGCGAGACAATTCGCTTGTGGAGTTCCTCTTCCAAGTGAAGCAAGCGTTCCCTCTCCTCCACGGCGAGGCGAGATACGGGGATTCCCGTCCAGGAAGAGACTATATGGGCGATATCGTCTTCGGTCACCACGGCTTTGTCGTTGACCTTCCTCTTTTGCCAATTCGCCTTTTCCTCTTCGAGTTTTGCTTTGAGCTTTGCTTCCTCATCCCTAAGGCGCGCCGCCTTTTCAAACTCCTGAGACTGTACCGCAGCTTCCTTTTCCTTACGGAGTTCTGCGACCCTGTCTTCCAGTTCCTTGAGATCCGGAGGCGCCACCATTGAACGGAGCCTCACCCTGGATGCGGCCTCATCGATCAAATCTATGGCCTTATCCGGCAAGAACCTGTCCGTGACGTACCTGTCCGAGAGCTTCGCAGCGGCCTCCAACGCCTCGTCACGTATCTCTACCCTGTGGTGAGCCTCATAGCGGTCCCTCAAACCCTTCAGGATGGCTATGGTTTCTTCTACGGTGGGTTCCGATACCATGATCGGCTGGAACCGTCTCTCCAAAGCCGCGTCCTTCTCCACGTGTTTCCTGTATTCGTCGAGGGTCGTGGCACCTATGGTCTGGATCTCTCCCCGAGCCAACGCGGGTTTCAGGATACTGGCCGCATCGATTGCCCCTTCGGCAGCGCCGGCCCCTATGATCGTATGCATTTCGTCTATGAAGAGTATCACGTTCCCGGACTGGCGTATTTCGTCCATTACTCTCTTTAGCCTTTCTTCAAATTCCCCGCGGTACTTTGAGCCCGCCACCAACCCCGCCAGGTCGAGTGTGACCACTCGCTTGGAAAGTAGGACTTCGGGCACCTTTCCCGCCACGATCCTCTGGGCAAGCCCTTCGGCGATGGCCGTTTTGCCTACCCCCGGTTCACCGATCAAAACCGGATTGTTCTTGGTTCGTCGGCTTAGAACCTGAATTACCCGTTCTATTTCATTTTCACGCCCTATGACGGGATCAAGTTTCCCCTCCTTGGCAAGGCTCGTAAGGTCTCTCCCATACATATCAAGGGTGGGCGTCGTACTCCTCTGTTTGGCAGGTCTTCCTTGAGCTGCTCCCGGCTGAGCCATTTCGGGGGTTCCGAGCAGTTTCAAGACCTGCTCTCTGACTTTATCGAGGTTTGCGCCTAAACCCTCGAGAACTCTGGCCGCTACGCCTTCGCCCTCCCTTATGAGTCCGAGGAGAAGATGTTCCGTACCTATATAATTGTGCCCCAGCATCCTCGCCTCTTCGATGGCCAGCTCAAGCACCACTTTTTTCGCTCGGGGCGTAAAGCCTACTTCTCCCGATACCCTACCCGTACCGGGTTCAATCATCTTGAGGATTTCGGATTTGACCGCCTCATGACTTATCCCGAGACCCTCGAGGGCCTTTGCGGCTATGCCACCTCCTTCGCGGATCAACCCCAAAAGAAGGTGTTCCGTTCCTACGTAATCATGACCGAGCCTGCGCGCTTCGTCTTGCGCCAGGACTATGACCTTCTGAGCCCTTTCTGTAAATCTTCCGAACATCAATTTGAATACACCCCCCACGCACAACATCATGTACGCTTCAACTTTTCCCTTATCAAAGCCGCCCGATGCTCGTCGCGTTCTTCCGGAGTCAATTCCCGGCCAATAAGCCGTTGAATAAAAGCCGGCCTCGTCAAAACGAGAAGTTCATTCAGTGTCCGGCGGCTTGGGCTTTCCAGTATACCCAATTCCAGTCCCAGTTTGACGTCAGACCATAGCTTTATCGTTTCCCCGGAAGTTATGACCCGCGCATTGGAGAGGATACCGTAAGCCCTCGCCACCCTGTCTTCCAACTGGCGCCTGGTCTCCTTGAGCAGATACTCCCTAGCGTTTCGTTCCTCAGCCACGATTTGAGTGGCCACGTCCTTCAGGTTCTCGACGATTTCCACCTCGCTTTGGCCGAGGGAAATCTGATTTGATATTTGAAAGAGGTTCCCAATGGCCTCGGTTCCTTCCCCATATAGCCCTCTCACGAGGGTACCCACCTTCGTTATGGCGGAAAAGACCCTCCCGGCACGTCCGGTGATGAGAAGGGCCGGTAAATGCATCATGACCGACGCTCTCATGGCAGACCCCACATTAGTCGGACAAGCAGTGAGGTAACCCCTCCTGTAGCAATAGGCATAAGCCACTTCGGTCTCGAATTCGTCATCCACGAGGTTTGACATCTCAAAGGACTGGTCGAGATCGAATCCGGGAGCGAGGCATTGAATTCGCAGATGATCCTCTTCGTTCACCATGATGGCGATAGCCTCGTCGTCCCTCAGCACAATGCCCGCTCCTTCTTTGAACTCCGCATGTTGGGGGCTTATCAGGTGTTTCTCGACGAGCACCTGCCTATCCAGGGCGCTCAACGTGGACATGTCATAGATTTCGAGTCTGCCTACATTAGCACGCCGGTTAACCGCAGCCACGGCCTCCCGTATACGCTCGAGCACTTCACGCGCCTGGGCCGGGCTCATACGCTGAGGAAACGGATACTCCGCGAGATTCCTGGCCAACCTGACCCTACTCGATATCACGGTATCCGCGTTGGGCCCGGACCCGTCCATCCAATTGGCGACGCTCCGTTTTAGAATGGGTTCAAGAGACACCTAATCGCCTCCCTTTTTCAGCCCTCCGAGCCTCTTGAACCTGAGCTTTTTTAGCCTTCAAGGTCAAAGGCCCATTGGGGCCATTGCCGAAAAGTGTTTTGTCCGATAAGACCACCTAACGCATCGAGTCCACCTATTTAGTTGAAGAGAGGTCCTTCTCTATTTCCCTAATCTTGTCGCGGATCTCCGCGGCACGCTCATAGTTTTCCTCCATAACCGCCTTTTCCAGCTCCCGCTTCAACTGACTTAACTGATACCTCAGCCGCGCTTCTCCCCCCACCCTCACGGGTATCTTTCCGGTGTGCCGAACGCCCCCGTGGATCCTCCTGAGGAGGGGATCTAGCCGGCCCTCAAATACGCGGTAACATTCCCCACAGCCAAGGCGGCCGGTATGGGCGAACTCACGATAAGACATGCCGCACTTCGGGCACCGAGGTTCGTCCTCCTCTATCGGACCGATCTCAGTGGCGGGTTTGCCGTGGTGGAGCAGGCCCGCGAGAAGTTTATCGACGCCGAATACACTTTCGGCAGGGAACATCCCGGTTTTCTTCTGAGCGCAATACTCACACAGGTATTCCTCGGTCTTCTTATCGTTCACTATTCTGATCATGTGTACGGTCGCAGGCCGTTTTTGGCACTCCTGGCATAGCACTTGCGACCACCTCCTTTACTCACCGTGGGGAACACCTACTTCCTTTGGGGAACACTCTCCTCCCTTTGCGAACACTCTGCTCCCTTTGGTTCTTCAGTTACCTTCCGAAACACCCAACAAATTTCGGATCATGGAACAAAACACCCGCGCTCTGGTAAAACGCACGTCGAGATCCTCGCCATCCGACCCGGAGCCACCATCATTCCGAGATAGCACCTCTTTCCTGAGGGCCCCTCTCATAATGGCCCCTTCCCGCGCGGTTATGATCCCTTGCTCTTCCAGCGACGCTATGATTCCAAAAGCCAAAGCCTCTTCAAGACCCGTCTCGAGGCGATCGAGCCATTCCAGCAAGGTTGTCGGCTTCGGGACCTTAATCCGATAGATGCGGATACAACCTCCGCCACCGCGACGGCTCTCGACCACGTACCCCTTATCCAGAGTAAACCGGGTGGAAAGCACGTAGGTGATTTGAGAAGGCACGCACCTGAAAGCGGACGCAAGCTCCCCACGCTGAATCACGAGTTCTTCCGCATCTTTCAGCAAATCCCTTATGTACTCCTCTATTACATCACAGAGATTTCGCATCATCTCCGGAACGGACACCTCGTGTTTGACTTTTATTGACTTTCACTGCTATTATAGCATTCACACCTATTCTCTGTACTCCGCTGTGAAACTACACCGAGCCGAATATGCTTGCTTTTCCTCGTAAACTAAAATAGCACGCCGAACTCTCAATCGCGCTCGGTCGTGCTATTCTTGGCGTCGCCTTTCTTGGTCCATTTTCGTCAACCAGCCAGTGCACCAGTGCATGTCAACAAGCGGTCAAGCCGCAAGCCAGGACGCTATTCCAGGTATCTCGTCGCGCTCATGGCGGCCAGGGCCCCGTCCCCTACGGCGGTGCTGACCTGTCTTAGCTTTTTCCTTCGAACGTCACCCGCAGCGAACACGCCCTTTACCGAGGTCTCCAAGTCTTCGTCGGTGGTGACGTACCCCTCGTCATCCAAGGCAAGGAACCCTTTGAGGAAAGCGGTATTGGGGATTTGGCCGACGTAGATGAAGACTCCGTCGACTTTCAATTCGCTTTCTTCCCCCGAACGGACGTTTTTTAGCCTCAACCGCTCGACGAATCCACCTTCGGCTCCTTCGATGCGAAGCACCACGGTTTCCCAGAGGAAACGGATCTTATCATTGTGGAATGCTCGCTCCTGCAATATCTTATTGGCCCGCAGCTGGTTACGCCGGTGAATGACATACACCCTATTGGCGTGTTTCGTAAGGTATAAAGCTTCCTCCACGGCGGAGTCTCCACCCCCTACCACGGCCACCTCCTTCTCCCGGAAGAAGGCACCGTCACAGGTGGCACAGTAGGATACGCCACGACCGCGGAACTCTTTTTCCCCCGGTACGCCCAGCGCCTTTTCCTTGGTGCCAGTTGCCACTATCACTGTTCTCGAGGTAAACCCCGAACTGCCTTCACCAGCCTCCCCGTGTCGGATTATAAAACCGCCTTCTCGTCCGGAATTCACCTCAAGGCCCGTCGCCTCCGCGGGAATGAACTCCGCCCCAAACTCACGGGCGTGTTTTTCCATTCGTTCGGCTAGTTCTAAACCGCTTATGCCTCCGGGAAAACCCGGATAATTCTCTATTCGCTCGGTGGTGGCCGCCTGACCCCCGGGTACCCCCCGTTCCAATACCGCCACTTTGAGTCTCGATCGCCCAGCGTAAAGAGCGGCAGTCAGTCCAGCCGGGCCGGCACCCAGAATGGCAATATCATAGTCCGCCACAGTCTCGTCAGGCCTCCTTTTCCTTTTCCTTTTTGGCTTGGTTGATTATCTCCTGAGCGACGTTGGCGGGAACCTCTTCGTAATGATCGAATTCAACGGTGAAAAGGCCCCTGCCCTGGGTGATAGACCTCAAATCTATGGCGTACCTACGCATTTCAGCATGGGGCACCAGGGCGCTAATCACCTGCATGCCGCCCTTGGACTGCATTCCCAGAATGCGGCCCCTCTTTTTATTGAGATCACCCATTACGTCGCCCATGAAGGCCTCGGGGACTATCACTTCCACGCGATCGATGGGTTCGAGTAAGACCGGGTTGGCTTGCTGACACCCTTTCTTGAAAGCCATGGAAGCCGCGATTTTAAATGCCATTTCAGAGGAATCCACGGTGTGATATGAACCATCGTAGAGCGTCACCTTGACGTCGGTCACCGGGAATCCCGCCAAGACGCCTTCCTGCATCGCTTCCCGAACGCCCTTTTCTACGGCAGGTATATACTGACGGGGAACTGCGCCCCCAAATATCTTGTCGACGAACTCGAACTCCTTCCCGGGCTCCAGAGGCTCCAATTCGAGGAACACATGGCCGTACTGTCCGCGACCTCCGGTTTGTTTTTTATGTTTACCTTCTACCTTTACAGTTCCCCGAATGGTCTCTTTATACGGAACCTTCGGTTCTTCAAGGGTCACTTCCACTCCGAATTTCCTCTTCAGTCTGTCGGTAATGACCTCAAGATGCATTTCACCCATGCCGGATATCAGCATCTGCAAGGTCTGCGGGTTTCTCGACACGTGGAGGGTAGGGTCTTCTTCCGTAAGCCTCGAAAGCCCTGAACTGATCTTCTCTTCGTCACCTTTAGTCTTCGGCATCACCGCCACGGAGTAGACCGGGGCGGGGAAGCGGATCGGTTCAAACACGATGGGGTTGGCCTCGTCACACAACGTATCGCCTGTTCCGGTCTCCTGCAATTTGGCACAAGAGGCGATATCTCCCACCGACACCTCGTCTACCGGCTCCTGCTGCTTTCCCTTCGATACATAAATTTGACCGATCCTCTCCAATTTGCCCTTGGTAGAGTTGAAAGCGTGAGAGTCCGAGTGAAGGCTCCCGGAGTACACGCGAAATAGGGTCAACTTGCCTACATACGGGTCGGCCATGGTCTTGAACACCAAGGCGGAAAACGGGCTGTCGGCCTTCGGCGGCCGTTCCTCCTCCTCCCCGGTCTTCGGATTTTTGCCCTCCTTGGGCAGGATATCTTCTGGCGAAGGGAAGAACTTCGTGATGACATCAAGGAGCGGTAAAATAGCCTGGTTATTCAACGAAGAACCGCATAGGACGGGGATGAGTTTCCTCGAGTTAACGCTTTCGCGCAGCCCTGTTACTACCTCTTCTTCGGTAAGTTCCTCCCCTTCCAGGTACTTCATCAGCAGGTCGTCGTTCCCTTCGGCGGCCGCCTCGACCAATGCCTCTCGCGCGCCCTTTACGCGCTCGGCAAGGTCGTCTGGGATGGGCTCCTCCTTACCGTCGATTAAAGCTTTCATGCGTACAACGTCTACCACGCCTTTGAATGCGGCTTCCTCTCCTATGGGGATGTTGAGCGGAACCACTTTAACGCCGAAATTCGCTCTGAGGCTCTCCATCGTGCGATCGAAGGAGGCGTTCTCCCGGTCGATCTTGTTGACGAATACCGCCATGGGAATACCGTATTCTTCTACGTAGCCCCAAAACAGCTCGGTTCCTACTTCGACTCCGGCCACGGCGTCTACCACCATTACCGCGGCGTCGCTTACCCTCAGAGCGCCCCTCACTTCTCCTACGAAGTCAAAATATCCGGGCGTATCGATCAGGTTGATCTTCTTCTTATCATAAATGCACCAAGCCACACTCGCGTTGATGCTCATCTTCCGTCGGATTTCATCCGGGTCGTAATCCATTGTCGCAGTACCATCGTCGACCCTCCCAAGTCGGTCAACGGCGCCAGTTGTATAGAGTATCGCCTCCGCGAGCGAGGTTTTTCCCGAACCGCCGTGCCCGACTAGGGCTACATTTCTCAAATCCCCGGGTTTGAACTTCGCCATCAAATACCCTCCTCGGCTTGACTTGTGAATTCTTGCATTTTCTCGGCCCATTCCCTGAGCCTTTGATCTACTAAATAATGGACCGTACCTTCCGGAAAACGGCCCTCTTCGTCCCTTGTCCCAGCTTTCATGGAAGTAAGCAGCTCGATACCGTCATCCACGTCGGTTATGGCGTAAATGTGAAACTTACCCAACCGAACGGCTTCCACTACGTCTTCCCTCAACATCAGGTTATCGACGTTTTGGGCCGGTATTATGACACCTTGTTTTCCTGTGAGGCCCTTTATTTTGCAGATGTCATAAAAACCCTCTATCTTCCTCGTGACTCCGCCGACCGGCTGTATTTCGCCCTTTTGATTGACGGAACCGGTTACGGCTATATCCTGCCTTAAAGGGATGCCGGAGAGTACCGAAAGCAGCGCGTACAACTCGGCACTTGATGCGCTGTCTCCATCTACCTCGTCGTACGTTTGCTCGAAACACAGGCTGGCAGATAACGCCAAGGGTTTATCTTGTGCATATTTTGCCCCCAAATAGCCCGAAAGGATCAGTACCCCCTTTGAATGGATCCTGCCGCTCATTTCGGTCTCTCGCTCGACGTTCACCACACCGCTTCTGCCCATGTACGCCCTTGCGGTAATGCGCGTCGGTAGGCCGAAACTATGATCGCCCAAATCGTAAACGGTTAGCCCATTGACCTGCCCGACTACGCTCCCGTCCGTATCCACCAGAATCTTACCTCTGGCTATCATCTCTTGGAGCTTTTCTTCGACCATTCGGGACCTATAGACTTTCTCCTCGATGGCCTGTTCCACGTCGGCGCGCTCCACGAGCTTGTGGCCGTTTCGCGTAGCCCACGCGCTCGCTTCATAAAGGATCTCCACTATTTCGTTAAACCGTGTAGAAAGTTTTTTTTGATCCTCGACGAGCCTTGACGAATACTCTATCACCTTCCCTACGGCCTGGCTGTCGAAATGCCTAAGATTTTCGCGCCGACAGACGGAGCCTACAAAGCGCGCATATTTTAAAAGGTTTTCATCATTGCGGTCCATTTGTACCTCGAAATCCGCCTTGATTTTGAAGAGCTTCTTAAAGTCGTCGTCGTAATAGTAAAGGAGCCTGTAGATATACGGGTGCCCGAGAATGATTACTTTCACGCTTATAGGAATCGGCTCAGGCTGCATGCCCGCAGTCGACTCAACTCTTACGTGTTCTCCTAGATTCTCGATTCTCGCCTCTTTCGTCTTCAGAACCCGCTTCAAGCCGTCCCACGCGAATGGGTTTTTCAGAACGTCCTGGGCGTTGATGATGAGGTAACCCCCGTTAGCCCGGTGAATCGCGCCCGGCCTGATCATCGTGAAATCGGTGACAAAAACGCCGAACTGCCCGCGATATTCCACTTTCCCAAATAGGTTCGAATAGGTCGGATTCGTCTCGAATACGACAGGTGCGCCCTGCAACTTCTCGTTGTTGACGAGCACATTCACCTTGTACCTAATCAGAGGGCTCAATTGATCTCCCCTTTGAAGCGTTGAAAACGGAAAAGACGACAACTCCTCTTTGTCTTGTTTGAAGTCGCCCAGATTCGTAATGATATCATGTTTTACTTGTTCGAGGTAGTATAATACTTTATCGTAATCCTTGTAGCGCTCCTCGAGTTCTTTTATGAGGTGGCCAACCGCATAAAGACCGGTTTGCTCATCCAACTCTTTGATCTTGGCCTTCGCCTGTTTCTCGAGGTCTCTCAGCTTCCTCACGAGGTTGGAGAGCTCAGATTGCATCTCGGCGCTCTTTTCTTCGATCATTTTCCTGGTTTCGGGGTCCAGGGCCTCGAACTCCTCTTGCTTTAGAGGTCGACCGTCGATCATCGGAATGGTAGCGAAACCAGTTGGCGTCCTGACCAGACCAAGCCCGGCTTTCGCGGCTTTCTCGCTAACGGCTTCAAGAGCCGCATTTGATTGCTCTTGAAATCTTCGAAGCGTTGATTCCTTCTGCTTATTGTACTCCTCACTCTCGAAGACCCTCGGAATACGTCGTTTCAGCTCTTCGACGAGATCATTCATGTCCCGCTGGAGTTTGACTGCCATTCCAGGCGGAAGAGAAACGGCAATGGGTACGTTGGGGTCTTCAAAATTGTATAGATACACCCAGTCAGGAGGAACGCTCTGACTGGCCGCAACTCTATTCACTATCGACCGGACGTACGTGGTCTTTCCCGTACCCGTGATCCCCGACACGAAAATGTTATAGCCGGGGCTTGTCACGTCGAGCCCGAACTCCATGGCGCGAACGGCGCGTTCCTGCCCGATTATACCCTCTTCGAGCTCCATATTCTCGGTGCAATCGAACTTAAAGTTTTCGGGCCACGTGCATACCTTTCTCAGCTGCTCCGGTTTCAGTTCCGTAATCATCGAGTTCTACCCGCCCGGATACCCTCGCTTCAGCCTCAGCGAAAAGAGCGGGAATCCTCCTTTCTATGCACAGCGTCTCTACACGAATACACAAATACAAAACGCCGGTCAGCAGCTCCATGATATTACGTCTTTTATGAGCGCATCTAGAAGTCGCTGCTATACCCTTACATTAAAGCCCGCTAATACTCGTAATTAAAGCCGTTAAGAGTCTACACTCTTGCTGGCCGGACCCCACCCCCGTGACAGCTTCGGAGGCTATGAAGCTAACAATTCTCTCAAGTACCGAAGCACCAAGTTTATGGAAGAGCTGGCCAGGTTGCTGGGGGACTATGAGGCTAACAATTCTCTCAAGTACCGAAGCATTCCTTCCTACTGGTCCTACTAATACTCCTGCTCGCGACTGAATAACTCGTCCGTGATCGAATAATTCGCCTCTCACTGGTCCCACTAATACTCCTACTCCTATCAACGCCGTATTCATCTAGCTTAATAGCAATGTCAGCATTCCTTCCCACTGCCACGCCCGTCCGTCTACTGCTACGCCCGTCCGTCATCCATTGGCCGAGAGATCCGACACAATTCGATGCTTAACTAAAGCCTCCGAAAGGAAGAAGTCAAGGGAAGTTAAGGGAAGGGAAGGGAAGGGAGGGGAGGGGAAGGGAAGGGAGCGGAGGGGAAAGCAGAGTTTTGGGCTCGTTCTTCCCCGGACCCTCCAAAATCAAAAACCCGGTGGGTTATCCACCGGGCGATGGTTTTCCGGCAGCGACCTACTCTCCCGGGCGGTTGCCCGCCGAGTACCATCGGCGCTGGAGGGCTTAACTTCCGTGTTCGGGATGGGAACGGGTGTTTCCCCTCCGCCATGGCCACCGGAAACTCC
>DUSP01000088.1 GCA_012842575.1 Clostridia bacterium
AAGAGGGCGGACCTCGCACCGACGTCCGAGCACGGGTGGAACAGGCGCGAGTGAGACATATACAAGAAGTCATCGACGCATCGGGTATGATCGTTATGCCCGGGGGGGTCGACATCCACACCCATATCGCGGGGCCCAAAGTGAATGTGGGCCGTATCCTCTGCCCCGAGTATCATTTACCTGTAAGCGTTGCCGACCGAGCTGTTCATGCTGACCGGACTGTTCATAGGGAAATGACGTCTGGCGTACGCGGCGTACTTCCTTCCACTTCCGTTACGGGTTACCTTTATGCCCTTATGGGCTATACGACGGTGGTGGAGGCTGCGGTGCCTCCACTGAAGGCACGACATGCCCATGAAGAACTAGATGACATCCCGATATGCGATAAACTGGCTTTGATCCTTGTGGGGAATAACCACTTTGTATTGGAGTATATCCGGAGGAAGGATTACGAGCATTTGGCAGATTACGTGTCGTGGCTTCTCCATATGACGCGGGGGTACGGCATCAAAGTGGTGAACCCGGGCGGAATAGAGGCGTGGAAATGGGGTCTTGATATAAACGGCCTGGACGACCGGGTCCCCGGATTCGACGTGACCCCGAGAGAAGTGGTGAGAGCGCTCCTCAAGGTGAGGGACATGCTCGGTTTGCCCCATCCGGTCCACCTCCATACCAATAATCTGGGTATACCGGGCAACGTCGATACCACCTTGGCCACCATGAAGATCACAGAAGAGGACATAGGGGTCGATGTTCCCGACCTCCACGTATGCCATGTGCAGTTTTCGAGCTACGGAAAGGAATACGGTTTTTCCTCGGGAGCGGAAGCGATATCGAGTTACGTCAATGCCCACCCCAATATCAGCGTCGATGTGGG
This sequence comes from Clostridia bacterium, assembly GCA_012842575.1. Lineage (GTDB taxonomy): Bacteria > Bacillota > Sulfobacillia > DUSP01 > DUSP01 > DUSP01. Next base: position 878 of record DUSP01000088.1, read on the forward strand.
CCAGGTCATGTTCGGTGATACTCTCACCATGACGGCCGACGCTCCCCTCGAGTTCAGGCTCGCGCGTCAGATGAACTCAAAATGGGCCAACGGCGACGTGGAGATGGAATGCGGCTCGGGGGTGCTACCCATACGTTTTAGGGCTAAAGACAGGGCTTCGGCAGTCCAATGGATCACGGGCCTTGAACTGTTTTTACTAATCGAGGACCCCTGGAGGGTATTTCTCAGCACCGACCATCCTAACGGGGCGTCGTTTACGCGATACCCCGAAATCATAGGCCTTTTGATGGACGCCGCGCGCAGGAGAGACTATATTTCAGCCATAAACCCAAAGGCCATGAGGGGTACCGTGCTTTCTGACCTTGAGCGGGAGTATACGTTGGGTGAAATCGCTACTGTCACTAGAGCGGCGCCGGCCCGACGTCTCGGGCTTTCGAGCAAAGGGAACCTGGCACCCGGCAGCGACGCCGACATAGCGATATATGAGCCTAAAGCCGACCCTGTTGAAACCTTCGCTCGGGCCAGATATGTGATAAAGGGAGGAGAGGTGGTGGTCAGGGACGGCGCGATTGTATCAGTGCCGCGAGGGACCACCTTTTTCGTTTCCCCTTCGGGCGATCGCGATCCCCAACAGGCATTCGGACGCATACGTCGCGAAGTGGAGGACGCATTCCGCAGGTATTATTCCGTCGACCTCACCAATTACGGTGCGGGTCCGGGGATTCCTCACAGAGGTGAGGCCATAAAATGCGGATAAATGGGGTCGAAATTATAGATACGTACGCCGAAGCGTTTAAGATGTGGACGGCGAAAGTCCTGGTCACCGCAGATAGCAGGGAATGGGCGCGCATTGCTGTCAATACGGCCACAGGTTTTGCCACGTCCATCATCGCGTGCGGCTGTGAGGGCGGGTGGTCCGGGTCGGCAGACGAAGACGTCACTCCGGACGGGCGCCCGGGCGAATACGCCATGTTCTTCACCGTATCCAAAGAAGCCCTCGAAGGAGTATTGCTGGCCAGGATAGGCCAATGCATCATGACATCGGCTACCAGCGCTTGCTATAACGCCCTCGAATCCGCTGAGACCTTGCGGGTCGGCGACAAGATACGCTTTTTCGGTGACGGATTCCAGATGAGTAAGGTGGTGGCGGGGCGAAGATTCTGGCGCATTCCGGTGATGCAAGGCGAATTCGTGGTCGAAGATCGCTTTGGAATTGCAAGGGGAATAGGGGGTGGCAACTTCCTCATCCTCGGGGAGGATTCCGAAGCGACTCTGGAGGCGGCCCAAGCGGCGGTGGAGGCCATGAGACCGGTACCCGACATCATCCTCCCTTTTCCGGGCGGCATTGCACGAAGTGGTAGCAAGGTCGGAAGCCGTTATACGTTCTTGAAAGCGTCTACCAACACTGAGTATTGCCCGACCATAAGGGCGCAGGTGGAATCGAAGGTTCCAGAAGGCGTAAACTCCGTGCTCGAGTTGATCATCGACGGCTTGAACCTGGACGCGGTGGTGAAGGCTATGAGGAAAGGGATCGAGGCGGCATGCAGGCCCGGTGTGAAGGCCATAACGGCAGGTAATTACGGTGGGCGGTTGGGCCAGGTTAAGATCGCCCTATATGACGTGTTAAACGGATCATCAGGATAACCTTTTTTGGAATCCGGCGACTGGACGGCTCAGCACGTCTGTACGAGGTGTTGAGCGGGTCATCAGAATAGCCGGAAATTTGGAGTAGATTGAAAGGACTTTGGAGTAAATGGAAATATGGAAATGAGAAGGATATCCATATTGACTATCGAATAATATTGATCAGGTGGAATCGCATAACCAATAAACCATGGTAAATCGGGCGGTCGTCCTGGGATGGCGGTGGAACCCCGCCTCGTATAGGGGCGGTAATCATCGGAGACCACCGCCAATGGAACGGGAGGACCCAGCACTTGCGCTACTTCACCTAGTTGAAGTCGCATATGGTGCTGGGTCTTGGTTTTTCCTGGGCGTGCTGCCGAAGGGGAGGAAAGGAGGTGTATGGATATGGGCGCTCCAAAGTCCGGGTTTTTCCCCATCAAACGCGGCGAGGCCATCGTACTCTCCGTCTTGATCGTACTTGCTGCAATTTTCTTCCTTCCTTCTTTCAGGACCTCTTATTGGGGCGGAATGGTGGCCTTCGGATGGTTGATGGGACTCTATATGTTCTTCGCGCCGGCATTACAGTTGATCAATCTCGTTTTCGGAGAAAAGAGCCATCATACGACCTAATTCCAAGGTCGAGGAGGTGAGTGTCATGAAGGGAATTGAGTTGACTGTCACCATAATTTATCTCTTAGCCTGTATCGGAATCGGTCTCTGGGCGATGAGGAGATTTCGGTCCACCGGCGACGATTATTGGGTTGCGGGCAGGCGTGTGGGCACGTTTATGAACAGCTGGGCCATCATGGCCGCTTTGGCCAGTGGCGGTTCCGTCCTCGGGGTATGCGGTCTGGGATATAAGCTCGGAATACCTTACGCCTTCAGTATGTTCGCGGGGGCGGTCATGGGGTTCCCCATGGCGTCGATACTAGTCGCCAGGCAGCTCAGGAATCTCGGAAAGTATACCATTACTGATCTCCTGGTGACCAGGTACGACCACAAGGTCGTAAAATGGGCTACTCCCATAATCGTGTTACTGGCCATGGGCGCATACATCGTCGCACAGATGAAGGCGGCGGGAGTCACCGCCCAGTTTCTTCTCGGCATTCCATATAAGTACTCGGTTATGTTGACTGCCTTGGTATTCATAATATACGTATCTATCGGTGGAATGTGGGCCGTCACCATGACGGATATTGTCCAGGGAATTCTCGTGTTTTTCATGATGTCCGTTGTCGGGATTGTGGCGATTTCGCACTTTGGTGGCGTTGGGTCGCTGGTAGCCCAAGCGGCGCAGGCCAATCCGGCAGTAGGTACCCTCGCGGCTTTACCCCTTTCGTCCTACATAGGCGCGTTCGTCGTATGGGCCGCGGCGGTACCCGTAATTCCCCATATCGTCATGAGGATTTACACTTCTAAAGACGTCCGTTCCGCCAGGTTTTCTCTTAACTATGCCATGCTCCTTTATGCGTTCATGATATTCTTCGGCGTGATCGGCGTTTCGGCTGCCGCCCAAATCCTATTCCCCGGTTTGAAAGATGCGGACATGGCATATCTCATGATGACTACTAAGTACTTGCCGAGGATTTTCGCCGGGTTGGCCGTGGCTGCAGTGATGGCCGCGGTCATGTCCACCACCGACGCGCTGCTTTTGTCGTGTAGCAGCGCCTTTGCTTATGACATATATGCCAAGTTGCTCAAGCCAAATGTCTCTGAGCGCGAAGTAATCAAAGTCGGCACTGTGGCGGCCTGGGTTATCGGTCTTTTGGCCATGTTCTTCGCCTTCAATCCCCCCAAACTCCTGACCATGATGTACACAGCCGCGGTAGGTCTCATCGTATCCGCTTTCTTCGCGCCCACGGTCATGGGCCTTTGGTGGAAGCGGGCTACGAATGCGGGCGGTGTGGCCGGTATTCTGATCGGCGCTATCCTATATCTCTACCTCCTTTGGTTCACTAAGATGCCTTCCCTTTCCCACGTACTCGTATCTCTTCCTGTAAGCTTTGCGGCCGTCATCATAGGAAGCTTGGTGACGCCGCCGCCTTCGGATGAAGTAGTCGAGCAAGTGGCGGCCTGGCACAAGTAGGGAAGGCCACGGTCGGTACGGAGAGGCGAAATGTCGACATTTCGGCCAGGGGCGGCTCCTAATAATGGGGCGGTCCCTTCCTCTATTTGGTTTCCTGATTGCGATTCGATAATGTGCTGACTTTCGGGGTCTTACGTTGACATCGCCTTCGTCGCGTTGTTTCATTTCGCTTCGTATGGCACTAACTTACTCACCTCTGGAGGAGGCAGGGACGACATCCAGTGTTTCATTTCACTTCGTAGGGCACTGACCCGTCTTTTACTGACGGCGCCGGTATGGTATGTTATGTACGTGATGTCATGATCTTGTAGGTACGTCTAGAACAGGAGGGGAGGGGCGGCTTCTTCCGGTTTACGCCGTATGAGCTTTTTGCAAGACGGCGTCGGAGGGTGTCGAAGGCGAATGAAGTATGACGGTCGGAAGACTTATGTCCTCTCGGTATGCGGTTTGACTCGGGAGCTCCCAGTGGTCCAGGTAGCCGATGGGCTCTGGATTGCATCATTTGTGATGCTGGGCGACGTGGAGCTCGTAAACGTATGTGCGGCCACTTTGGCGGCGCGGCTTACGGACTATAAAATCGATTACCTGGTCGGTCCGGAGGCGAAAGTGGTCCCGTTACTTCAAGTTCTGGCTACTTTTCTGGGACACAAGCGCTATGTGGTTTGTCGAAAGAGCGTAAAAGCGTATATGCAGAATCCCTTGGTGGAGAAAGTGCAGTCCATCACCACAACGGGGAAACAGGAACTGGTGTTGGATGGCTTGGACGTGCAAAGACTCAGCGGGCGGAAGGTCGCCATAGTGGATGACGTCGTGTCGACAGGTGGCAGCCTGATGGGCCTTGAGGCCTTGCTCGGCCGTGTCGGAGCTGAAATCGTGTGCAAGGCGGCGGTCCTTAAAGAGGGTGACACCTACCACGGGGATCTCATTTACCTGGCCGATCTTCCGGTATTTACCAGGGACTAAACGCCCTTCACAACGATCGCGCCACAATCCCCCCGGTTTTGGTCGAGGATGAATGGCAAAAAGCCGCCGTCTCGCGACGGGGTACACCTTATCTATTATCTATATTATTATGGAGGCACGACGCCACACCTCCCAAGCGAATACGGTCTAGAGCTCAAGCACAAACCGTACACCTAGTTTAGTTAGAGGCACGATGCCACACATCGAAATGAGACGGGTCATGCCATGCGCGGCGGCAAGACTTGACCATTTGAAGGTTAGTCTATACAATGTAATAGCGATCAGTGAAGAATCACTCGATGAAAAACGCGATCGGTCACTGAGAAAGTAGATCACTGAAGCCATTGCTTTATAGTATAAATGGGCTCAGTAGGTTAACTCGAGTCCGTAGGCTAGGTTCCTTGATGATGTGGTGGATGTAGCTCAGCTGGTTAGAGCGCCAGGTTGTGGCCCTGGAGGCCGGGGGTTCGAGTCCCCTCATTCACCCCAAATACGTCGAGTGCACCGCGCGGGTACCTTGACGTGCGGGTTGCCATCAGTAATCGAGTGGCGCAAGTCAAGTGAGGTGACGCGAGAACCGCGCGGATACCGGAGTTGCCCGGGTATAGAAAGAATGGGCGCCCGTAGCTCAGTCGGACAGAGCCACTGGCTTCGAACCAGAAGGCCGCAGGTTCGAGTCCTGCCGGGCGCACCAGGTGAGTCTTATCAACGGTTATTTACCGCTTAGTTTGGCAAGCGATTGGGGCGTAGCCAAGCGGAAAGGCAAGGGACTTTGGATCCCTGATTCGTAGGTTCGAATCCTACCGCCCCAGCCACGGAGATTACCTTAAGGCTACCGGAAGGCCGGAGGCGTGGGCCATTAGCTCAGTGGTAGAGCACCCGCCTTTTAAGCGGGGTGCCGATGGTTCGATCCCATCATGGCCCACCATATAAGATTAAACAACCAGAACGATTTCTGGGCTGGCTCGCAGCGGTGGTCCGTAACGGGAAGACATTTATACGAATTAGAAAACCCGGGAAGCGCGAGGGGGCAGTAATCCCCCTCAATTCATTGAGGGGACACACGGACCCTCTCGCCCCGCTATTGACTGCCGTTCCGGGATATGCTACCGGGATGGTGTGAAGAAAAACCCCCACTCTGAACCCTGCCAAAAAGATCCGCTTTGCCTCCTTTTTCATATCAATCCTATCCCCCTCACTATATATGTCGCCGTAAGCGCCTTTCACCAGGAGCTCTTGGGTCGACTCCGGCAGAGGAGCGACCAAATGTGGTGAGCGTTTCCTTTGTCACGAGGTGAGCGTTTCCTTTGTCACGATTGGAAAGCGAATGTTCGTCCCGTGTGGCCAGTTCATCCGATGGTTGAATGCTGTAGTGGGAGTGGCTGGTGGAACGTCTGGGTTATCAGTCCCCGAAGGAGGCCGGTGCGGCCTTGATGGCGACACGGGAGATGGCGGCGCGATAGCAGGATTAACCAAAAACGGCGTCGAAGCGAAGTAAAGCGGCACAGATTTCCGGCCCCGACAGGCATTGGAAGGGGGTGTAGCCAGGTGCCGCCCAAGGGCAAGGCAGTGTTGGGACTGTCAACAAGAGGTGCAACGCGTCACGCAAACGGAGGGCCGGGGAGAAGCAAGCGGTGCATTGGTGATTGGAAAGGGTTGTCCGAAGGCCTCTGGCACGCCTTGGGCCGTCTGAGGATCGGTCTGGGGGCGTGCTTGGGCCTGCTCCTCCTGGTATTCCTCCCGCATGGCAAGCCGTTGCTCCTCGCACTGCTCGTCTTCTTCACGGCGGGGTTCATAGGCGCGAATGCTGTCGGGCTTGTGTGCCGCCCGGAGCGCAGGAGGCTGGTGGAGCTCGCCTCGATGCTGTCCGGCCTCGGGATGATAAGCTGTCTTGTGGTGGCCACCGGTGGTGCCGACGGACCGCTGTTGTTCCTATTCCTCGTTCCGGTATTCACCTACGGGTTCAGGTCCGGTCCGCGAGCTGCCTACCTTTCGGCGGCGGTCAATTCCGCGGCACTGGCGGTCATTTCTGCGGTTCCCCTGGCGAATGGTTTTTCAGTCCTGCGCGTGCTGGGACCTGCTGTCGTCGCCGGGCTCATGTGGATTGAGGCAGCAGCCGTGGCCATCGTGCTGAAGCACATAGCCGTGCAGCGGGATGAACTCATGCAGCTCGCCCAACACGACCCGCTGACGGGGCTACTCAACCGGCGATCGCTGTACGAGCTGGTGGGGCGTATGGCCGCAGAGGGAGAGGAGTTTGCGGTCGTCCTGGTCGACCTGGACAGTTTCAAGGCGGCAAACAATGAGCGTGGCCACCTGTTCGGGGACGAGGTGCTGAAGAGGATGGCGGAGGCGATGCAGCGTGCCGTGCGCCGGGGAGATGCGGTGGCCAGGTACGGCGGGGACGAATTCACCGTGGTGGTGCCGGGCGGTCGGGAAGAGGGTGAACATGTCCTGAGGCGGCTTGAAGAGGCGGTGGAGAGGGTGAGCCGGGAGATGGGGGTTGACACGGGTTTGTCCGCCGGAGTTGCCGTATGGCCCGAGGACGGCGCCTCGCTCGAGGAGCTTCTGCAGGCGGCCGACCGGAGGCTGTACCGTGCGAAGGAATTGAAGGACGGAAAGCGGCCGGATCTGGAGGCCATCGGGTGATCCGACGTGAAGAACGCCTTTTGCGTGGCGGTCCGCCTGTGGGACATGCCTCCGAGCTTGTTTCTAAAGGAGGCGGGGAACCCGCAACGGGGCTCCTGCCCTGCTCGGGCGGCGACTTCGATCCCCCCATTGTCGAGGCTCTCATGCGGCGCCGGGGATGAAGTGGCCGCGGAGCTGAGGTGTAGGCTGGGGCGGCTTCCAATGGGGACCAGCGGCTGGCGAGAAAGGGGGTCCTCAGTGCGTTAACCGCCATATGGAACACAGATCGGCGTTTTACCGGGAGCTGAAGCAGATAGGTTTTCAAGAACTTCAAGAGAGCATGAGCCGGGCCCTGGGGCTGGCGTTGATGGTCGCGTACCCGGACGGCCGTCCGCTGACCGAGCCTTCCAACCTGTCTCCCTTCTGCGCCCTCGTCAACAGCAGCCCAGAGGGACTGGCCAGGTGCGCGGCCTCGCATGAGGCCTCTGCAAGGGCTGCTGCGGGCGCGGGGGAGGAGATTCGCCGAACCTGCCACGCCGGGCTGGTGCATCTGGCGGTTCCGCTGCAGGTGGCCGGAGAAACTGTAGCCGTGATACTGTGCGGGAACGTGGCGTTGCGACCGCTGGCGAAGGAGGGACTGGCGGGGCTGGCCAGGGAAGCGGGTATTGATCCGGAAAAGCTCGTGTCGGCGGCAAAAGCCGTGCCGCTCTGGACGGAAGAAAGGCTGAGGGCGGGCGCAGGTGCGTTGGGAAGGGTGGTGGAGACCCTGGCCCGGCTTGTCTACGCCAGGCAGGAGGCCGACTGGAAGGCGGCCGCGCTTGCTTCACTGTACGAGTTCAGCCAGTCGGTGTCCCGCAGTCTCGAAGTCACCGAGGTGGCTCGGTTGGCTCTGGAGAATGTGCTGGACCTGACCGGCGCCACCAGCGGGTCGGTGGTGATGCTTCCTGAGGCGCTGGGGTTCTCGGCCGCCGAAGCGGCGGCCACCCTGGAGTCCTGTGACGAGTTCCGCGTGGTGCCGCCGAGCGAGGTGGTTGCCGCCGTTGAGCGAGAGACCCGCGCCGTCCACTTTAACAGCAGGCCGGGAGGCGCCACCCCCGAGGAAAGGCGGCCGGCGGTGGCCTTACCCCTGATGGCCGGGGGCAAGGTAACGGGGGTGCTGACCGTAGCGGGCAGGCCGAAAGGCGCGGGCTTCGCCGAAGACGAGACCGCTTTCCTGACCACGCTGGGCTCAGGCCTCGGCCTGGCGCTCGAGAATGCCCGCCTGTACTCGTCGCTGCGGGAATACTATCTGAGTGCGGTGCGGGCGCTGGCGGCGGCCCTGGAGGCCAAGGACGTTTACACGCGGGGTCATTCCCTTCGGGTGGCGCGGTGGGCGCGGGCGTGCGCCCGCGTATTGGGCCTTACTTCCGAAGAGCAGGAGCAGGTGTACCTGGCCGGGCTCCTTCACGATCTGGGCAAGATCGGCGTGCGCGAGAGCATTCTTCTGAAGCCGGGGCGTCTTGACGAGGAAGAAATAAGGGAGATGAGGGACCACCCGGTGGTGGGGGCGAGGATTCTGGAACCGGCCAGGTTTCCGGCCGCGGTCATCGCGGCCGTGCGGCACCACCACGAAGACTACTGCGGCGGCGGTTATCCCGCGGGCCTGGAGGGAGAGGAGATCCCGCTCCTGGCGCGGATCATC
>DUSP01000017.1 GCA_012842575.1 Clostridia bacterium
ACACCCGCCCTCATGCTTTCGGAGATACGGCCGCCACGCATGTCCTTACAGTCGCGGTAAAGGGTGTGCCAAGAGAGCGCTTCTTCCAATATGTGAGGAGTGAAACCCCCATAGTCTAACTCTGCTCGGCGGAAATAGTCAAAGAGCGCCGGAACGTACTCGGGATTCGCGCAGTTACTGATGATGACCCTGGCCTTTTCCCTCGGAGAAAGCCCCCTGATGTCCGCCAGGCCCATCTCGGTCAGGATTACGTGCACGTCATGGTCGGGATGATCCACGTGCGAGACCATGGGTACGATACTCGAGATACAACCGCCTTTAGCAGTCGACCGTGTTGCAAAGATGGAAAGGTAAGCGTTCCGGGCAAAGTCTCCCGAACCCCCGATGCCGTTCATCATCGACGTCCCTAAAACGTGCGAAGAGTTCACATTTCCGTAAATGTCCACTTCAAGGGCAGTGTTTATGGCTATACAGCCCAGCCGTCTTATGACTTCCGGATGGTTTGTTATCTCTTGCGGTCGAAGAATGATCTTGGAGCGGTAACGATCCATGTTTTTGAGGAACCTTTGTCTCCCGGTCTCCGAAAGGCTCAAGGACGTACCGGAAGCACACTCCACCACTCCGGCGTCTATAAGGTCCAAGACCGCATCTTGAATGACTTCAGAGTACATCATCAGCCCCGAAACGTGCCACGTCGAAAGCCCCGCCAAGACCGCGTTAGCGACACTGCCCACTCCCGATTGGATAGGAAGGAGGCCGGGCGGCAGTCTCCCCATGGTCACTTCTTGGCCGAGAAACCTCATGAGATGCGATGCCATTGTATTGCTGGCCTCATCTTGGGGTGCCAGCGGCCTTCCCTTGTCAGGAATATCGGTGGGAACGATGGCCACTATCCGGTCATGGTCCGTAGGAATATAGGGAAAACCTATACGATCCCGCACGTCCGTAATGGGAATCGGCCGTCGGGAAGGAGGATCCTCAGGAATGTATATGTCGTGAATCCCTTCAAGACTTTCGGGTTGACTCAGGTTGAGTTCCACTATGATCCGGTGGGCGAGGGAAACGAAGGTGGGAGTGTTCCCTACCGAGGTGCTCGGTATTATGTTACCCTCCTCCGTGATGGCAACCGCCTCAACCACGGCAAGATCGAGATCCCCGTAAAAGCCGTATCGCATGTCCTGTGGGAACTTACTCAGGTGTACGTCGCAGTATGATATTTTTCCTGAGTTGATGGCGCGCCTTAAGTCTTCATCGGTTTGATAGGGGTAGCGCCGTCGGATGGCTCCGGCCCGAGTCAATTCTCCGTCAATCTCCTCACCAACCGAGGCTCCTGTGAAGACGTTTATTTTCAAAGCCTTGCCGGATCGCACCTTTTCCGCTATGGCAAGAGGCACCGCTTTAGGATAGCCCGCAGGGGTGAACCCACTCATTCCGACGTTCATGCCGTCTTCTACGTACTTAACTGCGTCGTCTGCTGTGGTGAGTAGGCCTCTTAGGGCCTTGTTGCGAATCCTTCTGGAAGCCTTGTCCCTTAAGTTATCCCAATTGGCCGGCTTCATGGGAAGCACCCCCGCAAGAGGAATGACGATGTAATTTGATCTCACGACGTATCTCCGAAAAACAATAGGCCTATTCGGAGAGTCTCCCCTCTCCTGACAGGCCTATTCCTGCCACGCCTTTCATCGGCTTACACACTTCGGCGACGCGTGCAAGGCTCGATGTATGATGGCATTCCGGCCGCGGTCGGGCTCCGAGCCGTTCGTCAATTCGATTTCATATACAACCGACCCGAACAGATCCTTCCCCCGCCCGCTATACCTTATAATTTATAAAGATTAGAAGCTAATCACAATCTTTTATAGCGATTTAGATGATAATCACAATCTTCTCATGAAGATTGTGATGCTAGTCACAATCTTTCTGGTCTCATAGTAACTCACGCGATATCCCTTGTCAACGGGTTCCATTGAAGGTCCATGTCAACACCATTCGGATATGATCCCGATGTAAGCCTTACCCTATTCTCTCACCAGCGCCGCGAACTTTTCGATGGAGGTTCCCGGGAAGACTATCATTCTCGGCAAGCGGAAACGATCGCTGTTAGTAGATACCCGGCCTCGCTCCACGGTGAAGCCCATCTTGAGCCCGGCCTCCTTAACCGCACCTACGACGACATCATTGTAGGCTCCATATGGATAAGCGACGGCTACGGGCCTCGCCAATCCATGTTCGGCAAAGGCGTTATCGAGATCTTTGAGGTCTTTTACTATCAGGTTTTCGGGCCATTCGGTGAGCGCGGGGTGTTGGCCGTCGATCAAATAATGCGCGGCAAACGTATGGTTTTGAAACTCCAACACTCCCTTTCCCGAAAGGGTCTTCATCTCCTCCCATGAAAGATGGCTCAGTTCGGAAGTATTACGGCCCACCTGGCTTCCGATGACGAAGACGCTGGCCCGGAACCCCAGGTTCTCCAGAATGGGTACCGCGTAAGTCGCCACCGACTCGTATCCATCGTCAAAGGTTATCACTACCCCTTTAGGAGGAAACCCCCACCGCCGGGAAAGAAACCGATCGAGTTCCGAAACCGTGATGGTCCTGTAGCCGTGCTCTCTGAGCCATTCCATCTGTTGCCTGAATTCTTCTACGGGAACGATCGCTCCATTGTCGAGGTACTTTCCCTCGGATTCCGGGGCAAGGTGGTGATACAACAGTACCGGAACGGATCGTTCGGGAAATGCGCCCACACGCCGAAGGAGCGCTGGCAGAATCGCCAGCGCGACCATCGCCGTCCAGATACCCAGTACTCCCTTTCGCATCCCGACCACCCGTGCCTCCTCCGGTCCGGTTGCTAGAGCCCTGAGATCCCGAAACCGGAGCGTAACCGAAAACCACTGCTTACCTCTAAGTCTTGCCATGATCTTCCTGCCATGGTGTTATAGACGCGTAAAACACGGGGTGGTTCCTGACCAAAATCCTCCCTCCAATTCGTCATGAGTTGATGCCGAGCATCATGCGCAGAAGCATTTTCCATCGGGGTTTTATATCATCAGGGTTCCATGTTCGATATGATGGCGTCTGCGAACTCACTCGTCTTTACGGCTTTTACGCCCGGGCTTTGTCTTGCGAGGTCTTGGGTCATTATCCCCTGTTGGAACGTCTTTTCCATAGCGGCTTCGATGATGTCGGCAACCTCGGACCAGCCGATGTAGTCGAACATCATCGCGCCCGAGAGTATCAGGGAACCGGGGTTGGCCACGTCGAGGCCAGCGTACTTTTCGGCAGTCCCATGGGTGGCCTCAAAGACCGCAACCGCATCCGACATGTTGGCACCTGGAGCCATGCCGAGACCCCCGACTTGAGCCGCTGCCGCGTCCGAAAGGTAGTCTCCGTTAAGGTTAGGAGTGGCTATAACGTCGTACTCGGAGGGCCTCGTCAGAAGCTGCTGAAACATGTTATCCGCAATCCGATCCTTGATGACCACCTTGCCGGAGGCTTCCTTGTCTTCGTTTTCGAAAACCACCGCATCGCCGAACTCTTCTTTTGCCACTTGATAACCCCACTCACGGAAGGCCCCTTCGGTGAATTTCATGATGTTCCCTTTGTGCATCAGCGTGACGCTTTTACGGTTATGGGATATCGCGTATTTAATCGCCTTCCTGATTAGCCTCTTTGAATTGAACTCCGACATGGGCTTGATCCCGATCGCGGAGAGGGGGTCGACCTTGTACCCGAGCTTTCCCGTAAGCAGATCTATGACGTCCTTGGCGCCCTGGGAGCCGGCGGGGAACTCGATGCCCGCGTAGACGTCTTCCATGTTCTCACGAAATATGACGACGTTGAGTTGTTCGGGGTGCACGACCGGGCACGGGACATTCGGAAACCACCTGACCGGTCTCACGCATGCATATAGTTCCAGGACCTGCCTTAACGTGACGTTCAAGCTTCGGATCCCGCCGCCAACGGGCGTGGTAAGTGGTCCCTTAATCGCCACCACGTGGTCTGAAATCGCCTGGAGCGTCGCGTCGGGTAGCCACTCACCGGTGGCCTCGTAGGCCTCTTTCCCGGCGAGGATTTTGATCCAGTCGACCGATCGCTTGGAACCATAAGCCGCCCTGACGGCTGCATCGAAGACACGGACGGACGCCCTCCAGATGTCAGGGCCCGTCCCGTCCCCCTCGATGAACGGGATCGCCACCCTGTCGGGAACTACGAGGTTCCCGTCCTCCACGCGTATTCTATCGCCCATGACATACACCTCCGCAACAAATCAGCCAGCCGATAAATGGCTGGCTTTCTCTCCATTCCTTGCGGTCCGTAATAACCGGAACGCTGATAGAGGAAACAGCGACGTACTATAGGCTTTTGTGGGATTATTCTATGCGGATAGGGGAAACTCCTTCTCCTAAACCTATTTGGAATTCACTCTGGGTAGGACCACCGCTCTTGCAGCAGGGTTCCTGATCGGTTGCAACCGGTGGCTGCCTGTTGTTGTCATCTTGGCGGGTGACACTTTATGGTTGCCACCACCAACACCCGTGGGTCAACAAAGCTAGGTAAAAGAGAGGGCCCCTCGCGGGGCCCCTCGTGCTAATTGTCCAACTTATGACTTATTCGACTCCGGTTGCCCATCGGTTTCAGAGGCAGGTCTTGGCCCACGGAAACCCCTTCCGGGCCGCAAAGAATTTCGACCAACGATCTCAATGACTACCGGGCTTTTCAGAAACTCTTCCGTAGGAGAATGAGGGCATGTGTATTACGTCGCGACGGGAGATGGCTGTTAACAGACTTTTGACTTAATTTGATCCGCTCAACATCAATCTAGGTGTGGAAGAACAAATGATTATCCACGTCTTACCATAACCGGCACCGTAAAGGGGCCTTCCGGTAAAATGGCCACCTTGGCACCCTCACCGTGCCTTCTCGCCTCCCGCTCTAAAGTCGCTTCCAGGTCGTGTACGGGCGTCATGAGTGCTGCCCGGACTTCGGTGTCGGGCAGCGAGGAGTAAAGATAAACCTGGGCCTTGGCAAGGACCCTCGCGAGGACCTGGACCTGCCACTGATCGACTTCGGGGGTCTTGCGCGAACGAATCGCTTCGAGGAGGCCCTCAGGGGACGGAGTTTCCAGAAGGATGCGCTTGAAGTTGCCGTGTTCAGGAATTCCGTCAGCGCATTCGGAAGCGCATATGATGCTCCCGCCGGTCTTCACCACTTGGGCTGCAGCCGAGAGTCCCTTAACCGTCTGGTACAGGTTTTGGTCCAGCGGCCACCCTCCATTTGTCGTAATCACTACGTCGAACTCGTGAAATACCTTCTTGACCGAGACCGCCCTTACGAATTCACAGCCAGCCCTGTGGGCTTTCACGGTTTCGCCAGCGAACACGCCGGTGATCTCGCGCATTCTATTTACCGTCAGGTTTAAACAGAAGTCCGGCGGAAGCAGCGAACACGCTTCAAGGCTTTCTTCGTAGACTGGATTCCCGTCAAGAACGGCCCATGTGGACGAAGGATGATCTATCATTTCATACGAATGAAGGGACAGGATCGTTTCGATGCCGGATATCCCGGGTGCCACCGCCTTGGGACCACCCGAAAAACCGGCAAAGAAGTGGGGCTCCACCAACCCTACGAGGATGCGCTTGTCGGCGGCGACATATTCGCGATCCACAAATACCCTCGTACCCCTTCGAGTGGATCCCAAGAATTCATTGGAACCGTCGAAAGCGTTATGGTTCACCACCTTATGCTCTTTTAAGATCCTTTCCCCTAACAGCGCCTTAAGTTCCTCTTCGGTGCACTTACGATGTGAACCTGTGCCGACGATGAAGACGAAATTGACAGGACCCACCCAAGACAAGTATTCGAGGAGCCAGGAGACAATCTTCTTCGTCGGCAGAGGCCTCGTGCTGTCGGGAACCACTACGGCGACAGTATCGTTCGGACGTATCAAGTCTTTAAGGGGCGGCGTTCCCAGAGGATCATCCAGGGCATTGAAGACGGCTTCCCTTTCGTCTGCCAATCCGGGAACGAAGGACGGCTCTATTACCGTCACGTCGTAAGCCCCTGCATGAGCGTCGATGATCAAGTCTTTGAAGCCTCTCCCGTACATAAGTTGTATTCGCAATGAACAAAAACCTCCTGTCACGAGGACCCTATCTTGAGTCTACACTCATCCCAAAGGAAAAGTGGAGTCAAATCTGCGGTGACGAAGGGGTAGAGAGAATCTCTTTTTGTTCGAAGGACCCGTCGGGTTGCCGGACAGGCTGCTCGTTCAAGTTCCTCCAGCAACAAGCGTCGGCCATAAGAGGGCGACCAGCAGGATGAGCCAGGTCGTCGTCCCAAGGGGTGCCCATGGTGAGGAGCTTCAGCCACCGCTTTTTAACAGGGTCGTAGCCAAAAATCTTCCTTTCCTCGTAGGCGGCACCCATGCCCCCGGTAACGACCAGTTCCCGCTTCCCGTCCCCGTTCTCGTCCAGGGCCACGACGCTCACCCCGTCCAGGCCGTATGAGCCAGCGATCCCCAGGTCGTACCTGTCGCCGCCGGCCTGCAATTTCCGGACCTCAGGCTTTGATCCATAGGGCTGCAGCTTATGGTGAGCCTCATCAGCGGCAACTTCGTCGACCGTCTTTTCCCCGCCCGATATGGCCAGGATTTGGAAAAGCCGTCGCTGCCGCTATACCTTTCACCATAGCGCTAGTCTTTTTGCCATGCGGCGGGTTACGCAAGGTAATGTGATAAGCGGCGTTTGTGTAGGTTTGGCGGGCACCCTCCCGTTCGTCGACCGTGCGCATGAGAGAAGGCCGTGACATAGTGGGAGAAGGCTCGCTGTTCTCCGGCCCAACCGGCGGAATATCTCGGCGAACTGTCACCGGGGGCAGAACTCGATGTCTGGGTCGCCGAGGACGTCGCAGAGCGGGAAGTCGGAGCAGTCGGAGCAGGTTTTCACGTAAAACACCTCCGAAAAAAGAAAACGGGACCGAATCGAGGAGGGACACAGGGGCATCCTCACGAAAAGAGAGTCGTTCGGAGGGGAAAAGAATGGAGAGCTTTGAAGAGTTCTTTCACAGTCCGGAGCCGGATCGGGACAAGTTCCTTTCTCGGCTCTTCGGCATTTTCAACGAGGAGGTCGTGCGCCACTGGTGTGGGTGCTCACAGGCCTCTTACGAAGACCTCGGCAGGCCCACGCTCCGGGTGCCGGGAGAACGGCGCGGGCATACGCTCGACTTCACCTTTCGCAGCCGGGAGACCGGCAAGGTGTATGTGGCCGAACTGAAGTGCGAGATCGAGTTCATGGGCTATAGATACATGAGGCTCCAAAACGGGGACGAACTGCGCCACCATTCGGGAGAGGCCTTCAGGAAGCTCCTGCTGGCGGCCAAAGACCCGAAGGCAGTCGAGGTATCAGTTGGAGGTAAACCTATGGCGGTCGACGGGGCCGTTCTCGTCTGGGGCGCCGTCACTTCCGACGGCAGGGAAGCGGTGATGCGCGAGTACGGCTTCGCCGACGTCCTTTCGCTGGAGGTCATGCTGGGCGACCTCCGGGCCTGGGCTCCGCCGGGATGGCAAAAGCGCATCGAAAGGCTACGCCGCTATTCAAACCAACTGTTTGATTACTTACTGGGGACCGGGTAGGGGCGGCACGCCCTCGTAACCCGGCGGCGTTGCGGTCGCTTGTTCCCGCAGGCGGCAGGTATAAGTGGAGCTGTCCGCGATGTCGTTGCGATCGGACCAGAGGCCGGGCAAACCCGGATCCAGGAGGGCGCGGGCCGTTAGAGCGCGCTTCTTGCTTTCCTTCCGCTCCACGGGCCTGAGGGTCAGTTCCGGTGTGGCCGTGTTATGGGCTTCACAAACCCGGTCCTGGACTCCGCGGCTTGATGTTCGGACCCACGTCCGGGTTATACTCAAACACCAGAAAGGAAGCGAGAGGCCGAAATGCGGATCCAGGTTGAAGAAGAAAGCCCTACAGTCCTTCTCACTGTGCGGCTAGAAGGCTCTCGCAAAAAGGCTGCCAAACATTCGAGCAAAGTAGTCGAAGGCGCTGGGAGGGCCCGCGAAAAACCTACAATGCCTAGAGCAGTTGCCCATGAGAAACTCCCTGGCGCAAAAAAAGAAAAGAGAGAGGCAAAAAAGCTCTCTCTCGCAATGGCCGGGCCTCTCCGTCAGGTCTGGTTTGCCGCCCCCTGCGGCTGGGAAGGACCCGGAGTGCCGAACCGCCATGCTCCCCTGCCGAAGCACCTGGGGCGGGACCCGCAGAACGACCGGATCTTGTCCTTCTGTTCCGGGGTCAAGATGGACTCCACCTGCTGGCGGGCCTCCTGAGCGAACTCCTTGAGTTTTGCGCGAATCTCGTCAACCTCTTTCACCTTAGCATCGATGGCCGCCTGGTCGGGGTTTCTCTGAAGCCTAAGTTGCCTCAGCGAGAACATCGCGTCCATGAGCCTGATCCTGAGGTCGCGAGTCTTGTCATACGTCTCCTGGTAGATGGACCTAAGCTGGCTCAGCTGCTGGTCTGTGAGGCCGAGATCCTGTACTGCCTTTTCGATCCTGCCGCTGCCGCCACTGCCCTGCGGGCCGGCATAGGCCACGCCCACTACCCCGAGCGCCAGCGCCAGTACGAGGGTGAGCAACAATGCCTTTCTCTTCATCGAACCTCACCTCCCTCCTGGACTAGACTAGGGACCGGGCACGGCCCCTTCGCCCTGTATTGTAACCCGAATTCTCTGCGAAACTGTGAACAACAAGTCAACAAAGTGTGACGAAAGAGTGAAGCTGAGTCCTCTCCTCCACACGGGTTTCCCGGCAGGCGAGAAATCCAAAAGGAAGGTTGTCTCTCCATAAGTATCTGCATGGAGCACTTCAGAGGGAGCGGATCCAACACACCGTCTTCGGATCATCGTGCCGATGAGCCCGATAAGGAGTCTGATCTCGGCGACCTCGAGGGAACTGCGAAGTGTCGCCTCAGGGAGGAGAGCATGCGAGAAGGAGGGAGAGCTGCGACCCGGCAATCGACCTGCGCCGGCCTGACGAACTCTCTTTAATTCAATAGAACCTTTAAACCCCTGGTCGGGAGCACAGCAAGCGTGCTCAGGATTCGTGGAGATCGCATAGTATCGGCGTCTTGAGTAGGAGAAATGCGCGATAGGGCCTGGGGCGCGGGCAAAAACGGCAGG
>DUSP01000140.1 GCA_012842575.1 Clostridia bacterium
GAGCCACGCCAACGTCTCCGGAGTCTCGGCCAGTATATAGTCTATCGGCCCGTCTTTATGTTGATACCGAAAGGTTTTTATCCAATTAGGGGTATACTCGGGCGCGTTTTTTTGATAAAACCATTCACCGTCGATTCCGTCGGGATACCGAGTGAGGACAAGAGGTCGCAAATGGAGGTGAGGCAACATGTACGGGCTCACAAGGATGTAGTATTGGATAAGGTCCCACTTGGTATAACCGTCTTCGGGCCACAGGACCTTGTCGATATTGGTGAACGATATCTCTTGGATCGCAACCCGATTCGTCTCCGTCACCCGGCTCATTCGTGGATACATCCCAGTGATTTGTTTCTTCTAATCTGATCCAGGGTGCATTCAGCGACATTTTTGTCAGGCCTTAGGCGGACATAGACTGGATGTCTCAAAACCCCATCCGGCGTCACCTCGGTGTATTTCACCTCACACACCAGTTCTGGTTCGACCCACTGTATGTAGCCTCTGGAAGGCTGTTCCTGGGCCGAGTGCTGTACATGAGCGGTTACGGTTTTCTCCTCCTCAAGCCGAGGCGTACCATACGGTATACCGTATGGCAAGACCCTCGGCCCCCCAAGTCTCCCTCGTCGGGACCGTTTTATCCGCTCAATGTCATCGTGGCTAAAAACGGGCTCGCCAGTAGGACGGAGCACCGATATGAGATATTCACCCTCCCTTTCAGAGAAACCCGTCCCCACGAGACCGATATACCGCACTTCGTGTGGCCTACCGCGTGGACTACCGGTCTGGAGGCCCAACATCAGGGCCCCCAGTCCCCCTCCGGGCCTTGTTGTGTATCCACATATCACAGCGTCTACCGTCTTGAAGTTCCTGATCTTCAGCCAAGACCGGCTCCGCACTCCCGGGCGGTAGACTCCGTGGACTTCTTTGGCGATGATCCCTTCTAAGCCTTTCCTTGAAACCGCTTCGAAGAATGCAATGCCGTCTTTTTCGACAAAGTCCGATACGATGATCCCGCAGATTGAACCGACCTCTTGGTCCACCACCTCGCGGAGTCTTTCTTTCCGCGTCGCCAGGGGCATTTCGAACAGCCACTCCCTTCCCAACCTGAGGATATCAAAAGCGACATACACGGGGGAACCCTGGTGGTTGCGAAGGGCCGAGAAGTCCGGAAGCCCGTCCCTTATGGCGATCACTTCGCCATCGAGTATTAAGGCATCGCCCTTGATCGCCTTTCTTATATCCGCGAATTCGGGGAATTGGGAGGTCATATCCTTTAGGTTTCGGCTTTGAAGGCGTACCCGTTCTCCTTGAATATGCGCGATACACCGATATCCGTCCCATTTGACCTCAAAAAGATGTTCCGGCGAGTCAAAGGGACGGGGCGCACTTTGCGCAAGCATCGGCCGCACAGGCCAACCATCGGTGCCGTATTGTTGTCTTGTCATGGCTTAGTGGGCCCGCTGTTCACCGGTATGTTCTCTTTATGTTCTCTTCCTGATCTTCTCCTCTTGGGATACTCTCCCCAGTTCGCCTTTTTTCTGCCAGCTCTACGCTTGCCCTTAGCGCCTCCATCAGATCGATCACCTTCGCTGGTTCCTTCGCACGGGGCACGGTCACTTCTTCGCCTCTCAGCTTGGCTTCGATAAGCTCGTTGAGCTTCTCCCTCGTCTCGTCCCTGTACTTGGATAAATCAAACGGCACAGAGAGTCGTTCCACCAGCGTGAGGGCCATCTCCTTCTCTTTGGCGCTAGCCTGGTCCAAAGCCCGAGACGCCACGTTTACCCCTTCTAACTCGGAAAAGGATCTTATTTCATCGGGGTAAAAGACGGCATGCATCACCAGGCCTCTATCATCGTACGGACGAATTGCGGCAAGCGTCTCTCTCGTCCGAAGGATCACTTTCGAAATCGCCGTCTTTTCGCTCTCTTTTAGTGCCCAAGAAAGCAAGCTGTACGCTCTAAAGCCGCCTTCACCCGGTTCGAGGTAGTAAGCCTTTTCGAAATATATGGGGTCTACTCTTCCGGCGTCTACGAAGTCTACGACTTCGACAGAACCGGTTCTTTGCGGACGCACCCCTTGGAGCTCCTCCTCTGTAAGGAGGACGTACCGGTCCTTCTGGAAGCCGTAACCCATCTGGATGTCGTCGTCTTCGACTTCTACCTCACAAACCGGACACCACTTACGGTACCTAATGGGGCTTCCGCATTTTCGGTGAAGCTGGGTGAAATGGATAGCGCGCCGTTGAGCGGCCAAGAATACCCGTATAGGAATCGTTACAAGCCCAAAGGTGAGATGCCCCGTCCACAAGGCACGCACCGGAGTCACTCCTCTTCCCCGGGCCTATCACCACGTTCAAGAGAACCGCGGCGGCGTTCTCTATCCCCCATCCTGTCGTTCCGATTGTTCATTCTGTCCTCACGGTACTCACGCCCACCAAATGAGAGTCTTTCTTTGGCAGCCGTCCCTAGACCTCCTATCGCCGATTCGATCCGGTTCATGACCTGGGGCGCAATATCGATCAAACGGTCAAGAAGCGCGCCACCCTCGACTGAAAGGAGACGCACCGTCCCCTGTCCGACCACCAGAAACGCCACTGGCTGCACGGTTACGCCGGCGCCCGACCCGCCCCCGAAGGGAAACGCCGTCTCTTCGGATGCCGCCCCACCTGCTTGGTTACCTTCGTTTCCGTTTCCCGTGGGGAACTCACTTCCACCTGCCGCGAATCCGAACGTGACCCTGGATACGGGAATGATCACCGACCCGTCCGGGGTATCGACTGGGTCACCTACAACGGTGTTAACATCCACCATGTCCTTTAGGGTCTCCATGGAAGTCTTCATGAGACCTTGAATGGGGTGTTCACGATCCATCGCAGTACCTCCCGCCTCCTGCTCGGAGAAGACAAAATAGCTGGCCCTTGTGTATCTGGTTCTATATACTCATCTGTAATGTGACCAGAAGCAAAAGACGGTATACCCTTTCTCGATTCTCTTCCTTACCTCCAATCTCCAACTCGCCGCGAAAAGCCCGATCGTCTCCGCCGTCATCAAAGGGACAACTGCTTTCGGAAACCAGAAAGGGAACCACAGTGGCCACGAAAATGGGGTTCACCCCAGATAGTCACTTGCCAGTACGGATCGCCTGCATTCCCGCTGTGGCCACGAAAATGGGGCCCACCCCCGCTTGGGCGTAGCCTAAGCGGGCTCGCACAGTCTTTTGCGCTCTGCCTCTCGCCAGCGCAAGCTCTCGCGGAAGCGGTAACTCTCACCGTTCATGGTCAGGATATGGGCCCGGTGAGTAAGCCGGTTTGGAAGGCCTGGACCACTTGT
Organism: Clostridia bacterium; assembly: GCA_012842575.1. Classification (GTDB taxonomy): domain Bacteria; phylum Bacillota; class Sulfobacillia; order DUSP01; family DUSP01; genus DUSP01. The sequence continues at coordinate 3,327 of DUSP01000140.1, forward strand.
TCGGCGGGCTCGCCGATGGATAAAAGGTAGGGCGCCACGTGGAGCCTTTCCTTGATGGCCTGCTCCAGGAGGTCTTGAACAAGTAGACGTACCGCGGGGTCTTCAGGGTGCGCCCGACCACCCGCCTTCATTCCGGGCGCGGCCCGGATCCCTCGCCCTCAATACCCACGGCGAATTTGCGCTGCATGGAGTGGAAATACTCCACGATAAGGAGGGGCGGGCCTCTTTCCCATGCTGAAGCGTTTGGCACAAGGACTCTTCCGAGGCGGCACCATTAAAAGCAAAGGGCCGGTCAAAAAAGGCCGCCGCACCGGCCTGCTGCCCAACAGCTGGGATATAAGCCAGAGGGAAAAAGCGATCCAAGAGATAAAGCTGACGTCGAGCCTTGAGATCAACCTGGAAACGATCAAGGAGATCACAGATGACAGCCTCGACGTCGGCGTGAGAAGGTTTAAAATCGGCATCGACTACGCCGAAGGCGCCGTCGTTTATATCGACGGAATGGTGGATTCCCGGGCCGTCGAGGAGCTAATTGAAAACCTGACCATCGAGGTTTTCAAGGTCCGCGCCAACTTGACCGAAAAGCGGGCAATCTACGACACGGCCAAGGAAACGCTCATACCCCAAAAGGACGTCCGGGAGGTCCACGATTTTGCGGGTCTATGGGATGGCGTCGCTGCAGGCGGCACCGCTCTCCTCATCGACGGAGTGAACAGAGCCTTAACCGTCGAAACGCGAGGGTGGAATACGCGCGCCGTCGAAGAGCCCGACTCCGAAACGTCTCTTCGCGGGCCAAGAGAAGGGTTCGTCGAAAGCCTCCGGACCAATACATCCCTCATCCGGCGGCGAATAAGAACCGCGCATCTTCGAATCAAGAGCTTGACTATCGGTACCCTCACAAAAACTGAAGTCGCCTACGCATATATCAAGGGGCTCGCCAGCGACCAATTGGTCGAGGAGGTGCATTTCCGCCTCCAGAAGATAGACATCGATGGGGTTCTGGAGAGCGGATACCTTGAAGAGTACATCGAGGATACCCCCCTTGACCCTGTTCCCCCTAACGGAGAGGACTGAGAAGCCGGACCGGGTTGCGGCAGCCCTCCTTGAGGGCAGGGTTGCCATCTTCACCGACGGCACTCCATTCGCACTGATCGTCCCGACCGGATTGAACGCCCTTCTGCAGGCCCCGGACGACTACTACGAGAGGCTCCCGATAGGCTCGTTCCTTCGGGCCCTCAGGTTTTTCGCTTTTGCGGTGTCCCTCATTCTTCCCGGATCCTACGTAGCAGTGGTGAATTTCCACCACGAACTCTTACCCACCGTCCTATTCATGCGCATCAGCGCCGCCAGGGAAGGTGTGCCCTTTCCGACGGCGTTCGAAGTCGTGCTCATGGAGTTACTCTTCGAATTGCTGCGCGAAGCCGGCGTACGGCTGCCTCGGGCGGTCGGTCCGGCCATAAGCATTGTGGGAGCATTAATCCTGGGCGACGCATCCATCAGGGCCGGTATCGTGTCCCCGGTCGTCGTAATAATAGTGGCCCTAACGGCCATAGCCTCGTTTTCGGCACCGGTATTCTCTCTGGCCATCCCCGCAAGGCTGTTGCGTTTCCTTTTCGTCGCCTTGGGGGCCACTGTCGGGCTATTCGGCATCCAATTCGGTCTATTGATCCTGCTTACTCACCTGTCGTCTTTGAGATCCTTCGGGCAACCCTACTTAGCCCCGTTCGCACCTCTGATCCCCCGGGATCTCAAAGATACCCTCGTCCGAGTCTGGTGGTGGGACATGATCGCACGGCCGAGATTAACGGGTTTTCGAGAACCGAAGCGCCAGGATAGGGGTCAACGCCCCAGGCGGTGAGAACCGACATTCTGAAGAGGTGAGTTGCATTTCTACGGAAAAAATCGATAACCGCCAGCTTCTGTTCATACTGTTCATCATGCGCACCACCGTCATAATTTCCACACTACCGGTCTTGACGGCGGGGAATGCAGCGCAGGACGCCTGGGCGTCGGCTTTGGTCTCCTACGTTGGATCTGCGATTCTGGCGACGGCGATAGGCGCCTTGGGCACGAGGTTTCCCGATCTAACCCTGATACAGTACGGGCAGAAGCTCATCGGCAGAACTCCGGCCAAGATCCTAAGCTTCGTCTACCTCTGGGCGTTCCTGTGGGTGGCGGCTGTCGACCTGAGGATATACAGCGAGGTCTTGGTCACGGCCTTTTTCCCGGCAACACCGCTCGTATTCATTGCGGGCGCCATGGCGGTCGCCTCCGCTTATGCGGCATATGCCGGAATAGAGGCGATAGGCCGGAATGCCGACTTCGTCTTCCCCATCTTTTTCATGACAATCCTTGCCTCCTTGTTGGCGGCTATTCCGCAGATGCGGCTCACGCGGCTTCAGCCGGTTCTTGCGCGCGGTCTCAAGCCGGTGCTAGTGGGCAGCATTACCCCCATGACCATAACCCTCCAGGTCCCGGTAATCACCGTAATCGCCCCATCCGTTCTCCGGCCCAAGAAGGTGGTAAAGACCACCATCTGGGCGCTCACCGGCGCCCATCTGGTCTTGACGGCGGCATCTTTGGCCACAGTGGGTGTGCTCGGGGCCAAACCGGCGGCGAGATCGGTCTTTCCGTTTTTCCGGATGATACGCGCGATCCGGCTGACCGAGTTTCTAGAGCGTTTTGAAGCCTTAGTCATACTCCCGTGGGGGTTGGGCATGTTCATCGGCCTTTCGACCTCGCTGTACTGCTGTCTAAAGGGATTGTCGCAGGTGTTCGACCTCAGCGATTACCGGCCGCTCGTAGGCCCAATGGCGGCGATTTGCATCACGCTCTCCATCCACGCCGCGGCCGATATATTCCAATTGCGCTCTTTCTTTCGGCCCGAAACAGCCGGCCCCTATGCCTTCCTCCTTATGCTCGCTCCCCCTGCCGTCCTCTGGCCCGCCTATCTGGCAAGACGGTGGATGCGCAAGCGGCCGGGGAGCCGGAAGGGGGGTCGGCAACGTTGATCCGGCGGGCGTCATCCGGCGCCGCTTTCCTTTTATGCCTGACGTCGTTATGTCTGACACTCGCCGGCTGCTGGAACCTGCGGGAACCGGAAGACATGGCCCACGTGCTCGCCGTGGCGTTCGACCTGGACGAGAAGCACGATCTATTCAAGGTGTACGCGCAGGTCGCCAACCCCCCGGCCCTGGCGGGTGAAGGGGTTTCGGAAAGCGGGAGCGCACGGAGCGCTTCCGGGGGAAAACCCTTCTGGACCGTTTCCGCGCGCGGGCACACGCCTCTCGAAGCCATGCGCAATCTGGTCCCCCTTTCGACCAAGGAGCTCTTCTGGTCTCACGCCTCACTCCTCGTCATTTCGGAGAAACTCGCCCGGAAAGGTATCCTTCCCATCGTGGATACCTTCGAACGAGATAGGCAACTCAGGATGATCGCCCGCCCGGTCGTATGCGAGGGGGATGTCGGAAGCTTGATGGAGGCCGAATTCCCCCTCGAGAAGGCGGGCGCAGAGGGCCTTTTGCACGGCGTGACGGCTGTCGCACGTCAACGCTCCGTTTTCCCGACGATGTTTCTCTCCGAAGCCGTGGCCACCCTTTCCGAACCCGGTATAGAAATGGTCATCGGACGCGTGGAGGTCCTGTCGGGGGAATTGAAAACCACCTCCTCCCGGTCGGGTCTCCCGAAGCCGCCGGTCAAGTTCTCCGGCGCCGCCGTATTCCGCAAAGACAGAATGGTCGGTTGGCTGAATGAGCGGGAGGTGAGGGGTTGGCACTGGCTTATGGGAAGGGTTTCCGGCTCCAACTTGATACTGACCGTTCCCGGCGCCGAGGGAAGTCCCCTCACGGTTGAAGTGAGCGCCGCCTCAGTCAAGGTGGAGCCCCTTGTGAAAGGAGACAATGTTCGGATGAAGGTGACGGTGAAAACCGAGGGGAGGATCCAGGACGTAGCCGCACCCGAACACCTGGCAATGGAGGGCGAAACGATCAAATCCTTGAAGCGAAGACTCGCGCAGGTTATCCGGAACGATATGGAGGCAGCGATTTCCAAGGCCCAGGCTTTGCGATCCGACATTTTCGGGTTTGGATCGAGCATCTATCGTACCCGCTACAACGACTGGAAGAGGTTGGAGAAGCGATGGGAAGAGATCTTCACAGCAATCCCCGTGGAATTGAACGTCAGGGCGGATATCCGGCGCAGCGGCCTTATTGCGGAGCCCCCAAGCGCGCGCTGACCGTTCATGGAGGGCACATATGTTGGGCGTTTTCGCCGCAATGTCGCTTATAGCATTACTTCAAGTACCGGCCCTGGTACGCAAAAAGATGTGGCGGGAGCTGACCGCATTCTGCCTAATTTGGCTCTTCGCCACCGTCTATGCCGCACTTGTCGCCGCCGAAACTCCCATTCCTCCCGCCGCCGAAGTTTTTATTTCCGTATTCTCGCGCCTGGGGCTAGCCAAGTTCCTGAAGTGAACAAAGGCCGCGTCCATCAGCCTATGCCTGCGTTCGAGGATTTCCCTAGGGAAGCTCGTGTCAAACCCCGGGAAGCGGAGCGCATGTCGTATGTCCTCCATATAGTCCTCCCTGCTTGCGGGTTTTTCCCTCCAGGAGGCTCGTCCGGCAGAGCCGCGGGCGGAGCCCTTTTCTCGGTGCGAAGCCCGCCCTGCCCCCTATCACCTGGACGAGCCTTCGCACCCCGTGGACTTCTTTGTATACCTTCTGGTCGGGCCAGGACACCAAAAACACCGTGCGTTCACCTCTTTCTCTATCTCTCTTCGGGAATGAAACCCGACTGGAGGGCCCGTCCTCGTAGCCCGTTACGATACCCCTGTCGATCATCTCGGCCACGTAGGGCCGGGCCCAGTGGCTTTCGACGTCCCGACGCGCGGAACGTACCAAGATGGCAGCAATCCGGTTCCCCGAAAAGCGTCCTAGGGACCTCGAGCGTCACGTCGGGCGCGGAAAACGTAGCGATTTCATAGTGAAAGCGACCGAGCGAGCGCTGCTCGAGCTCAAACAGACACTCGCGTTGAAAGAGTACCGGGGAACACTGAGCGCGGAGGACTATCCCGAGTTTCGCACCCTACCTTACTTAACATTACCTTCAACGATTCTTAGCGCATGCGAAGGAAAGAGTGTTAAGAATGAGAATAGGAAGAGTGACCGGCAAAAACAGCAGGGACCCAGAAAACACGAAGGGATCCAGAAGACATAAAATGGAGTGATCACAGCGGTGAATAACGTGACGCCGTTTTCCGACGACAACAGGGAGTTCAGAGAGTTTCGACCTGATCCGGCAATGAGGTTGTTCCTCTATCTTATCGGGATCCTGATACCCCTTCTGTGCACTCTACCCTGGAGCCTCCCCGTCGGCTTTTTCGCCATTCCTCCTGGCCCCGGACGTACTCTCTTCATGAACCTCGTTTACATTCCTCTCGCGGTAATACTCCTATTGGTACTCGTCTGGGTTCCAAAATACTACTCGAGTATCAGTTATAGCATACAGAGTGATTGGCTGATAACGGAAGGCGGGGTAGTCTGGAAAAAACGAGTCAGGTTGCCTATGGATCGAGTCCAGTTGGTCAACGTCACCCAAGGGCCCCTTCAACGTAAGTACGACCTGGCAACGGTTCACGTCTACACCGCCGCCACCGGTCAAATGCAAGCGGAACTGAGTTTTGAGAACGTGAAAAACGCCGACGAGATCAGAGAGCGGCTGCTCTCACTGGTCGCAAGATACCGCGCGGATCAAACGGGGCTCTCCTCGAAAGAAGCGCCGAAGCCCGTACATTCCGCCCTCGAGGCCCCGGCATCCTCCTCCGATAAGGCTATCGCCCAATCCATTCTGGAGGAGCTCAAGGCTATCAGGATACTACTCGAAAGACGCACTGAAAGAGAAAGCAAGGAGGAGGGGAACGGGGTACTATGATTTCCCGTTCGACGTTTAGAACATTGGGGGAGCGCAAGGGGGGCAGTAATCCCCCTCAATTCATTGAGGGGATACACGGGCTCCCTTCGGTCTGAGTAAAATTTAACCGGGTCACCCCCTTTTTAAGAAGGAACGAGATGGTTCCTCTCCGAAGGTGTTATTAGGAAGTAAAAACCACACGGAGGAGGGAACACATCTCGTCATGTCAGGGTTCAACGGAATGCTCGGTGTCAACGACCAAGAAACTCACCCACCTGAGGGCTAAAAAACGCCACGAAATTCACCCACCTCCCTGTCAGGGAATTCACCCACCCCTGCGTCAAGAAATTCACCCACCCGAAGGTACCGTGTAGCGGCCGCGAAGAAACCATCATCCTGGTAGCACTATGGTTAGAGGAGGCGCCAGGATGGGACGGAGGGAGTTCGCGGTGCGCGATATCGTAGGATTATACCTGCACTGGCAGGCCGGCGAGAGCGTCAGGGCCGTCGCCAGAAACCTGGGTCTAGACCGCCCCGAGGCGGCCTTGAGCTGGTCGTACCGCGCGTGTATGCGGCGCCTATCAGGGAGTCGTCCCCCCCTCTTCCCCGAGCGCCCGAGGGCGAGCGCCGACCTGGGGATCCCCGGGGCCGTCGTCGGAGACGATAACGAACCCCCGCGACCAGCCGACGCGGACTTTGGCTCCGTACCTGCGCCTGACGTCCACGGCTTCCTGCAGGACCTCCCTCAGGGCTTCCTTCACGCCCCACGAGGGGACGTACTCGGGGCTCACCGACGTCCAGACGGTCTCCTTCGTGAAACCGAAGTCGGGCTGGGTCACCATAAAACCCACCTCCAGGAGGGAGCATTGAAAAAAGCGAGGAAGCGCATTTGACCGCGCTTCTCCGTTAGACGACGGACCCGTCCGGTCGCGCCGGGCGGGCCTATTGTTCCGAGGAATTCTTCTTGTAGAAACCTATGTATGAATGCATGGGGCCGGGCTTTCCCCGGCCGCTTGTGACGTCCTCCGCTCAATAAATTGAGGGGCATCCTCAAGCGGATGGACGCAGGGTTTTATTCCTGCGCTTCGGTTCAACGACACCGTGCCACCACAAGAGGAACGACACGGCCACGGGCCGCGGCACGTGGCCACTACTTCCCTTCATGGGAGATACCTAAATTCGGTATTCGACCGTTGGGTTCGCCAGCGCTTCCCGCAGGAAGCTTGTCGGGGAGAGGTTTTCTTCCTCGAGCTCCTCCGGGGAAAGCGCCAGAGCCTCCACCGGCTCCATTACGGCGGCTGCCGCCTTTCCGAGTATGTTCCACCTCCGGCGGGCGGGCATGCCGTTGAAGTCCGGGGAGACCACGATCACGTCGATATCGCTTTCGGGACGGGGATCGCCGCGAGCATAAGACCCGAAGAGCAGGATTTTTTCCGGCCTTACCCCCTGGGCCGAAACCGCCTTTGCGAAGTCCCTGATTATCCTTTCGACAGAGGCGCGGTCTCTAACCACAAGACCACCTCCCGCGCTTTTTCCAAGTAATCTTTTACAACTTCCCCGGAGTAGTCCTTTGCGGCTTTTTTGAGGCTCTCCGGATAACGAGTGGTAATGGCTGCCATGTTAAGTTCCGCTATGAACTGCTGCTGCTCCTCAGTTAGCGGAGCTTCTCCGATCTTAGCCAGCTCCAGGAGGTTATGTATCCTGGGAGGATAGCTCCCGCTGCGTTCGGCTATTACCGCCTTCAGGGCCTTCTCTACTGCAAGGTGGCAGGCATACGTGGCAAATAGATACCTTCTGCTCCGGAACAGAGCATTGGCATCTTCCAGATTCTCCTTGGCCTGCCCCAGCCATTCCTTGCCTGCCTTGGTGATCATGCGCCTTCCTTCCTTCCGCGCCGGGCGGCTCTATTGTTCTACGGCAAAACCCTTGAGAAATCGATTGGGAATGAGTGCGGGGAAGCCGGGGAGATCCGGCCTCCGTTCTATTCTTCTAGCCGCTTCGCCGGGCACCGGCAAACACCTCCAGTTCCCGGGCGAGATCCCGCTCGTCGTAAGACACGACAGGGATCCCGGATTCCACAAGGTAATCCCAGAAGTCCCATGCATCGAGTGCGGCCAGATTCGCGGCTTTCCCGAAGCTCAGGCGGCCGTCCCTGTAATACGAGGCCGCCAACCTTTTCCTGAATTCCGAGGCGGCGGTGTCGACGTTCAGCTCGAGCGCCGCCAACAAATCTTCATTAAAGGTAAAGCTTCACGGCTTTTCTGGAGGGCATCCGAATCGCTCTCAGCCCTATTATACACCCCTACAGTACGGGCAGGGCAGGCCTCGGAGCCTCGCGACTGCGTCAACTTCATCCGGATATAAGGTCTCTGGCAACTGCGTTCATGGAAAGGGTCGAGGAGGCCCAGCGCCTTGGCATTCTTCGGGTGGTGCACGTTTCTGAGGCCGTCTTCAGCCGGGGCTGGGAATTGTTTAGGGAGAGACCCGACAAGGAATGGAGTCTCACCGACTGCATAAGCTTCGTGGTGATGCAAAGCCACCGCTGCCGTAGAGCATTTACATCCGACAGCCATTTTGTCCAGGCGGGCTTTGAACGCCTCATCGTCCCGTAGGCTCACACGAAGTACCCAGTTCCCGTGGCAAGTTGTTTATTCCTTCTTTAGCGGATTATCCGGCGTTCTTCGGTTCGAAAACGCCGCATAACGAGACCCTTATCAACAGACAAGAAGCCGCCCGATAACGCTGGGCATCAAGCAGACCACTTACTCCTTGCAAATCTCTCAAGCATGTCAAGTAAAAGACGGCAGGTTTATAGTTCCGTGAGGCATAACACAGGCGTCCCAGAAGGGTTCTCCGGGCCGTCAGCTGAGACTTTGCAGACGTCCTCGTCTCCGAGTATCAAGACGTCGACGGCTTACGGAGTCGCATGCGCCCAGGCTCCAAGATTATCAAACAGCCGTGTACTTCTTCGTCCGTCAGCCCACTCAATGCGGAGACCACTCCTCGGTTGAGCTTCTCCACCGAAGCATCATTTGGGAAACGAACAACGACTATTCCGTAGTGTGAGCCCAGGGGAAATGTCAGCGTATTTGCGAAACCGAGATCCGCTGTTACCAAGATCGCCCTCAGGTCCTGAGCGGCCTTGAAAACCTCCGCGTCCGTCTTTCCGCGAAGCCCGATCTCGCGTACGTCTCTGGCTTCATGACCGGCCAGATGAAGACAGCGGGCCGTCGATCGCGGCATATCCTCGTCGATTAAAAAACGCACTAGGCCGTCACCCTGACTTCTTCCTGGGCGACGACCTTGGCCGCATAGGCGAGCGCAGCGAGAACGTCGTCCCTGCAGAGGCCGTATTCCCGTTCCACCTCTTCGAACGTCATACCTGCGGAAAGCCTCGCCAAAACGGTCTCAACTGGTACCCTTGTCCCCTTGATCACGGGCTTTCCGAACCTTACATCCGGGCTTACGGTTATTCGTGGGGCGATTTCCGTCAAAATCCCCTGCCTCCCTTCGTCACAATAAAAAGATTCGGCAAGCGGTCGCCTATATTATATCCCATCCTATCGCACATCCGTTATGAGTGGTTCCTCACCATGCAAGATGCGGTATACAACGACCTTGTTGCCTATAAAGCGGTAGAAGGCTATATAAGGGTGAACGATGACCATTCTGAAATTGAACTTTTTAAGAGAACGATCGAGCAAAGGTGCTCCGGA
>DUSP01000130.1 GCA_012842575.1 Clostridia bacterium
CACCCGCTACCCGGTTACAAGAAAATGAAACACATGGTATATTCGGGGCTTTATCCGGCTAACAACGTGGATTATTACGCGCTGAGGGACTCCCTTGAGAAACTGGAGCTGAACGATGCCGCCCTGGTATTCGAGCCGGAAACGTCCTCGGCTTTAGGGTTCGGCTTCAGGTGCGGGTTCCTAGGGCTCCTTCATATGGACGTGGTGAAGGAAAGGCTTGAGCGGGAGTACGGTCAAGAGATCGTAGCTACGGCGCCGAACGTGGTATATAAAGTCGTAAAAACCGACGGTGAAATCGTATACATAGACAACCCGGCCAAGATGCCGCCCGAAGGTGAAGTGGAGAGAATAGAGGAGCCGTTCGTGAAAGCCACCATCATTTCCCCTTCTGAGTACGTCGGGGCGATAATGGATCTTGCCCAAGAGAGGCGTGGTGAGTTCCGCAACATGGAATACCTCGGGCCTGAGAGGGTGTTGCTTTCCTATGACCTCCCCCTTGCGGAAATCATGTATGACTTCTTCGATCAACTCAAATCGCGTTCTCGAGGATACGCCTCCCTCGATTATGAGGTGACGGGATATAGGCCGGGAGACCTCGTAAAGGTGGACGTGCTGGTGGGGGGCGAGCCCGTAGACGCTTTATCCGTCATCGTGCATAAGGACAAGGCATACCTAAAGGGACGGGACTTGGTTTCAAGGTTACGATCGCTCATTCCTCGACACCTCTTTGACATACCTGTTCAGGCCGCCATCGGAAAAAAGGTCATCGCGCGGGAAACCATCAAGGCCCTCCGGAAAGACGTCCTCGCAAAGTGCTACGGTGGTGACGTTACCAGGAAGCGAAAGCTCCTCGAAAAGCAAAAAGAGGGGAAAAAGAGGATGAAGCTGGTGGGGAGCGTCGAAATCCCGGAAGAAGCCTTCAGAGCGGTCCTGGAGCGCGAAGGAGGAGACGGCCGGTAGACCATGCCTCGGACCGGACATGTTTACATACACATTCCCTTTTGTTTAAAGAAGTGCCTTTACTGTGATTTCAATTCTTATCCCGCTTCGTCCTTCGGGGAGTCATATCTTGATATAGTCGACCTTTACGCCAGGGCCCTCGTCAAAGAGGCCGCCATGATGCACCTTTGGCTGGGAAGTAAAGGGCCAGCGAGTTCGAAGATCGGTACCGTATACGTGGGAGGAGGGACGCCTAGCGCCGTACCGGCCGATCTTCTCATGTACGCCGTCAAGAAGTGTATCGCGACGATAACCGGAGAAACCGAGAAAACCGAAGAAACAGAGGTAACTGGAGAATCCGGAGTAGCCGCAGAAATCGAGATGACCGTCGAGGTCAATCCCGCCACCGTGGACATCGACTCGTTGCGCCTACTAAGGGAGGAAGGGGTCAACCGGTTGAGCATCGGTGTTCAGTCTTTCGATGACGATATCCTCGCGGTTTTAGGGCGGCTCCATACGTCAAGAGAGGCCGTCCGGGCCATCGATATGGCGAGGGAGGTCGGCTTTCCCG
>DUSP01000216.1 GCA_012842575.1 Clostridia bacterium
TCAAGCTCCCCGAGGGAGTGGAGATGGTCATGCCCGGCGACAACATCAACATGGAGGTAAACCTCATAACCCCCATAGCCGTAGAAGAGGGCCTGAGGTTCGCCATAAGGGAAGGCGGAAGGACCGTGGGCGCGGGGGTTGTGACGAAGATTCTGGAGTGAGTTGAACGAATTCCACCTCTCCAGAAAGCGGAGCAAAATAAGTGGAAACGGGACGAGTAAAGCATCAAAGAGAAGCGATTGCCGGAGGGGAGATAACTGGAGTTTTCGAACCCGAAAAGGCGACCGCAGAAGTGATCGGACTTCTGATAGCACGCGAACTCATTTAGAAAACCCGGGGAGCGCGAGGGGGCAGTAATCCCCCTCAATTCATTGAGGGGCACACGGACCCTCTCGCCCCGGTATTGACTGCCGTTCCGGGATATGCACCGGGATGGTGTGAGGAAAAAGACGTAAGAGCCCACGCCCGACGCAGTCCACGAGATCGACTACCGCACCTCAAGCGCCGTATGTTGGGCGAGCGCCTGTGGAGCCCGTCGTGCTACGTCGGGACCGCCGGACATGTGGTGTATTCAATTGTCAGAGCGACTGCAGCCAAACGTACCCACCTGAGGTCCCAGGCTGTAGTAACGTTCCAGGGCGTAGGCAAGAGGCGCCACGCGGGAGGGGTCGATGTGGCCTGTTTCATCGAGTACCTCTCGGTTGGCTACCACGGCCAGCACCCGCCCTATGAACAGTTCGTGGCTGCCCAAGGGTAGCGACTTTTCCACTCGGCATTCCAAATGCAATGGAAACTCTTCGACCAGGGGCGGGGATACTTTAGTGGCGGGAACCTTGGTCAGACCGGTGGCTGTGAACTTATCCTTGCGCCGGCCGGAATGCATGCCACAGTAATCTACCAGTTTAACTTGCTCGGCCGAGGGTATATTGACTACGAAATCGCCTTGTTCCTTTAGAATCTTATGTGAATGACGTTGAGGCCGGAGCGCTATGCCCACCATGGGTGGATTAGAGCATACAACGCCTGTCCACGCTACCGTTACCAGATTGGCGTGTTCCATGTTTCCTACCGTCACTACTACCACGGGTACGGGAAAAAGCATGGTAGCGCTCCGTAAACGCACTTTTTCCACTGCCACGACGGCCTCTCCTTCCTTATTCTTACCCATCCTCCCTGTTACAGATTATGGCATCTGGCCCTTCAAAAGGTCAAGCACTCACTTGGTGGTCGGACCCTCACGCCGCTAAGAGAGGGATGAGGGAAAAGTGGGGGCGTTGAAGGAGTAGACCGACGACCAATCGACCCAACCGTAAAAGCGTTGACGTTCTGGGGAATTGTGTGTTAGAGTTAAAGACGGTTTATTAGGGCCAAGCGTATACGGGCGTTGCTTTTCCAGTCGAGGGATGTCAGAGGGAAAAGCGGTCTGGCGGTTCCGGGCGGAAGAAATCAGGAACCCATAGTGTTGTCGACAAGCGGCAGGGGATATATAGGTTGTAGCCAGGCCGTAATAGAAGCCAGGAGTTCATAGGCATCCTTGGTGTCGGAAGGCTTGGGGGCAATTTCCATATGTTTGCCCGAAAGACAAGTCTTAGGTCTGGAGGCTAAAGCAGATATGCGTCAGATAATAACGCTCGCATGTACTCAGTGCAAGCGTAGGAATTATTCGACCGAAAAGAATAAGAAAAATGATCCGAATAGGCTGGAGCTGAAAAAGTACTGTCCCTTCTGCAAGACCCACGTGCTGCACAAAGAAAGTCGGTAGTACATGGAGAAAGCCGGTAGTACATGAAGTTCAGTTGACGATTATTTTATGATACTGGCCAAGTGGACTAGAGAGTAATATAATTAGGATTGGAGCCGTCATGGAGCGGGCGCGGGCCGGAGGGCTGCCCGTGTTAGAGAGTAATATAATTTAGGATTGGCGCAGGGCCGTAGCTCCAATAGGTAGAGCAGCGGACTCCAAATCCGCCGGCTGGGGGTTCGAATCCCTCCGGCCCTGCCAGAAAAACGAGAGCATAGAGCGTATTTTTTGAGCGGCCCGGAATCGGGCCGCTGGTAATTTCTAGTAGAACGGTGCCATTTCGGTGCCATTTTTGTTTTGTAGGGTAGCTTTCTCCGGGACATCCCCTCGGGGCTTGCATGCCTGCTTCGTGGCTGAGCTCCATTGCCTCGAACCTGCGATCCATGGTCTCAAAGCGGCCCTGGGAGCAGACTGCCGAATCCTTTCGGTGAGATACCCCTATTTTTGGTGTACGCGAGGTTTCGTAATGGGATAGGGGAAGGGTTGGGCAGATCCGTGGAATTCCATGCGTTGTACATTACCTGATAATGTTGTAGAATTTGACTGCAAGTAAGACAAACAGGAGCGATATCCAATGCCGATCATTAGAGTATCGCAAAAGGGTCAACTTGTCATTCCCGCTTACCTCCGCCGGAAATACGGGATCCAGGCACCGGGGCGGGCCGTGATTGTGGAGAATGACGGTAAGATCGTCATTGCGCCGGTCCCCTCTGACCCTGTTGGCGAGGGGAGGGGTATGCTGAAAGCGGAGAAGAGGCTTGCTGAAACCCATGACGCTTACAAGCGTGAAGAGGGCGAGTTAGAGGAAATCCATGAGCACAATTTGCCATGAAACGTACGTCCTCGACGCTTATGCGGTCCTCTGCTACTTGAAGGATGAACCGGGGGCCGAAAAGGTGTCCACAATTCTGAAAAAGGCGGTCAAAAAACGGGCTCGCATATTCATGACGTGGATGAACCTCGGCGAGGTGTATTACCGCGTATGCCGGGAACACGGGGAATTCGAAGCGGCAAGGGTTCTTGAAGTCATTAAGAGCTGGCCCGTGGAGGTTTTGCCGGGAGATGAGTGCCTGACTATAGGGGCTGCCCGAGTGAAGGCTTCGTGTCCGCTTTCATATGCCGATTCATATGCGATCACCGCGGCACTGAGGTACGATGCCGATTTGGTTACGGGAGACCCGGAAATAAGGGATGTTGCCCCCGCAATTGGTGTCCCCCTGGTCTGGCTGCGGTCCGACGACGCACAGTAGCCACCGGGTGGCATGGAGGGGTGAGAGCGTAGAAGGGCGTCCCGACATCTTCCCCGTAAACGGCGGGACGCGGTTCCGGGAGGCCTTTCGTTGTTGGCCCCGGCGGTCTCCCCTCCGCGCCGTTGAAGTGACTTTAATGGGGATAAGTCCGAGACTACCGACCTGCCGAACGTGTGTTACTCAGGTGTTGAAAGACATTGTCGCCAACAAAGAACTCGCAACAAACCCAAAAGGTACCTTCCATCTTTCTTCCTCCTCTTATACGAGGGCGCTTTATAGAACGTCCTAA
>DUSP01000196.1 GCA_012842575.1 Clostridia bacterium
CACGGGAATTGCCCGCCCCGCCCGAAACAAACGCAGAGCGCGAGGATCGGTTCGGCTCTCTCCGTCATACCTACATTTCACTCCGACCAAGCACGCGCTCACGATGATCGGGTTTCTCGCGAAGGTCGAATCCCTCGTTTTGGTCGAGCGCCATTGACTACGACGCTCCTCACCACGTAATGCGCCGCGTCGTAACGCTCCGGCTCCGCGCGGGGGCAACGTTTCGGCTCTCCCTTCCGAAAACGCGTAATCCGAACATGTGTTAAAAGTACCGTCCTAAAGGTCACCGTACTCCTTTTCCCACGGAATCAGACTTCCGTGTGTTCTTCACGATTCCTTCACCGCCCTTTGAGAAGTAACCACGATCCGAGGGCGAGAAAACATATGCCAACCCACTTCCACCAGAAAAACTGAGTCACTTTGAGGCCAAATAGGCCGAAGTGATCCACGATGCATGCGGTAAGAACCTGTGCTACCACGATGAGGGTCGTTGCCGGGGCGGCACCTACCGCCTTGATACTGGTCGCTACCCCATACACGATGGGAACACTCAGTAGCCCACCGAGCCACAAATACCACGGGGCCTTGCCTAGGGCCGAAAGGTTCCCTTTGGAAATCTCGGGCACAAAAAGGAGGATCCCGGCCAACACGGTACCCACGACGTGGACCAGAAAGGTCGTCTGAAGTAAACCGACGATCTTTGCCAGAGCGGCATTGAGAGCCCCCTGAATCGCCATACCTATTCCGGAAAGTAATGCCGCAACGAAAGCCAACATACCTATGTCTCGTCCCCCGGGCAACCAGCTTTAATCGTTAACCTTGCGTCTACTGGGCCTCTATCGGCGTCCAATGGCTTCCCCACTAACTCACTGGCCCGGCCTCACTGGCCGCCGAACCACCCGCTTTCGCCTGCCAACTTATTCTCTAGATCCGACTACGAGATTATTCAAAGATTTGATAAAGGCACGGACTCAAATGGAAAGAGAACCACAAATCCTGGACGATCAAACCGCCCCGAGCTTTCAAGGAGTTGGCCGACGCCTGGCCCCTCCGAGGCGCGGACTTGTGGCATCTGGCGGTAGCCAAGACTCTCCAAAGAGAGATCCCGGAGTTGACGCTCCTTACATTCGACGAAAGACTGCGGGCGGCTGCCGAGGGCGAAGGCCTCGGGCCAAAGAGAGATTAGTACCGCGTCTCGAGATGGTCTTGGCATATGGTGGGAGGACGAGGGCAACTATGCCCTCGTCCAAAAAGTCGACTAAATAAAGGTATTTGCGCAGGGCATGTTAAGCAAACCGCCCCGCCGCCAGGCGAAGTTTCTGTCGACGACCCTATCGTCACACTCCCCCGACAACCCCCTAAGCCGCCAGCAACCGCCTATACATCTTCTCGTACGCCGCCAAATCCAGATCCCTCGGGTTTCCCACGGTCTGGGGATCATCGAATGCCATCTTCGCGAGGATCGGGATATCCTTCTCCGTAACACCGGTACTGGAGAGAGGCGGCACTTCCAAGTCGTTGACGAGATCCGCCACCGTCCTTACCGCGACCTTAGCCGCTTCCTCAACTCTCAATCCGGCGACGTTCTCTCCCATGGCCCAAGCGATACGCGCGAATTTCTCCGGATTGCCCATCCAGTTGTATTCCATTACGACGGGTAGCATTACCGCCGTCAAGTACCCATGGTGAACGTCAATATACCCGCCAAAGGTTTGCGCCATGGCGTGGACTGCCCCCGCGCTGTCTACCCCGTATGCCATACCTGCCAGCGTAGCAGCCATCGCCATCTTATACCTGGCTTCCATATCCTTTCCGCATGCAAATGCCCGCCTCAGATACTTTCCGATGTACTCGATGGCCAAAAGGGCCACGGCATCGGTAATAGGTTGGGCGTAAGTCATGGTGTAACACTCGATCGCATGCGAAAGGGCATCCAGCCCCGTCCATGCGGTGAGGTTGGGTGGAAGTGTGGCGCTTAAAACCGGGTCGATCAACGCCACATGCGGCGCTATCAAAGGCGTGCCCCCCACATTGAATTTGATCCGCCTTTTCGGATCGGTGATCACGGCCCAGAGGGTAACCTCGCTACCCGTCCCTGCGGTTGTCGGAATCGTGACCAGAGGGGGAATCCGTTTCTCGATGGGCTTATGCCCGTATTCGTACTCAAGGATGCACCCGCCGTTAGCTACCTCGACGCCGATGGCCTTTGCAGTATCCATGCTGCTTCCGCCGCCTAACGCAACCAACCCGTCGCAACCGTAATCGAGGTATGCCTGACTCCCTTCGCCCACAAGTTCCACCGGCGGATTCCCCTTGACGCGATCGAATACCGCCCGATCGATCCCTTTTTCATCTAATATGGCTTGGACTCGATCCAACAGGCCCGCCGCCTTTACGCCTTGGTCGGTTACGACAAGGGGTTTTCTCACCCCAAGGCGCATTAACTCCTCTCCGAGGTTCTCGAGGCAGCCAATACCGTGCTTCACCGCAGTGGGCTGTTCCCAAGACTGCATCTTCAACACCTCCAATCCTTACCGCCAATCCTGACGTTATCATGACATCCCCATCCAAAAGACAGGGGCGCGCCATCAGCCGGAAGTCAGAACGTATTGCTTCACCCCCTTATGATCCAGATCTATTATGGCCCCGAGCAACAAGCCTTGTTCGTAGGAGCTTCCGGGGTTGATACCTATGGTTTTGCCGAGTTTCCTAACTCCCTTGGATTCGTGAATGTGACCAAATAATCCGAGGATCGGTTGGTATTTCTCTATCAACCTCTTTACCGAATGACTGCCGACGGGGACCAAAGACCGCCCGGCAAATTTCGGTCTGAGTTGGTCGTCGAGTTCCGGGGCCTCGTCTAATCCCGATCCGTAGGGAGGGCAGTGGAAGTTGAAGATGCACTTGGAGAAGTCGCTTATGGGAGATAATATGGCCTCGAGCTTGCGTCCGAGGTCTTCGTCGCTACACTCCCTGGGTGTGTCCCACGGGGTCCGGTTGGTCCAGCCGCTCGAAGGCATAAGGTACCCGTCGGGGAGCTCCACCACCTCGCCCTCAGCATGTCTAACGGTCTTGGACGCCCTGATTACGTCGTCGACTTCGAGGATATCGTCGTTCCCCGGGCATACGAAACACTTGATCCCCGAACCAGAAAGCCTTTCGTCCGCAAGCTTCATCCACCTTTCCATGGTACTGATTACCATTTTGTAAAACAGGGCCTTCACGGCCTTCTGATCCGATACGAGATCCAAGTATTCCCCTTCGGAAAGGTGGACGGGATAATACCCCCGGTCGGATACCATTTTGGCCACGTCTTCCGCCTGCTCGCGCGAACGCAGGGTGAGGTTTTGGTCCAGGAAAGAAACCCTATAGCAGCCCTCATCCGATTTCACGATGGGAACGACCGCCTTCCCGGTCATGTCGCCGCCGAGGATCACAACGTCCGCCTTATACCACTTTCCCGCGTTCAAGAACTTTTTCCAACACTTTTCCGATCCGTGAACGTCTGTGGCGTAAAAGATCCGGAACAAAGGCCCACCTCCAGATCAAGCTCACTCCACCGGTATCTCCTTGTAGACCATATCCAGGTCTATACCTTGCCTCTTCCGATAGCTCCTGAACCCGTAGTACAGCGCCACCGCAAGTACGTACAAAGACCCCATGTACAGGGCCGAAAGAGGGTTGTTGACTCCGTAAACAGGATCCACTATCCACTTGTAAAGGTTGAAGACGAGGAAGGCTGCAAATATCACTCCGCTCAGCGTTATCAAGGGAATTCCCCCGACTTGGTATTTGCCGATGGGTGACGACCTGTAAAGCTCAGGATCTCGATACGGCATGATGATGGCCGCGATGGTGGTACCGAAGTAGGTGATAGCGATGACCACCGTAGTATCGAGGGTAAACGTCATGAAGCCCGGAACGTAGCTATACATTATCGCCACGATGGTAGACGGGATGGCCATGGCGAGTAGAGCGTTAACGGGCGAAGCGCGCCTCTTGGAGACGTTGGCTATCCAGTCGGGCAGAGCGCGGTCAAAGGCAGCTGCAAACACCACCCGCGTCGATGAAAGGAACACGGTGCCCGCCCAACCGAAAAACCATGCGCCGAGTGATATCAGGATGAAGATCTGTAGGGGAAGGCTTCTGGATATTACGGCTGCGAGGAAGCCCGGATACGGCCAAAGGGGTAACGTCGCGGTCCCCGCATACCACGCATGGTTCGCGGCCAAGTAGAAATCCCAACCCATTGTCCTGGCGATCAATCCCAAGAAGATGACGGCAAGGATTGTCGTCACTATTAACGCCAACGCCATGCCCCAGAAGTTCCTTTTGAAGTCGCCCGCGCCTCGAACCTCGCCGTAAAGCGTAGCACCCCAGTTCGGCCAGAGGTTGAAGAATACAACCATGGGTATCAGTGAGAGAGAGGGCAATACTGCCATGTTGGACCACGCCACCGGTGTATATCCGTCATTCGAGGCAGCCTTCAAAGTCTCCTCATACGCATTCCCTGCAACGCCGAATACCGATTGAGCGAATCCGTTCAATGCGCTGACAAAGGTCTCTTTAGAGGTGGTCAAGAGCACGACGAATACCGTCGCAAGTCCTACAATGCCCAGGTAAAAACAAAACTTCTGGATCCTTGCATACCACTTCATCCCCATGGTAATGACGAACGAAACCCATCCGATAACGATGATTGATCCGAGGAATAGCCCATGCTGGCCGGAGAACCAAATGGACGCACCCAGCAACGCTTGGCTTTTCAGCGCTCCTCCCAGTATCGTGAGAAGCGGTGTGAATACCTCGTAAACCATCATGGTCCCGTAAAGCGGCACCCAATGCCACAGTATGAACACCCACCCGGTCATCGAGAGCACGAAGCCCCACGCGCCTCCCAAGAGTCGACTCTGCCACACGTAATCCCCGCCGGCTCTAGGCATGGCAGAGATCAACATGGCGTACACGACGATCTCGAACATTATGAATATGCCGCTCACCACTATGGCGGGAACGAGATGAGCCTCGGGAAGGAACGGAGCGAATGAGAAGATATACAGTCCCAGTGTAATGAGATTTATGGAGAAGAATGCGTAAATGAAAGCATCGAACACGGACCACGCCCGGACCAACCCCGACGCCTTTCTGAGGAACACAGATGTCTCTTTCACGGGGAATTCCTCCTTTCTTTCTCGAAGCTCCTTTTCCGTTTGCGTCCGCCTCTTCGCATCTTGCTCGGTTCTCTTTCTTCTCCCTTTCTTCATCGTCAAATGACCGAACCCCTACGCTCAGCGCCCTTTTGACGCGCCGTACCTCAGCCGGACAACAACAGGTCTTTAACACCTAGCTCTTGCTGTCTGGTTTCGACGTACTTTCTCAGACGGTCATCCACATGACGGGGCAGGCGTGGCGGCCGATAACCCGCTACCCTTTCTCTCCAAATGTGTTCCGATCTCTCGAAGGCATCCGTTTTACCCAGATTCCGCCATACCTCGAGCAAAGAGCGGTCCGATACTCCTGGTGACCAAAACTCCCTGCGATGGTGTTTCAAGGTGTGATCCTCCAACAGAAAGTGCCCGCCCGGACCAACCCTTCTCACTACGTCGGTGGCGAGAGCCTCATCCGCCGTGAAGCAATCCTCCTGCCCCGCCCCCCTAAGCCCGAGGAACCGTTTGACCATCCCGCATATCTCGTCGTCCACGACGAACTTTTCGAAGCTCATGGTCATATAAGAGTCCATTACACCAGCGGCGTGGAATACGAAGTTTACCCCGGACACTGCAGCCGCGAGCAAGTGCATCATGGACTCGTATCCCGCCTGGGCGTCCACCACCTTCGAATCGGTTAGACAACCTCCTCCCCTGCTTGGTATACCGTAGTACCGGGCCATCTGAGCTCCGACAGAAGAAATGATGGCGTTCTCCGGCGCGCCGATGGCTGGCGTCCCTGCACGCATATCCGTGATAGCCGAGGCCGCGCCGTACACCACCGGCGCCCCAGGGTGGACCGCCTGGGCCAGGACGACGCCGGCCAACACCTCGGCGTTCTGCAAAGTCACAGTCCCCGCCAACGTAACCGGACCGGTGGCACCCGCCATCGCCATCGATGCGATCACAGTCGGTTGCGCGTACGAAGCGTAAACCATCAAGGCGCCTAACATCCGCTCGTCATAGCAAAGTGGCGCGGTAGCGTTGATCAGGCTTATGACCGAAGGCCGATTCTGGACCTCTTCGTGCCCACCAAATACCAAGCTCATCATTTCAATGGTGTCTTTGGCCCCCGTTTCACCCATGGAGCTTCCGACTATACACTTATCCGACAGCGAAAGGGTGAGGTATAGCATCCAAATATGCCTTACGAGCGGGTCAACGTCGTGGGGTTCCACTATAATCCCGCCGTTAATGTCTATGTGCGGGGAAGATCCTACGAGCTTCACGAAGATCTCATAATCGGCAAGAGTAGCGCGGCGCCTTGTGTGCGATCTGCCGAGAACGAACGGGCATCCGTAACCCGGCGCCAGTACAAATGAGCTGGGTGATATTTCGACATCGTTCTGCGGGTTTCTCGCCCGGAGTCTAAACTCCCTTGGTGCGGCTTCAAGCAAAGATGTCACCATCTTTGCGGGAAGATAGACGCGGTCGCCCTCCACCCTGGCTCCGTGTTCCGCAAGCACTTCCCTGGCATTCCGCGACCTGAAGACCACCCCTACTTCCTCGAGGAGGTCAAGGGAGGATTTATGTATGCGGTTCAGCGTGTCTGGGGAGAGGTACTCTACATGGGAATGGAACATCGGCATACCTCCTTGAGGAAGTAGGGTCCGGCGTGTCTCTTTTTTGAGTCTTCACATGCACTCCGCTTCACGCGCTTAAGGACTCCTACAACTCCCTGTCTTCGGCCGATCTTATGATCCTTTGCACCTCGTCAACCGCCTTGCCGCTCACTTCTTTAGGAACATGCTCTGCGAGTATGGCCTTGGCCTTGGACGTTACCCTCTCACGAAGGGTTAGCGATCCCGAATTTACCCATTCTTCGTACCGTTGCCTGTTTATGACCGATGGGAACCAGGTTTGGGATCTGAAGTGCCTCATGGTGTGCTCTTCCGCCAGGAAATGGCCGCCCGGCCCCACCTTGTGGATCACGTCCACCGCTAGGGTTTCGTCGTCCACTTCGATCCCCCGGACGATCCGCTTGACCATGCCGATTATCTCGTCGCACATCACCAGCATATCGAAGGAGCTGACTATGCCGGATTCGAGGTAGCCAACGTCGTGGATGAGGTTTCCTCCGCTTTGGGCCGCAAGCAGGATCGACAGTGCCGCCTCGATGGCGGCCTGCTCGTCCAGTACCTTGGAGTCGCTGCACCCCGCCGTGCTGAAGACCGGCTTTCTGTAAAAGTGGGCGAGCTCGCTGACCGCGGACTGCATGAGCATGAACTCCGGCGAACCGTAGGTGAATATGGTGGTGTGCATGTCCATGATCCCATATACCCCGCCCATGATGAAGGGCGCGCCTTCGCCGACGATCTGGTGGATACATAGCCCGGCTAGAGTCTCGGCGGTGGCCGACACCATGGCACCGGCTAAAGTGGCGGGAGCGGTGGCGCCGGACATTATGCAGGGTGTATATACGACCGGTATACGGTTTTCGCCCGCCCAGATGAGCTTATCCACCGCCTCGTACATGTGCTTCAGCGGAGAGATGGGCTCAGCGTATAGGCATATGAACGGGTCCTTGACTACCTCCTCTATACCGCCCGCCACCGCAGCGCTCATGGCCAGGATATCTTCGCAGCCCGCCCTGTTATGGGCGGTGAATACGATGGGTTTGGTGGTATTCAAGAGCATCGCCTCGAACTGGTGGCGATCCGACACCGGGGGCGCAATGTCGGAAATGAGGCCCATTGACATCACGAAGTCAATATTCGGAAGGGCATCGCAGAGCTTCATCCCCTCCGCGACGTCTTTCTTCGTAAACTTCCTCCTCTGCCCCGTGTAAAGGTCAATGATGAAGGGGCAGTCCGAACCAGTTCCAAAATGGAAGTTGTAGCCCTCCAGGAGGACCGTCCTCCTTTTGTCCCTCGTACAGAGGGTGACCCTAGAAGGGGAAGACTTCAACGCGGCCTCCACCATGGCGGAGGGGATCCGGACGTTATTTCCCGAGACATAAGCGCCGGCCTTTTTGAGGAGATCTAAAGCCCCGTCGTGGTAGACGTCTACCCCCGTGCGCTCCAGTACCTCCAGTACCGCATAGTGAATCTCCTCAAGCTGCGAATCGCTGAGTACCCGGAGATGGGTCGAGGCATTCACAGTGTAATTGGACCGCATATCCATCGAACCTCCCACTTTTCCTCGTCGCTCATGCCACAAACCCCTTCGCCAAATCAGTGGCTGAGACCGCATCGGGGGCATACCCGTCGGCCCCTATTTCCTTGGCGAAGTCCGAGGTGACGGGGGCTCCTCCTATCATCACCTTCACTTTGTCCCTGAGGCCCGATTCCTTAAGGGCTGATATTACGTCCCTCATGACGAGCATCGTGGTGGTGAGGAGGGCTGACATGCCAACTATTTGGGCGTCGTGTTCCTTTACGGCTTCGACGAATCTCTCGGGGGATACGTCCACTCCGAGGTTGATCACCTTGAAGCCTGCGGACTCCATCATCATGCCGACGAGGTTTTTACCTATGTCGTGGAGGTCTCCCTTAACGGTGCCTATCACGACCGTGCCCATTCCTTTTAGGTCCGTGTCGGCTATCAGGGGCCTTACGACGTCAAGACCCGCATTCATCGCCCTTGCGGCTATGAGGACCTCGGGTACGAACATGTCACCCTTTTTAAACCTCTGTCCCACCACTTCCATTCCCGCTATGAGGCCCTTGTTGATGACGTCGAGGGGTGACACGCCTTCGGAAACCGCCTTCTTCGTGAGTTCTTCCGCCTTTCTTACGTCGCCTGATATGACTGATTGGGCGAGGGTTTCGAAGTCGAACATTGCGAGCTCCTCCTCCTTTGTGAGATGCCCATGTATTCACCACTTAGTGCTCAGATCTCAAACCGTCATCTTGGAAACCGCCATGAATTTCCTGACCACCATAACCGATCGATCCGGTCTGCCTCCCTCAATCCGGGTAAGGCGGCGACATTTAGAGGCTGGCGTCCATCCGGTGTCCATTACGATGCCTTCTGGGCCCGAAACTCCGCTTCCGCCCTCTCGACTATCGACTTGACGCGCGCAACAACGTCGTCCGGTAGGGGCTCGGGCTTATGTTCCAACAGAAGCCTCCGCGCTTTCTCGATGACCCTCTCCCCCATGGTCTTTTTGCCCTTCGTCGCCCATTCCTCGTATCGGGAGCGGTCCATCAACTCCGGCATCCAGGTCTCAGACCTGAAATGCCTGTAGGTGTGGTCCTCGCCCAGGTAGTGGCCACCTGGTCCGACCCGATGGATTACGTCGACGGCAAGGGTTTCTCCGTTAACCTCGATTCCTCTGGTTATCCGTTTGACCATGCCGATTATCTCGTCGGCCATGACTAAAAGGGGCTCAGAACCGGTAGAGGCAAACTCGAGGTATCCCACATCGTGGACGAGGTTTGCCCCGGACTCCGCCGCGAGCATTATGGAAAGCGCCGCTTCGATCGCCGCCTGCGGTTCAAGGGTCTTAGCATCCGTACATCCGGCGGTGCCGAAAACTGGGATCTTATAATAGTGGCCCAATTCGGTCAGGCCAGCCTGGGCAAGGCTCAACTCGGGGGCACCATAGCTCAGGATCGTGCTCGACATATCCATAATGGAAACGACACCACCCATAATGAAGGGTGCGCCTTCACACGCCAGTTGGCTCGCCACGAGACCCGCAAGGCACTCCGAATTAGCGATCACTATGGTTGCAGCCATGGTCGCAGGGCTCGTAGCTCCTGCCATAACGCAAGGTGTGTACACTGTCGGCAAACGATTCTTGGCCATGAAGAGGAGTTTGGAAATGGCCTCACGTGAATGCTGGAGAGGAGAGCTTGGTTCCGAGTAAAGGCATATGAAAGGCCTCTTTTTGAGCTCCTCCAAAGATCCGGCAACTGTAGCGGCCATCTCAACCATGAGCCGGTATCCCTGAACGTCGAACGCCCAATGGACTATGGGCTTTGTGGTGTTGAGAAGGAGGGCCTCGAAGGCGTGCACGTCAGCCAATTCAGGTGTGACGTCCGAAGGGGTTCCGAGATCCATGGCGTAGTCGATGTTCGGAAGGGCGTCACAGAGGATTGCAGCCCTGGCCACGTCCTCTTTACGGGGTTTCCGGCGTTCCTTCGTAAATACGTCGAACGTGAAGTTATTGGTGGGGCCCGGCCCAAAATGGAATTTGTGATCTTCGAGGAACACTCGGGGTGAACCGTCCCGCCCGTATAGTACCACCCTGGATGGAACCGTCCTCAACGCCCGTTCCACAAGTGCAGACGGAATGCGAACCCTGTTGCCTTCGACAAACGCTCCCCCTTTTTTGAACAAGTGAAGGGCTTCCTCGTCGAAAACGTTGACGCCCGTACCCTCCAAAACTTCAAGGGTGGCGTAATGGATCTCTTCGAGCTGGTTTTCAGACAACATCGCAAACCGAACCGTCGCGTTGACCTGATAGTTCGACCGCATCGTAATACCCCCAAAAAGCGATTTGACCTCCCGAAGCCCCGCCACCTGACGTGGGTCTTATGAACGGACTTCGGAAGGTCAATTCTCAAGATAACGCCTCAACCCTTGGTAGAATCCGCATCAAATGAGGAGGGATTATGATGTATCCGACGGCCCAACATGCGGCATCTGGTCCATCATTGAAACCGCGATCTGGGCCCCCGATACCGCATCGTATCCATAGGCGTCAGCGCCGATATCCTGGGCAAACTCCTGTGTGACCGGCCCGCCTCCGATGATAACCTTAACCCTCCTTCTCAGGTTGGACTCTGTGAGCAGGTCGATGGTGGTCTTCATAGAACCCATGGTAGTAGTGAGGAGGGCGGACATCGCGACTATGTCCGGATTGTGGACGTTCACGCCCCGAACGAATTCTTCAGGTGGGACATCTATTCCCATGTCTATAACCTCAAACCCCTTACTCTCCATCATTATTGCCACAAGTCTCTTTCCGATGTCGTGAAGATCTCCGGCTACGGTTCCGATCAAAACCCGGCCCCTGTTCACTCCGACCCCTGCAGCGGTAAGATATGGCTTCAACACGTACAGGCCCGCGTGCAGGGCCCTTGAACTCAAGAGAACATCCGGTATGGCCATTATCCGTGCCGAAAAGCATCTATTCACTTCCTTCATCGCGTCAAGGAGCGATTCTTCCACGATCACCTCCGGGGGCACACCTCTCCTCAGAGCCTGTTCCGTAAGGAGCTTCACCACCGAGGCTCGGCCCGCGATGAGGTTTTCTTTGATGTCTTCCAAAAAAGAGTCCTGATTCCTAAAAAACCCGCTGGCAGCCTCGGACAGAATCGGGTGCATTGCTCCCACCCTCATTCACCTCCGGCTTCATTCACCTCCGGCTTCCGTCACGGCCAAGATGCCATGTGCGTACTCCGTCGGAGTGAGCCCCACCGCTCGTTTGAACACCTTGCAAAAGTAGCTGGCATCGGTATAGCCGACCATTCTCGCCACCTCCGTCACCCGGCTCTGCGGATCCTCAAGAAGGTGCTTGGCGCGTTCTATCCTCGCCTTCGTTATGTAATCGACAACACTTATTCCCAGCTCCTTCTTGAAGAGGTGGCTCAAGTAGCCAGGGCTCAGATGAACCAGCCGCGCCAGGTCCTCGAGTGCGATGGTACGTTCGACATTCTCCTCGATATACCGAGTGATCCGAGATATCACCTGGCGGTGCTTCGTTCCCTGACCGACCCGATCGAGGAAAGTCTCCATCACCTCAAGCATCAGGTAACAGAGCTCCTCGATTCTCTTCGCATCGACGAGCCGCGTTATATACTGGTAGTTCACATCCAAAAGGTCCTGCAGGTTCGCGCCCCCTTCAACGGCGCCTCTGGACAAGACCACCATGAGTTCCAGCATCCTGGCCCTGAGTACAGTGGGTTGCGCCGCGTTCCCCAAGACGAGGTCGGCAAGGATATCATTGAGAACTTTTTCGGCGCCGCTTCTATCCCTTAGTTTTACCCGTCTGACGAGTTCCGCCTCTTTGTCAAGGGGATACAAACGGGGGTTACAGCCCGCATCCCCGCTGAGGAGATCTTCGAGTCGTTTCTTCGCCTCGATGGCTTCACCGAGTTTCGTCTGCTGCCTCCATATCCTTTCTCGCTGCCTCAGCGCGATCATCTGGGTTCGCATCATGAAACTCGAGACCGCAAAGAGCAATTCCGCCGCGTACTGCACCTTTTTCCCCGAAACCACAGGGAGTCTCCTTGCGGCTTCTATCAACTTGGGAAGGTTGAGATCCAGGTCTTTGGTGGATTCCGTGATCTCTATCCAAAAGAAGTCCTCTGGTTCCCACATGAGCACCTGTCCACATATGGCAGTGGCCAGCAAGCGTCTTTTCAGCATCAGAGGCGCAGCCCATAAGATCAGTCCGGCATGACAGCGAAAGATGTATGGCTCTCCATACTGGGCGGCTTGGATTCCCGCCCTTTCGTACGACCCCTGGCACCTTTTAAGTCCTTTGACTGAGGACTGGATCATCCTGCAGAATTCCGGTTGAGGAGCTATTTCCTCAGGGGGCAGTATGAACGGTTTACCATCGGGGGTCACTACCAAAGCTCTCAGCCCCGTGGCGCCCACGAAGGCATTCAGGATCTGTCTTAAGGCTTTGTCGTCGATTGCACCGCCAACGGGGCCTGTCTTCAAACCCTGTTACCCCCTTTTTACCCCCTTAGGAAGCGCTATCGTCAATGCCCTGATGCGAATAGTGAATTTCTGTTCTGGAATATTAAAATCCTCCAATAATTCTGCATGAAAGGTCGTGCTACCACCAAATATCAGATTTATACCTAAAAAAATCAAAATGCTAATATCCAAAAACCCCTCGCGCTGCCGTTCATTAGAGTATGCTATTGTTATAAATTCTTTCCTTATCGGTAATCAGTCCCTTGAAGTGACGGCGGTTTCATCTTGAGGTTTCATCTTGACAAGCCGTCATCACAAATCCTGTCTTGAGGGGTGTAATCCCGCATGGCGCAGGCGTGTTCTTCGGACGGTGAGATTTCAAGATCCCTACCCTTGCCGGAGTTCATCGAAGAGGCCAAGAGACTCGTTTTTGCCATCGCAAAGAATGGCCTGAAAATGAGGCTTCTCGGAGCCTTGGCCTTCAACTGGCACTGCCCCCGATTCGGCTATCTCCAGGCCCGGCTCGGAAGACGTTTTACGGATATCGACTTCGTCGCGTACTCCGAAGACTGTGAAAACGTAAAGAGGTTCCTGACGCAAATGGGGTACAAAGAAGATCCGATGGTAAGCGCCCTGTTCGGAACGGGGAGACTGTTGTTCCATGACGAATTGAACGGCCGGCATGCGGACGTCTTCTTCGACAAAATGGAGTTCTGCCATGATTTGCCCTTTCGGGGTCGGCTGGAAGCGGACTTTCCCACGTTGCCTCTAGCTGAACTCGTCATAGAGAAGATGCAAATCGTCGAGATAAACGAGAAAGATATCATAGATACCGTGATGTTATTCAGAGAGCACGAAGTCGGGTTCACCGACGATGAAACCATTAACGCCAGGATCATCGCAAGACTCTGTGCCAACGACTGGGGCCTTTGGCGTACCCTTACCATGAACCTGGAAAAGGTAAAAGCTCTGATGGAGCGATATGAGGGGCTGACTCAGGAAGATAAGGACTGTGTACGGCGACGAGTTGACTTTCTTTCGGAGATCATCGCCAAAGAACCCAAGTCCTTAAAGTGGAAAATAAGGAATAAGGTCGGCGATAAGGTCAAGTGGTATCGCGACGTAGAGGAGCTTCAAAGATAAAGTCTAGATAAAGTCTACGCCTGAGCCGAAATGTCCGGGTCGAGCCTTTCTATGAATACCCTGAATGAACCACCGCAGACTCCTTGAGGAGTGCCATGCGGCCCTCTCGGCCCGCCTTCCGCCTGCAGCCTTTCTTGCGCCTTCGCCTCTTCCGCCTTCGCCTGGGATCCGTCCGTCGAAAACGGCTCCTCATAATGTCCGGTCAGATCGATCTGCACCACCTCAGGTCTTCCCGACTCGATCACCTCGAGCGCCGCTTGTCTCACCGAAGCCTCGCCCGAGCCGCCGCCTATGGTGTCTCTGATGGTTCCATCGCGCAAGACAAGCATTCTGGCGCCGGGCTGCCTCGGAACAGACCCTTCGCTCCATATGACCGTAGCCATTGCAAAGGGGCCCTCCAGGCCCTTCTGGATATTCGGCCATGTTCCTGCCGCTTGGGGTACAGGTGCCGATACCCCCTTCGCCCCATATATTTGTCCCGTTACAGCCGGTCCTGAACCGCTCGCACTCGCATCAGCTGAGGTCAAGCCGAAACCCGACCTCCTATCGTCGCTCAGCGACCGGGCCGCCCCGCCCCTCATCACCTTTATCACCTCCGCCGCTATGGAGATGGCTATCTCTTCGGGCGTTTGAGCGGCGATGTCAATTCCGATGGGAGCATATATCCGCCTCAGGTAGTCGTCGGTAAATCCATGTTCTTTCGCCAGGGAAAGCGCCCCTTCTACCTTCTTCTTGGAACCGATCATACCTATGTACGCCACAGGTTTTTTCAGAACGGCTTCGAGGCATTCCTGATCACAACGATGCCCTCGAGTCACGATCACCACGTATGACCGGTCCCCCAGTTCGATCTCCCGTAACGCCTCGGCAAATGATTTGGAAATCAGACGATCTGCATGTGGGAACCACGTACGGCTCGCGAATTCAGGCCTGTCATCCACCACCGTCACCTCGAAGCCGAGAGTTTTCATGACGGGGCATAGCGCCCTCGAGACGTGCCCACCTCCGAGAATTATGACCTCCGGCTGACGGTACAAACGTTCCGCGTATGTTTGTATCCGTACGCCCCGAAACTCCACGGTCATGGTGAAACCGGCATTACGGGTTTTGGTGCTCATAACCGACCTTTTTGGGGCTCCAATCGCCCCTTTGCCATCGCCTTCATCGCTCCCAGATGGAGTACCGCCGGCGATCTCAGCGGTCGGCGAAGCGCCGAGATCGACATCGGTTGATGAAAGACCGCGAAGGGTTCGGAGAATTACATCCTTCAATTCGGCCAGTGAAGGAAAGGGTACGGGGATGACCTCGTCGACGATTTCTGGTCCTTTTAGGGCGAATTTTGCCCCCACCAGGGATTGCGCCGGCTCGCAGCCGGTCACCAAGACCAGGGTCATGTCTTCCCCTTGAGCAGCCCGTTCCAAGAGTCGTCTGTAGAAAAGGTAAGATTCTCGCGCGAAAGCTTTACTCATCGATTTTTACCTCCCTGATCCTGCCTTCCGCGAAAAGGAGGTGTAACAAAGCCTCCAATACGCCCCCACCCACGGCCCTAGCTTTATCGGATATACTGAAGCATAACGCAGGATCGTCCCTGGGATCGACGTCCCCGATTTTCATCCCTCGCCAGACTTCAAGGCCATCGTGGATCAAACCCCTTACGACGCCGGCAATCCCCGTTGTGACCCGCTCATCACCTACGTACCCGACTATATCCCCCGAACGGACGTGGTCCCCTATCTTCACCTTCGAAAAGAATACACCATCGGCGGGAGACCTGATAAGCCGCTCAGACGAGTAGCCTGCGATCGCCCCCGGAACCCCCGTGTCCGGCCTTGCACTTCCGCGATATATGACTCTTCCCAGGTAGTGGCCGCGTTCGGTTTCTACTACCGCATCGACCTCTCGAGGAGCCTCGAAACCGGGTCCTAGGGCTATCACTACCGGAGCCATCCCCCTGTATGTGCCAAGATTGCGCTTAGCCATAGTTGCGTCGACGAGCACATGGGGCTTTATGGCCTGCAAATACTCTAGGTGCGGATCCACCAAGACCGGGATCTCGCGTCTCGCCCATAACTCAGGAATGTCGTCTGGGTGATCGACACGGACTGCTGAAACACCTTCTACCGCCGTTTTACCATCGAACACCGCTTCCGCGAATGCCACGGTCCGTCGTATCACCAACGGTCGTCCGATTTCGGTCATAGCGACCTTAAGCCCCGCCTCATGGAGACGATGCGCTACCCCAGAGGCGAGGTCGCCGGCGCCTCTGATCAACACTCTCAAGTCGAATAGCGGCATGAGCAATGTTCTGTAATCCTCCCAAGTATCGATGTCCCAGAGTGTTTCGGGTCCGAGGTTTACGGTTTGGACCGCCTCCGGGTGCCTCGCCAACACCTCGCGACCGCCGACATCTCCTTTTGTCGCCATCAGTTCGCCGAAGAACTCTCTGCCGATGAGAACGGGGTTTCCTCTTTTGTGTTCGGGTCTCCAAACCGGTACCACGATGCGCCCCGGCGACGAGGGCAGCCCTTCGTACGCTCGGATGAGCGCGTCCAAGTGTCCGGAGGTTATAAAGGGTTGGTCGGCAAGGATCAAGAGGGCACCGTCGGCCTCGTCGTCCAACCGCGAAATGCCCCTCTTGAGGGATACGGACTGCCCTTCTTCGAATCTCGGCTCGTAAGCTATTTGGAGACGACAGGAAGCGATATCCTGTCGAAACTTCGCGGTAAGGAGGTCTTCGACGGCTTCATGTGCATGGCCGGTGACCACCACTACCTTATCCGCCCTCGACCTGAGGGTCTCACGGACCGACCGTTCGATAAGGGTTACACCCCCGAACGTCAAGAGGGGCTTTGGACAACCGAGTCTCTTCGATGCACCCGCCGCCAGGATCACCGCGCCTATTCTCGTGTTTCGCCTGGCGGGTCCGCTAAAAGAGGGAACACTCGTAAAAACTTCGACGAGGTCCCTGGCTCCCCACGACGTCAGCACCACGCGCCTCGACCCGCGCAAAAGGAGTTCCCAAACGAGCGGCAGCACCCGTCGCCTGGTGGCATCGTCGTCCACTTTGTTAATGACCGGTATGAACTCCGCCAATTCGGGCGCCTTGGATCGAGCCCCGTTTTTTCCCATAATCATTTCCGAGATAACACTAAAGGAGAGTCTATCTCCCTCCGCCAACCCCCAAGACTCCGACGCTTGCGCAAGGGTGTGGAGCGTACTGTCCGAAGCGGGAGCATCCACTGCATCTGCCCCAACCACGCATACCACATGGGTAACCTGTTTCGGGATCACAGGCTCCCACGGACGATGGACCTTTAGCGGTCTACCCGCCGCTCCGTCCGCCTCGACCAGTACGAAATCATAAGGGAAGTCGTTCCAGATCGCATCCAAGGCACTCGGATCCATCCCCGTGAGCTTCGGAAGTCCCGTCGAAGATTCCTCTATGCCGCCTCCGAGGACTACTAAGGAATTACAGAACGCCTCGAATCTGGTACTGGGCCAGGCGCTTGACGGATACGGTAGGAGTACTTCGAAATCCTTAAGACTTGGAACGTATATCTTAGTGGTCGTGGTTACGAGAACACGAAAACCGGCGAGTAAACACTCCACCGCAAACCTCATCATCAAAGTCGTCTTTCCGCCGCCGCCGATGAATGCCACATACGCTCGGCCTTTATGATCCCTTTCTTCGACGGCTTGCAGCTTTGGACCTTCCTTAGCCGCTCGGGACCTGAATTCAGCATTTCGGAAGCGGCCGAAGGCTTGTCGACCGGGCTCCTTCTCAATCGTCGGGGCCTCCAGATTTATTCCGAGAGCCCGTACTAAACTGGGGAACTCATCATGCATCACGCTTGGCACCTGCACCGTCGGGGCAGCCGAAACAAAGTGTAGCGTACGGGAACGCAATCGTGAGACAGGATGACTTACAACGATTTTGTAAAGTTAAGGAGGGGTACACCGTATCCAAGTGCAATTCATCGCCCATGGTCAGAGTCGTCTCCGAGTACCCGAAACCCCAGTTTGAGTAAATGCGCCGCGCGCTCCGCAGCAAGCGTCAGAAGCTGCGCAGCGTGTTTCATCGCCTCTTGTGTCGATATAGGGGCGCTTACGCACGAAATTACCCCATCGAACCCCAGCGCTTCGACATCTCCGTCCACCGATCCGGAAATCAGAAGGACGGGGATACCCCTCTCGTGTGCCATACGCAATACCCCAGCAGGAACCTTCCCGAACCCCGTTTGTGCGTCGGTCTTTCCCTCCCCTGTCACCACGAGGTCGACTCCCCTCAGCAGATCGGTCAACCCCACCAGGTCGCATACGAGATCAAAGCCCTGCGCCAAGGCAGCCTTCGTAAAGGCGCACAATCCCGCTCCTATACCTCCCGCCGCCCCGCTACCGGGAACGTCGCGAACGGACTTGCCCGTTTTAGCCTCAACCAACGAAATATAGTTGGTAAGCCCCGCCTCGAGGAAGGCTACTTCCTCGGCGGAAGCACCCTTTTGTGGAGCATAGACGGCTGCCGCCCCCTCTGGCCCGAGGAGGGGGTTTGTGACGTCACATGCGATCAGGATTTCTACATCTCGAAGGCGCGAATCGAAATCTTCTGTATCCACCTGGCAAACGCGGATGAGGTCCCCTCCGCCCATACCAGGCGGTATTACGATACCCTCTTGGTCGAGAAACTTTACCCCGAGGGCCTGAAGCGCCCCGGCTCCGCCGTCCGTCGTGGCACTACCCCCAATTCCGAGGATGATCTTTCTTGCCCCTCGCTCAAGCGCGACTTTGATCAGCTGACCGGTACCGAAGGTGGTAGCCTTTAGGGCATTCAGTCTGCCGGGGGACAGTAGGTTCAGACCCGAAGCGCGACACATCTCGATTACCGCTGTTTCTCCACCGTCAAGGATCCCTAATTCCGCAACCACCGGCTCACCCAGGGGCCCCATCACCTCTGCCGAAACGCGTTCGCCCCCGACGGCCATAAGGACTGCGTCCAATAGACCGTCCCCGCCGTCAGAAAGTCCGATCGAGATGAAGGTCGCATCCGGCAACACGCGGCACATCCCCTCCACAATGGCGCGGGCGGCCTCGCCGGAAGACAGACTGCCTTTGAACGCATTGGGCGCTACGAGGATTTTCAAACTATGATGTCTTGACACGGAATCCCACGTTTCCCTTTCTATAGCGGCTCACTTTCCCTTTCTATAGTTGAAGACTCCTCCCTGGATTCCCCGGCTTTCATACATGGTGACGAACGCCCCCGGGTCGTTCTTTTCGATGAGCCTCATCAACTTGCGCTTCGCTTTGCGTTCGAAGCTTATGAATAAAAGCTTTCTCGGCCCTTCCCTTCCCTCGCCTGTAAGCGTGGTAACTCCGAATCCATCTTCGCGTAACAACCCGGCGAGGATATCGGGGTCAGAATCCATGGGAACCACCTGAGCCGACATATGCCCTATCGCCATCTTTTCTTCTACAAGACTTCCCACATAGTTGCCCGTGGCGAAACCCAGCGCGTAAATCGCCAGTCTTAATGGCTCGTTCAACGAATTGATCACCCGAGACAGGGCAAGGATGTACACCGTGACTTCGATGATCCCTAACGCAGAAGCGAACAGACGGTGCCCCCGAACTACCAATAACACCCTTAAGGTGGCACATGTCACATCTACCACTCGAGCTCCGAAAATGAACAGGTAGCCCACCAGAGCTGTCCAATCGAATGCACTGAGATCCAGAAGGCGCCACCCCCTCCCCTTTACCGCATCCACTTTGGTTTCGAATATTACGCCGAAAACTACGATCGGCCAGGGGGACTGACATCAATGCTTGACGGCCCGCCTTACAGCGACTCCCGCCGCCCCCGCTCGAAGAACCGGGGGGGACTGACATCAACAC
>DUSP01000063.1 GCA_012842575.1 Clostridia bacterium
AGTCGGTTGCCGGTAACGATACAGGGATATCAGGTAACGATACGGGGATATACTTTACGGCGTCTCGATAGGATATTAGGTCTACCACCGATTTGGGTTCTCCGGGGCCGTAGACTGACAGAGGCTTCGCCCTCAAGCCTCTCGCCATGCTCCGGTCAATGCCGTATCTCAGCACGAGCAGATCGGACATGTGATCCCCATGCAGGTGACTTATGATTACGGCGTCGATGTCCTCGGCCCCGCATTTACCTTGTTCGCCTCCGAGGCGCGCGGCCACGCCGCTTCCGCATTCCAGGAGGATCTTTGCGCGTTCGGTCCAAACGAGATAACCGGGGCAGGCCCTACCCTTGGCGGGGTATGGGGAGCATGTTCCCAAAACCGTCAGGTTCAGGGGCACGGCGAGAAAACCTCCTTAAAATGGCGACCATATTTTCTGCCTGTCAGCTTTCCACCTTTTCACCTTATGTCCTTCCGTCATATGACTTGCGTCTCCGCAACCGACGGCGTCGTCAAGAGGCTCCGCGAGATACTCCTGTCTATGTCGCATGACTTGTCTCTTCGCTGCCGACACCGCTCATGCGGCCGACACCGCTCGTGTGGCAGCCTATGCCCTTTGGACCTTTAGTCCCTTTGGCGTAACCCTGTTCTCCACGTAGCCCAGAAAATAGTCCACGAGTATAGCCAGTAGGGCCGATGGAATGGCTCCTGCCAGCAACAGCCTGTTATTGTTCATAACAAGACCTGTAAATATGAGTTGGCCCAAACCTCCGCCTCCGATAAAAGCGGCCACCGTTGCCCAACCCACTATCGTTACGGTGGAAGTCCGTATTCCGCTCATTATCACGGGAAGCGCAATGGGTAGCTGCACCAGCGCCAACATTTGCCTGTCGGTCATTCCCATTCCCTTGGCGGCTTCCAACGTGACCGGATCGACACCGCGAATGCCGGTGTAAGTGTTCCTCAATATGGGCAAGAGCGAGTAGAGAAACAGCGCCGCGATGGCAGGTGGGTTACCTATTCCGAAGACCGGCATCATGAAGCCCAGAAGTGCCAGGCTCGGGATGGTCCTAAGCACACCTGCAAACCCGAGAATAGGCTGGGCAACCCGTTCCGCTCGTGTAAGGAAAATCCCAAGCGGCACCCCTACTAGGGTCCCGAGACCGACGGCGACCCCGGCCAACCACAGGTGCTGTATGAGTGCCTCTACTATGCGGTCGCCTATTGAAACCATATAGGCCAGCAGATCCATTTTACCACCTCCGGGCCTTTACTTTACGGCCGTCACTTTGCTTTCAGAAGAATCGCTTCACTTGATCAACCCTTTGGATTTCAAAAACTCCCTGGCCACCTCTTCGGGCTCCTTGTTCTCAAGGTCGACCTGGGAGTTGAGCTTGGCCATGGTAGCGTCGTCGATGGCGCCGGCCAGGCTATCCAGTACTTCCCGGAGCTCCGGGTGCTTCCTCAGCGTCTCTCCGCGGACCACCGGCGCAAGGTAATACGGTGGGAAGAAGTTCTTGTCGTCTTCCAGGATGACCAGGTCGTAAGCGGCTATCCGACCATCTGTCGAGAACGCCGGAATGACATCTACCTGTCCGTCTTTGAGTGCCCGGTACATGAGACCTGAATCCATCGATACGGTCTTCTTAAACTGGTATCCATACGTCTTGACCAGGCCGGGCATCCCGTCCGCTCTGTCGAAGAAAGCCGCTGTTCCTCCAAAAACGAGGTCTTTCGTATGGGGGGCCAGATCCGAATAGGTTTTTACCCCGAGACGCTGGGCGGTCTCCTTGGTGACGGCGAGCGAATAAGTGTTATTGAAACCCAGAGGGCTCAGCCAGTCGATATCCCACTTTTCCTTATACCTCTGCTTGACCATTTGATAGATGGCATCGGGATCCCGGGTATCAGTTTCTTCCTTTAGCTGCGCATACAGCCCTGTACTGGTGTATTCGGGATAGACGTCTATATCGCCCTGCGTAATGGCTTGATGTATAACCTGCACGTTTCCGAGGCCGAATTTCCGTTCTACTTTGAGGTCGGTATTGTTCTCAACCAACTGAGCGAGCATCTCCCCGATGATATATTGCTCTGTAAACTGCTTACAACCCACCACTATCTTGCCGGATTTTTCCGACTGCTCACTGCCCCGATGCGTGCCGCAGCCGGGCATCATCGTCAACATCGTGAACATCGCTGTGAGTATCGTCATTATGATCCAGGATGATGATACGGTGCGATGGTGAGTACTTTTCTTCTGCTCCTGCTGAGCGGCTCTTGTCGCCCTTTCTTTCTTCCTCGTCATCCTTATCATTATCATTTCTTGCAATCCCTCCCTTGAGTGAAAGCGGTTGATCGCCATTTTGCTCCCCATTATTTGTGCTCCAGAACATCTCCACGAGTACATCTACCAAGCTCGATCTCGTGATCAGCCCCTGGAGTACTCCTTGAGCATCCAGAACCGGCAGATACGATAGCCTGTGATCGACCATCCGTGTCACGGCATCTCGGACGCTTTCGCCCTTGATTGCAAATACGGGAACAGGCTTTGACACCTCACCGAGTCTTGACGCTACGTCCAGGTTTTTCTGAACGGCGCTCACGGTCACATACCCCTCGAGTTTTCCCTCCGGATCCACGATAAGAAGGCCGTCGGTCCGCCGCTGACGCATTATCTCAAGTCCCTGGCGAAGTCCGTCGTCCGCCATTGCAACGGCCGGTGTGCGTATCATGATCTCTTCTACGAGTACCCTATCGGGCTTTCTCACCAGTCGCTCCGGCCCGATGAAGGTCCTGACGAAGACGTCTGCCGGCTGCCTCAGTATTTCATCAGGCGTTCCCGTTTGGTGGACCTTACCGTCCTTCATGAGGACGATTCTATCGGCGAGTTTTAAGGCTTCATCGATGTCGTGAGTCACAAATAGGATAGTCTTACCGAGGTTCTTTTGAAGGCGCTTGAATTCGTCTTGAAGGAGCTCGCGGGTTATTGGGTCCAGAGCACCGAACGGTTCGTCCATAAGAATCAAATCCGGATCGGAAGCGAGGGCGCGAAGAACACCGACCCGCTGCTGTTGGCCGCCGGAGAGCTCCCTTGGGTACTTGTGTCGGAACTGGGCTGGCTCCATGCCCACCATTTCGAGAAGCTCTTCTGCCCGCTTCTCCCTTTTTTCTTTAGGCCATCCTAGTAGCCTTGGGACCACCGAGATGTTGTCGACGACGTTCATGTGGGGAAATAAGCCTACGTGTTGTATGACGTAACCGATGC
Source organism: Clostridia bacterium (assembly GCA_012842575.1). Classification (GTDB taxonomy): domain Bacteria; phylum Bacillota; class Sulfobacillia; order DUSP01; family DUSP01; genus DUSP01. The sequence goes on from DUSP01000063.1 coordinate 3,263, forward strand.
TACGCCGGAGAACGACGGGGTCAACGGTCCTCGTGTCTTTGCCCTTGACATAAATGGTTCCCGAAGTCGGTTCTATAAGTCTGTTTACGAGCTTTAGCGTCGTGGTCTTACCGCAACCGCTCCGGCCTATCAATACCACGAACTCTCCTTCCTCGACATCGAGGTTCACATCCGAAACGGCTCGAGTTCCGTCCGGGTAGACCTTGGATACTCCGCGCAGTCTCAGCAAGGGCCATCCCTCCTCTTATAGTCCGTCAGTCCGTGTCGCTCCTACCGCCGAAGTTACACATACGGGAGACTCTTTAACGGAGGGCCTCGATCAGGGTTGCGCCGGCAGTCTCATCAATGCGCTATTGCCTGGCTATCCTCGTCCTTGCACTCCTGGGTGCGCAGCATCTCTTGGTGTCCATAAAGAATACACCCAAGGAGAAACCCTTGGGTGCATTCTGTCGCGCGCTTCCCAAAAGGGTCCCTCTCTTTGCCACGCTTACGAGGTTAGCTGCCGGGCTCGGGTGGAAAGATCACCCTACGAATGTCCTAGATTCGACTCGCCCCACTTATTGGGTCCCCCGTTTTCCGGCCATCGGGAACCGGAAACTCAGCGATCCCGAGAGAACCTATCTGGTTACCGTTTACTATATTCCTATTTCGGTTTTTCGTTCGCCCTTTACATTTGACTTATTGGTTGGTTATTAGGTTCCATACAGCTCGAACTGTGCGTCAATGATATCATATCGTAACCTCGTGCGGCAACTAAACATATGTTCTTATCAGTTCAGGGCGATAACCTGAACGGCAAGGTTTGGGCATGGGCGGATGAGTTTATATCCCATGTTGGCAACGAACTATACGGTCCTGGGAGAACGACAGTATTGAAGGCCTTAAGGTTTATATCCCATGTCAGCAACGGACTATACCTATTGACATTATCTATTGAGCCTATATACTTTTAGGTAAGGTTAGATTTTTAACGGTGAAGAACGAGACTAGTAACCCTTCGGTACGGCCCAGAGAGCCGGGTATAGGTGAGACACCGGTGCCGGGACGAGAGGGCGAATGGACTCGGGAGCCGCAGGGCAAACGGTTAGCTGCCCAGTAGCCCTTGCCGGAAAGGGCACCGTTATCAGAGCCCAGGGTATCGCCGTCCGGTTCCGGATGAGGCCGTACCTGATAGAGTGGGTTTGCCAACGTTTCTTCAACGTTTCTTCCACGGCAGACCAAATAAGGTGGCACCGCGAAGGAGTTAACCTCCCGTCCTTATGGACGGGGGGTTTTCGTCTTTCATGGGCTTCTTCGCGGGCCACCCGGGAGATTTTAAAACGTTGCGAGGAGGGACACAGACGTGAAAGGCATTCTCAGAAAACTTGCTCAAGGGTTTGAATTGACTCAGGAAGACGTAGACGAGGTAATCTCCGGAATCAAGGAAGATCGGTTTCCTGCTACGCAGGTAGCGGGTTTCCTCATGGGGCTCCTCATGAAAGGCCCGACTACCTCCGAGATAGCGGCCATCGCCAGGGCGATGCGACGAGTCTGCGTACCCATCGCACCTCGTGTCGATGGAGACTTGACCGATACTTGCGGTACCGGCGGTGGGCTTACCACTTTCAATGTCAGCACGGCAAATGCCCTTCTGTCGGCCGCTGCCGGCATAAGGATTGCCAAGCACGGTTCGCGCTCGATTTCCGCTTCATCCGGAAGCGCGGATGTTTTGGAGGCCCTCGGTATACCCGTAGACTTGGAACCCTCTCAAGCTGAAAGGCTGATTGAAGATGCAGGCTTTTCATTCCTTTATGCCCCCAACTTCCATCCGGTCATGATGAAGGTTTTCGGGCCCGAGCATGACCTAGGTATCAAAACGATCTTTTTTACCATCATCGGACCCCTCATCAATCCCGCTGATGCCAAAAGACACGTTCTAGGAGTGTACCAACCACAGTTAGTGGATCAAGTAGGGGAAGTGGCCATAGAGCTCGGATTCCGCCACATCATCGTAGTTCATGGAGTGGATGGCGTCGACGAGATATCGCTCTTGGGCGAGACGATGGTAGTCGAGGTCAAAGATGGAAGCCTAAGACGATATACAATAACCCCAGAAGATTTTGGGATGAAACGCTGTACTATCGAAGAAATAAAAGGGGGCGACCCTCAATATAACGCCCGAACGATACAGGACATTTTCGCGGGAAAGGAAACCGGGCCCAAGCTCGATATGCTGCTCTTGAACGCTGCGGCTACCTTTGTAGTGGCTGACAAGGCGGGGTCTTTTGAAGAGGGTATCGAGATGGCTCGCGAAACCATTGAGTCGGGGCGGGCAATGGCAAAACTGGAGGAAATACGTGAGATCAGCCGGCGTATTAATGGCAATGTGCCAATGCCAACCATTTCTTATAATTGAAAACCGGTGAAAACCGGTGAAAACCGGAACGAACTTACGCAGGGAGCGTCCAAAACGAGCGTTCGCGTAGGGAGTGTCTTAGGCAGTGTTTATAGAGGAGTGTTAATAAAGGACTTTTTGTAAGAGGAGTATTCATAAGCAGCGTTCAAAGGACTGCTCGATTCCTTCTTGAAGCGCATATGCGCGATCGTCAAGGCGGTATAAGGAGCGTTCAAAGGAGTGCTCGATTCTAAGTGAACTTAATGGAATCCTTGATCTCAAAACGAAAAGAGGGTCTAATCCCTGTGATCGCCGAGGTGAAACGGCGGATTCCGAGGATCGAGAAGCAGTTCGGTCGAGGGCGCGATGAGAGGGACGCCGGAGTGCTGGCAAGTCAATACGAGGAGGGTGGAGCCGCCGCCATTTCACTGGTCACCGAAACTGTACACTTCGGAGGCAAACCGTTGGAGGATATACCGGCAATTTTGGAGAGTACGTCTCTACCCCTACTCATCAAGGACTTCATCGTGGATCCAGATAAGGTAGACTTTTACGCTACCCTCGTAGAGAAGTTAAATCCCGATTTCCTCGGAAAGGTAACGCTACTCGTCATTTCGCACCTGGTTGGTGAGGAGCGTTTACCTTCCCTCCTTAGGTACATCTACGAGCGTGGGATGCTTCCGCTCATAGAAACGAGAGGCCTCCAGGACCTCCGTTATCTTGATTGTCTGGACCACCGTCCTGAGGTGGTGGGTATTAATAACAAGGACATCGACGATTTGGAGATGGGTGATGACGTGATTCGCGTGGACGCGGAGATGATATCGTGTTATAGGAAGGTGTTGGGAGAGAGCATTATTGTAAGCGAGAGCGCTCATAGGAGCGTCGACGACGTGCACCGGTCCATCGAAGCGGGTGCCGACGCGGTTTTGGTGGGAACCGCCTTTTTGTTGGCAGATGATCCGGTATGCGCCGTCCGCATGTTCGTGCAGGCCGGGTCGTTCCGGTCAGCACCCGATGTTTCCGACTTACCTGGCTCCGACTTACCTGGCTCCGCTCGCATATTTGTCGGGACCGGGTCAAGGGGGCAAAGTCGGTGACGAGGGTCATGATCTGCGGTAGCATAGAGGAGTCAGACGTCGATCTCCTGGTGAGGGAAGGCGTGGACGCCATCGGTTTGATCACCGAGGTGAGTCAAGACATTTCCTGTAATCTGTCCAGGGACCGTGCGCGGGCTTTGATGACTCGGATACCGCCCCTTGTGTCCGGTGTCCTGATCGTGACCGAGGAGCGTAGAGATGAGATTTGCCGTATGGTCGACTACATTCGCCCACATGCGGTCCAACTTCACGGTTTGGGTGGTCCGAGCCCTGATAACCTGGGCCGATTTAAGGGACAACTGGGAGTAAAAGTAATCAGAACGGTTCATCTTCACAGGGATAACGGTCTGACGGCCAACGGGGATGATCCGGTTGCTTATGCTGCGGAATACGCTAGTGCGGGCGTCGACGCCATACTCCTCGATAGTTTCGGCGGGGGGAAGGTGGGGGCCACCGGTCGGACCGTGGATTTCGAAATGGCATTCCGCATATGCGAGGCGATACGACCTTGTCCTCTCATCCTGGCCGGAGGTCTGTCCCCTTCAAATGTCTCAGAGGCCATAGAGAAGGTGAGGCCGTACGGTGTGGATGCGTTCAGTTCTGTAACCAATGGAGGCCGGCTTGACGCGTGGAAGATCCGCAGTTTCATACAAGCCGTACGGCGAAGCGATGCCGCAATCTACGGTGCATATACACAATTGGAACCGGGTGGAGCAGAAAGGGGAGAAAATTCGGTTGTCAGACATACCAGAAACAAAGGCGAAGAATGAGGCAACAAATGAGACGAAAAATGACTTCCAGATCTCAAAATGGCGAGGTCGTTATGGTCTTCCGGACGACCGAGGCTACTTCGGACAATTCGGCGGAAGGTTTGTTCCCGAAGTATTGGTGCCTGCCCTGGAGGAGCTAACTGAGGCGTATGAGGCCGTAAGCGAAGATAGCTCTTTTAAGGAAGAGTTGCGGGAAATGTTACGCCGATGGGCGGGACGGCCGACCCCGCTTTATCATGCCCGTCGCCTGAGTCGCCGTTTAGGAGGCGCTCAGATATACCTGAAGCGCGAGGACCTTCTGCATACAGGCGCCCACAAAGTGAACAACGCTTTGGGGCAGGCGCTTCTCGCGAAGAGGATGGGGAAGAAGAGGATAGTGGCCGAGACAGGGGCGGGCCAGCACGGGGTTGCGACAGCCTCCGTATGTGCCATGCTCGATCTCGAATGTGTTGTATACATGGGAGAGGAAGACATGAAAAGACAGGCGCTGAATGTGTTCCGCATGCGCCTGCTGGGTGCGGAGGTTAGGCCTGTCGCCGCCGGCACGAGAACCCTTAAAGAAGCCGTCACAGAAGCGATTCGTGATTGGGTTTCGAACGTTGCTACGACCCATTACCTGCTTGGATCCGCGGTGGGACCTCATCCGTACCCGGCCATGGTGAGGGACTTTCAATCGGTGATAGGCGAGGAAGCCAAGGAGCAGTTCTTGGAAATGACGGGGAAATTGCCGGATTACGTAGTCGCGTGCGTTGGTGGGGGCTCCAACGCCATCGGAATGTTCCACGCCTTTGTGACGGAGCCTTCGGTGAGGCTTATCGGTGTGGAGGCCGCGGGAAGAGGCTTGGAAAGCGGCTACCACGCCGCCTCCCTGGCTAAAGGTAGGGTCGGAGTGTTACACGGATCGAAGTCCTACGTGCTCCAGGATGCGGACGGCCAGATCCTCACCACCCACAGTATCTCGGCGGGACTAGACTATCCGGGGGTAGGTCCTGAGCACAGTTACCTCAAGGAAAGCGGGCGTGCGACGTACGTTGCGATCGATGACGAGCGGGCGCTTGGGGCATTTCGATTACTCTCTGGAGTGGAGGGGATCATACCTGCACTGGAGTCGGCCCATGCTCTGGCCTACGCGTCTGAGTTGGCACAATCGCTGGGTAGCGGTCAGTCGATTCTCGTCAATCTCTCGGGCAGAGGCGACAAAGACGTCAATCTCGTCGCAGAAGTTTTGGGGACTACGGCCCGAATAAGCCCGATAAGCCCGTCTTCTGTAGCTCGGGACGAAAAGGTCAATGTGGCAGATGTTTTGGGGGTGAGGGGATGAGCCGAATAGGGCAGGTTTTCGAGAATCTGAAACTTAAGGGGACCGGTGCCGCATTTATCCCATACGTTACGGTCGGCTACCCCTCCGTGGACGCTACAATGGAGGCAGTTTCGCTACTCGAGGAATGCGGTGCGGAAATCATTGAACTGGGCGTACCGTTTTCCGACCCGATGGCGGACGGCCTTACCATACAACACGCAAGCCATGAAGCCCTCCGAAACGGTATCACGCCCGCACGTTGTCTTGAGGTGGCCGCATTGCTGCGGAATCGGGTGAAGTTGCCGTTAGTATTCATGACTTACTATAATCCTGTATTGAGTTATGGCGTCAAGAGGTTCTGCGCCGATTGCGAAAACGCAGGCGTGGACGGGCTCATAGTCCCCGACCTTCCTCCCGAGGAGGCGGAAGATCTCGCCCTCGCCGCTTGTAATCACGGCATCGACCTCATATTCTTGCTCGCACCCACCAGCACCGATGAGCGTATCGCCGAAGTGGCGCGGTATTCCAGCGGGTTTTTGTATCTTGTATCTGTCACGGGTGTGACCGGCGCGCGGGAGAGATTGCCGGAAGGGCTGGCCGAATTCGTGGCCCGGGTGAGACGCTTTACCCCTCTGCCGCTATGCGTGGGGTTCGGCATATCTTCACCCGAGCATGCCAAGGAAGTGGCGCGGGTCGCGGACGGCGTGATCGTCGGAAGCCGGATTGTAGAAATAATGGGTTCCGGGGAGGGCTATGCACCTTTGCTTTCGCGCTTTGCGCGCAAATTGAAGGCAGCCGTGTCCAGATCCGCACCCGTATAGCGTCTGCGTCCGCGACCGGCGGCACCTCACATAGCTCATACCAATACGGCTAGATCTATAGCTCATACCAATAGGGGCAGCTCGTATGGCTATCTCATATGGCGCGGGCTACCTCGTAGGCATCCCATATGGAACCCATTATGTTGCGGGCTTCCCTGGCGTCTCCGATTACGTAGAGATCTGGAGTCTTACCCCTCAGGTTCTTATAGAGTTCCTGATCGGGTCTGAGACCTATGGCGATGGCGACCGTGTCGGCGGCCAGGCTCTTTTTCTTGAAGGCTTTGTCGATCAGCATCACTCCGGTGTCCGTCACCTCAAGAAGGGCGTTGCCGTTCATGACTCCAACGCCGTGAAATGCCAGCAAGTCAAGGAGCATGATCCGGTTCATGTGAGGTACTGGAATTCCCGCCACCATCAGGTCGTTGAGCATCTCCACGATGGTGACGCTTTTTCCTTGCTGCGCGAGCCATAAGGCAGTTTCGCACCCGATAAGCCCGCCGCCGATCACCACCACGGTATTTCCGGCAGTCTTCCTTCCGAGGAGCAGGTCGGTAGCGGTTGCGACGCTCGGCTTATCAATTCCGGGGACCTCAGGCATTATGGGTCTTGAGCCGGTGGCAACGATGATCACATCAGGCTTTTCTTGATCGACCAGTGCCGGCGTCACTTCACTGTTGAGTTTGACCGTGAGATCGAGATCTTCGAGTTCGACTTTATACCAGTCAAGCAACCTGGCGAGGTCCTTCTTGAACTCGGGCACGGACGCTTCGATGAGATGCCCGCCCAAGGCGTTCGTCCTCTCATGCAGTGTCACCTCGTGTCCCCTCAAGGCGGACGTCCTTGCCGCTTCCAATCCCGCTACGCCGCCCCCTATGACCATGACCTTTCGAGGGGTTTGTGCACGCTCCATTCCATACGTCCTCTCGCGACCCACTATTGGGTTGACAGCGCACGAGAGGGGTCTTCCAAGAAATATACGTCCCATACAGCCATCGTGACAGCCTATGCACGGGCGGATATGTTCTGGCCGCCCTTGCTCCAGTTTCTTGACCCAGAAGGCGTCGGTAAGGAGACCCCTGCCTATGGCCACCATGTCGGCCTTGCCTTCCGCGATTACCCGTTCCGCCAATTCCGGGATTTCAAGCCGCCCGACGCCGATGACGGGGATTTTGACCATCTTTTTGACCTGTGCGGCCATATCGATCATACAACCGTGTTCCTGATATATGGGAGGATGGGCCCAATACCAGCTGTCATAGCAGCCCGCATCTATATGTAGCGCATCGAAACCTGCGCTTTCGAGCATCTTCGCCATGCGGAGCCCTTCTTCAACGTCCCTTCCGGCTTCCGCGAAGTGTTCCCCCGCCAATGCACCGGAGTTGAACGCCTTTGCGTAATGCTTCAAACCATATCTATACTGAACGGGGAAGTCCTTGCCGACCTTGCGTTTTATCTCATGGAGTACCTCGACAGGGAATCTAAGTCTGCCCTCGAGGTCACCGCCATACTTATCGGTCCGCCTGTTCCAAAGTGAGGTCGTAAATTGGTCGAACAGATATCCTTCGTGTCCGTGGAGCTCCACGCCGTCGATTCCGGCCGCTGCGAGGATTTCTGCCGCGTGACCAAAAGCCTTAACGAGTTTTTCCACTTCTGGGGTTTGCAGCTCCCTGCACGTCACATCCGGCTGCCAGTAGTTGGGAATGGCGGAAGCCGAAACAGGTTCTCCACGGAGCATTATCGGGTGTGCGACGCGCCCGAAACCCGCCGTCAGCTGTACGAATATCTTAGAACCAAGAGCGTGAACCGCTTCAGACAGCTCCGCAAAGGGGGCGAGGGCCGCGTGGGTGACCAAGGGAACACCGTGGATCATCGGATCTATATCGTTTTCCACTTTGTAAACACTGGTAATTATAAGCCCTACATTTCCTTTGGCCCTCTCGATATAGTACTCGATGCCGCGGCGACCAAGGCTTCCGTCGGGGTTCAGAAGCCCTAGCACCCCCATGGGTGCCATAGCAACCCTGTTTTTGATCTCCACCTTTCCTATAGTGATGGGTTCGAGGAGCCTACTGAATTTAGCGGCCATGTGCATCCCACCTCCAAAGGGTGAACTCCGGTAAAGAGAAAACCCCCAATTAACGTCCCACATGATTGGAAGGGATATACTTAAAGAAGTGACTCTTTCGAAATGCCAGGTGGCTTTGGGGGTATTAGGGAGGACCGGACCAGAGATGAAAGCCGAAATACGACCATTCAAGTCTCCGTCAGCGATTGCGCCGGATGCGTTCCAGGTCAAGGCGGTCCGCGCCGCCATGGACGGTAAAGACGTATTGGTCGTTGCACCCACCGGCTCCGGGAAGACGTGGATCGCCGAACAGATAGCCGCCCGGAGCCTTGAGGTTGGGGCGGGATTCGTATACGCTTCGCCTCTCAAAGCTCTGTCAAACCAGAAGTACAGAGATTTTTGCCGGCTTTTCGGTGAGGAAAACGTGGGTATCATAACCGGGGACGTCACCGTCAATGGGATGGCTCCGCTCCTGGTGATGACTACGGAAATCTTACGTAACAAGTGTCTCTGCTCTCCCGCGGACCTCGACCACGTGGAGTGGATCACCATCGATGAGTTCCACCTCATCGACTCCGACAGAGGTGCCGCCTGGGAAGAGTCCGTCATATTCGCTCCGGGACACATACGACTCCTTTGCCTTTCGGCAACCGTCCCAAATTACGACGAAGTGGCTGCGTGGCTCTCTTATGTCCGTAACAGGCGCGTGGAGGTAATAGTCGAGGCCCGCCGACCCGTCCCCCTCTCATGGAAGTGGTTCCTCAAAGGGAGAGTGTTTACGGAAAAAACAATCGGGCGCGAAATCGAACACCCCCGGGGCGTCAAACGAAGGGAGGGTGTCGGGGAAGTTGTCAAACGAAAAGCAAAGGAGGCGACCTCGCTGAGCGAACCATTCCGGGCGCTTACGGCACTTATCGATCATCTCATATCGACCGATCGTTATCCGGCTTTGATATTCGCCTTCAGCAGGAGACTTGTGGAAGAGATGGCGGAGGCGACGGTCTATAAGTTTCGACTGCTTGACGAGGACGCCAGAGCTTTCGTAACGGAGTACGTGGATGATCTGCCCCAAAGCGTGGCCGACATTCACGGGAATCTCCTACTGTGCCTTCCTCACGGCATAGGGTTTCACCACGCAGGTCTCCTCCCCAAGGCGAAGGCCGCGGTTGAAGAGCTGTTCCTCCGGGGGTACCTTCCCATAGTGTTCTGTACCGAAACGTTTGCTATGGGAGTGAATTTCCCGGCTCGAACGGTGGTTTTTGCGGCTACTACCAAGCGAGGCGACGAAGGTTACAGGCCACTCACGGCGCGGGAAATGCTTCAAATAAGCGGACGCGCCGGAAGACGGGGTATCGACACCAGAGGATATGCGTATATCCTCGTCGATCCCCAGTATCCTGAGGAAGTCCCCGTTTTGGCTCCCAAGGAACCTGAGCCCTTGGCACCCGAGCTCGTTCTTACGTACGAGGGCGTACTCAGGCTCATTTTTAGACTGGGGATGGCGGGGGAAGACGCCATAAAGACCTATTTTAGAAAAGGTTTTTCGGCGTATCGCATGAGGGAACAGTTGATTTCTCTAACCCGGGAACTCGAGGATCTCCAGCGGCAACGTGACGTACTTTTACGGGCAGAGGGGTGTCCGTTACGGCCGGAGGGTTGTCCTGGTGCCGAAACTGAGTGCGCCGAAAAGATCATGAGGAAGCGGAGATCCCTGGCGACTCAGATCGGGCAGTGGGAAAAGCAAAAGAGGGTGGCTTTAGGGAAGATGGGTACCCGTCGTGAAAGAAAAGCCCGGGTCCTTCTGGCTCTGGCGGAGCAGCGCCTTTCGGCCTTGGAGCATGAGCTGTCAGAACTTCCCCAACCCCAGCCGTGCCCTCAAGGGCCAAAGGTGCTAGGAGGCGGCCGGTGCCCCGTTTTCTCCGCTCTGGCCGCCTTTGACAAGAGGATCCGTCGCCTACGCGCAAAGTTGGGTAGCGTCGACGTTGCGGAGGCCATCTGGCATCAATTCATGAGATCAAGAACCGCACTGGAAAGAGCGGGTTTCATAGATGACCTTTCGCTGACGCCGAAAGGTAGTTTTGCCCTAGCATGCGGTCCCGGCGGGGTGCTTTTCGCAGAGATCATGGCCGAGATAGCCGGTGTTGGGATCGTTGGGATCGCCGGTACCGATCCCGGTACCGATCAATATAAAGCGGAGCCGGCAGAGATCGCCGGTTACGCTGCGGGGAGTCTTTGCGAAGACGAAGAGAGATCGTCGCCTGCTCGCTTTCTGCCGTTGCCGGTGGCGAAAGCCGTGGGATCATTGCGATCAAACGGCCTTGAGGTCATGTACTCCGTTAAGGATGCTTTGGCCGTAGAGACCTGGGCCTCGGGTCAGGACGTACTTACCGCTGCGTCAAAGGGGGACATGGCCCCGGGGGATTTCGTCATGCTCGCCCGGAGGGCAGCGGAGACCTTGAGAGGCGCCGGTACCGAAGAAAGATTTCTCCGAGGGATGACGCCTGTGCTGGCGGAGGCATTGCGAGAAGTCTGGAGGGACGAGGTGGCCGATGTACTTTAATTGAAATTGACGAGTATGTTACAAAAACTGGAAGGATGTACATTAGGGTTATCGAATAAATTCATATACCGCCATATCGGAGAACCTGCTGCGCGAGGTGGCTGACTAGGTCCTCTGCGATGCCCAATAACCTTGCAGGGCTTGCCGGGGGTAAGGCCCCGGGGCGTAGTTGTATCTTCGCTGTCATATCCACTATCCACACCGTCACATCACCAGTTGCCGAAACATATGCCGACCAACCGACCAATGTTTCCTCTATATACATTCTTATGTACATCTACACGATTAACACCTGGTATACGAGCTTGATACGGGAGGTCCTGCCTACTTTGCGAGCGGTTCGTTAAGCCAAGAACGAAAAGCGGGGTGTAGAGGGAATGACCGTCGCGAAGGTCAAACGGAAGATGTGGGCGGTACTTGGTGTGGTTTTGGCGTTGACCCTGCTTCTGAGCTCGGTAGTCGGTGCGGCCAAGTTGGTGGAGGCGGACCTGATCGTCCATGGCGGGAAGATTTACACTGGGGCGGAGGGTAAGCCTGTTGTAGAGGCCATTGCCGTCAAAGACGGGAAAGTGCTTGCCATCGGAACCACTGGCGAAATCATGCGCTATGGCGGTCGAAACACGAGGCGGATCGAACTCAAAGGGAATACGGTTATTCCAGGGCTCATCGACGCCCACGTACATTTCTCCAGTCTTGGAACTAGACTCCTTCAGGTCGACTGCTACTGGAAACCCAAAGAAGAGATAATCGCTGCCATTGCCAAGGCGGTGGCCGAGGCAAAACCAGGGGAGTGGATCCAGGGCAGGGGATTCAACCAGGCCGTTTGGGATCCTCCCGTGTGGCCCACGAAAGAGGAACTTGACGCCGTAAGCCCCAATAACCCGGTTTATATTGGCCGGTATTGTGGTCATGCTGCGTGGGTCAACAGCAAGGCGCTCGAAATAGCCGGAATTACCAAGGATACTCCGGATCCGCCCAACGGTGCGTTTTTACGGGATGAGAAAGGCGAACCCACGGGTATCCTCCTCGAAGAAGGCGCCATGAACGCCGTGCGTAAGCACATCCCGCCCTTCACCGAGGAGCAGCTGAGAAAGGGCCTGATACTCGCCAATAACGAGTGTTTGTCGGTGGGTTTAACGGGGGTTCATGACGCGGGTGCCTCGAAAAAGGATATCGAACTCGTAAAAGACCTTTATGAACAAGGGAAACTGAAGATCCGTATATATCAGATGGTTCGGGGTCCGAGCGAAAGCGTTGACTACTTCTTGGCTCACGGCCCTGAAATTGGGCTTTATGACAACCGGTATACCATTCGATCCGTCAAGATGAGTCTGGATGGTGCCCTTGGAGCCAGAGGGTGTGCGATGCTCGAGCCGTTCTCAGACTGGCCCGATTAGACGTGGACGGGGGTAATCCGGATACCTGAGGACCAATTC
>DUSP01000161.1 GCA_012842575.1 Clostridia bacterium
CCTATCAACCTCCCCGTGGGGTGACCGATTATGTCCACGTGTTCGTTCTGCATCGCCGCCTCCAGTCTACGGTGGATGATTTCCGGGTCCTGGCGCATACCGGTGTGTATGGATGCCACTACGATATCCAGCTCTCTTAGCACCTCGTCCCGTATGTCGAGTGTGCCGTCGGCCAGTATGTCCACCTCCGTGCCACGAAGAATACGGAATTTGATTCCCCTCTCTTTATAGGCCTCATTTAAAGACCGGATCTCCTCTCCCTGCCTTATCAGGCGGTCTTCGTCGAGCCCACCTGTCACCCCCAACGCCTTCGTATGATCGCAGATGGCTATGTACTCGTATCCTCTCTTTATGGCGGCATCCGCCATTTCGGAGATGCTCGCGGTGCCGTCGCTCCACCTGGTGTGAACGTGGAGGTCTCCCTTTATGTCACGGACCTCGAGGAGCGTCGGAAGTCCGCGTTCCAGCGCCGCCTCTATTTCCCCGGAGTCTTCACGGATTTCGGGGGGTATGTATCCGAGCCCAAGCTTCGCGTAAATGGCGGCTTCATCTTCGAGGTGTTCTGATCTGTCGCTGTCACCCTTAAACAACCCGTACTCGTTCAGCTTATATCCGATCTGCTTTGCGATTCCGCGAAGGCGTACGTTATGGTTTTTTGAGCCGGTGAAATACTGTAAGGCCGCCGGATACTGATCGGGCGCCACCGCGCGCAGGTCCACCTGACCGAGACCGGCGAAAACCACGCTGGTCTTCGTTTCTCCGCGGACGATCACTTCTCTGACGCCGTTTAACCCGACGAACCTCTCCATCACGGCGTCCGGCTTGACGGAAGCTACGACGATGTCGACGTCTCCTACCGTCTCCTTGCGCCGCCGGACGCTTCCGGCCACTTCGGCCGCCGTGACGCCGGGTACGCCGTAAAGGTCAGAGACGATGCCCTGAGCGATGGGCAACGCGATACCTAAAAGCACGCGTCCCGAGTGTCGCCGTTGGGTCTCTATCCCTTGAAGTATGTTCTGGATCTTCTTTTCGCCCATCCCCCTGATTTTTTGTAAGCGTCCCGACTTGGCCGCCGTTTCGAGTTCCTCTACCGTCTCAATCCCCAGTTCTTTATAGATGGTCGAAGCGGTTTTAGCCCCCACGCCGGGAATACGTATGAAATCGAGGAGTCCCGGTGGCACCTTGTGCCGTAAATCCTCGAGATATTGAAGTTTCCCCGTGGTCACCAATTCCTCTGCCTTCTTGGCAAGCGCCTTCCCGATTCCGGGCACGTCGAGCAGGCGCCCTTCACGGACGAGGTTTTCAATGGGTTCCGGCAGGTTCACCAGCACCTGCGACGCCCGCCGGTACGCCCTCACCTTGAACGGGTCGCCCTCGGTTATCTCGAGTAAATCCGCAATCTCGTCAAAAGCCATGGCGACCTCGATGTTCTTCACGTCAATCGCCCCTTTGAGATCTGGGCCTTGCCCTGTCCTTCACAACCTTTTTCTTCCACCGATTCTCTTCGCCAATTCGGCTTCGATCTTATTTTGGATTTCGTCCACTTCCTGGTCGGTCAAGGTCCGATCATGCGCCCTGTACGTCAGGGAGAAAGCGAGGCTCTTTTCGCCTGCCGGGATCGGATTTCCCGTATAAAGGTCGAACAGCCTGACGTCTTCGAGGAGATCCCCGCCCGCGTGCTTTATGAGCTTAAGGACGGTCCGGGCGCTGACATCCTCCTTCACCACCAAGGCGAGATCACGTTTCGTCGCAGGGTATTTCGGTATGGACACGAATTTTGGCACCGGGTCAAGATACGGCAAGGCCTTATCGAGGTCGAGCTCGCATGCGGTGGCCGGACTTGAGATCTTGAACGCTTCTACCACTTCCGGATGAAGTTCTCCGATGTAGCCGATCTCGATGCCGTTTTCTTTCTCTTCGGACCGGGCCCCTTCACCGGGACGCACGTCCAACAGGACCGCCGCCTGCCGATTGGGGTGAAGGAAAGGGTGCTTTCGGGGCTCGAATATCACCGCATCTTCGCGGACACCGATGTCGAGGAGAATCCTCTCGACAACCCCCTTTATGTAGAAGAAGTCGTACGGCAGTCTCGGCATATTCCATGACCTCGGGGTGACGTGCCCCATACCGGCGATCCCGAGAAAAGTCCTCTCTTCGGGAAGCTCAACGACGGGTAACCCACGCGGGACGAAGATCCTACCCACTTCGAAGATCCCCATGTCTTCCACTTGCCTCGAAGCGTTATACGACAGTGTCTCCAGAAGCCCGGGCAGGAGGGTCGTTCTCATGACGTTCTGATCTTCGCGGATTGGGTTAGAAATCACGATCGCGCGCCTCATCGGATGCGACGGCTCGAGCCTCAGAGCGTCAAAAACCTTATCACCTATGAAAGAGTAAGTGACCACTTCGTCGAGCCCGCCGGCGGCAGTGAGATTCCTTATCCTATCCACCAGCCGTCGAAGAGTCGGCTTTTCCCCGACGGTGATGCAACCCATCGGAAGCGTGGC
>DUSP01000217.1 GCA_012842575.1 Clostridia bacterium
TGGCGTTCACCACATCGCGTACGAAACCGATGACATAGAAGGAGACCTTGAGCGTATAAAGTCGATGGGTATTGAAGCCATTGACCAGAAACCCAGACCGGGGCTTGAAGGAACCCTCGTGGCATTCTTTCATCCGAAGTCGTGCGGAGGGGTCCTCACAGAGCTGGTTTGGTACGATAAGTATTGGCACAAGAAGTACGGTAAGAGTTTCATAACCACCATAAAGCATTTGATTATGCTCCACGCATGCCGAGGCCAGCGGGAACGGATTTAGATCTTCTTTTTGCAAAGCCTGGCACATACATGTCACCACGCGACATAACGACACTAGCGGGCGAACCGATGGAGTCCGGCTTCGCGAGCGAGGCGTACCGCCTCCTCGTGTTCGCGCTTCGTTACCGGACGGTCAAGGGGCGGGTACTCTCTTGCCCGGTAAGCGGGTCGGTACTGGGCCATGATATTGATATACGTGTCGGGCGATATCTCATCTGCAATGAACCTGACGATCTCAGCCGTTCCTGCGAGCCCTTCGGGCAGCACCAAATGCCGGACGAGAAGGCCGCGCCAGGCGATGCCGTCTTCGTAGATTTGGAGGTCCCCCACCTGACGGTGCATCTCCTTTAGCGCCGCTTTCACGACCTTAGCAGGTGGTTTTCAGGAGACTGGTTTCTTGTAATAAGGAAAAAGGTCGGAGAGTCTATTTTGTCAGAATAGTGGGTGTAGAAGCGGCAGGTACACAGTAAATACATCTATCCTGTGTTGTGAAGAGCGATCCCCCGCCCAGGGAGGTACCGACTCAACGCCTCAGGGGTGGGGAAGTGTTTTTCTCCCAAGGCTGGGTGTTCATTGATCAAGGTTTGGCATTGGCGAGGACTCTCGCCATGGCACTGACATGGAGATTGAAGTGCCGAAGGATCAGGAGCTTGAATGTCTTCGAGTAAGCGTCTACGGCTTCCTCCGCATGGTAGATTCTACAGGCGATCTCCTTTGTCGTCATCCCAGAAATGGTTATTTCGACGACGATCTTTTTGCGGGTTTAGGACCGTCCAATGTCAAGTGCGGTGCCGGCGGTGGGGAGGAGATGACCCCGAACCTCTCCTGGTGTTCCTCCACGAGCTGGCGGATCGTCGCCTGCGTGAGTCCTGTAAGCCACCCCAGTCCTGGGTTAGTCAGCACGCAGTCCTGTTTTGGGGCTCGATCTGTTCCATCTTGGATACGCTTTGGGCCCCAAGAGACTACGGCGGGAGGTGCTCCAAGGGATCGACCGCATCATCGAGGAAAAAGAATATGACGGCCAAGACCCCGCAAAGTGGCTTGAGGCCACAGTCCCGGCGCTCAAAGGTCCTTTTGCGGACAGGACCTGGGTCAAACATGTCTTGCGAGAGATCATATCTCTATAAGTGGTCAGTCTGATGTTGGGTTTTGACCTACTGAATCTTGAGACTCACGGTTAACCGAATAGTATCGGGGGTATACAGGGTCTTCATCATTTAGCGTGTTCTTGCATTAAAGTGGTTCAGTCAATCAACGGAATCATCTTCAACCCTACTTGTAACAGGAGTCTGTCCTCGGGGTTTGAAATTGTAAGGCCGGTTATCCGCTCCACGGTTTTCAGTCTATACCGTACTGTGTTGGGGTGTATAAAGAGCCTCCGGCCAGTCTCTCTAAAATTACACTCGCAATCGAAAAAGGTGGCCAGCGTTGAGATCAAATCGGATTTGTGATCTTGGTTGTATCTTATAAGTGGACTTACGACTTCATTAAAAAACTCTTTGCATTCCATGTTATCTGTGTTGAAAAACCTGTATATACCGAGATCGACATAATGAGTTACGGAGGGAAGAAGTGTTCTCTTTGCGGCGATTCTTGAGCCGAGTGTGAGCGCCCTTTCCGCTTCGCGGTAACTTCTTGGAATGCTCAGGATATCGCGATAAGGCCGTCCGATTCCCGCCGATATTCTGATCTTGAACTTTTCAGCCACGGACCTCGTTACGGTAGTACACAAAGCCTCAGAACGGGTTTTGAACGTCGACGGTAATTCATCGGTAGTACAAACTAGACCATTTGTCTGGCAACTTTGACTACTCCCAGATGGTCCACCATTACAAGTAACCACGGCCGCGATACGGCCCGCCGCGTCAATACCCAGAGGAGTACCAGCCGGCAATAACCGTGACATATGACATAATATCTTGTCCAACACTTCATCTAGTACGTCAACTTGAAAAAGACATACCGCCAAGGTATCTCCCAAATGCCATGAAAAGTCCTTAGCGCGTCTTAAAGCAGCCCTCGTCTCGATTTCGCCGTTAAGGAGATGTACGATAAAGTCATCTTTAAAACGTCGTGCCATGTCGCGAGCCGACTTCTCTTGCCGAAGTAAAAGGGTTGCTACGTTGCAGGCGTGCGAAAGGATAGACATGTCAGCGGAATCCAGCTTACGTCTTGTCTCCAATATGATCCAGTACCCCGCAGGCCCTCCTTTTCCAGGTATCGACACGATCACACGACTTTCTTTTTCGTTTTCAAACCGCTCGGTCCAGGGCGTTTCATTTATTACGCAAGCCTTCTCGTTTTCTCTGGGCATGAGCAGTCTCTGGACGAACTCTTGTTCCGCATCTTTTAGGAGGTCTTCCGGGAATGCTGACTGTATGAGAGAGGAGGCATCCGTAATAAGTACTGGTTGTAGTAAAATGCTGTATAAAGCCTCCGAAAGCTCTTTGATGCCTCCGCCATTTACAACAGCATCCGTAAGGGTTCTATAAACTCTTTCCGAATCCGGGGACCTGCCAAATTCACGGGCAAATAATTCCTTCATGATTGGACAGATAATGTCAATCCAGGCGCGTTCTGATGATACCGAAATAATCGGAAAACCAAGACCATCTGCGAGGCTTAAGACTTTCGGAGAGAGACTCCCTATGAATCGTTCGGTTTTTATGCCTAGTGCAGCAGCTCCGCGTGACGCCAAATGTGAAATTAAGCGTTCTAGTAAGGCCTCGTTTTCTTTAAAGCAAAAGGCGGTCGTCATAACGAATTCACCTCCTCGTATCCATTGCCACGCATCTGGGGCGTCTACTACTGTAACCGATTGAATTGGACGCCCTAACCCCGAGTGTCCGGCTAGGAGATCTCTCTGTTTGAAAACCCCAATCATAAAGGTATCAGCAACAGTGAATTGCATGAATTGTTCTCACCTCTGAGACTCCAACGTTGCCGAATACCCAGTATAAAGGACTTTCAGGAACATTTTGATAAAGCTTCTGTATTATCCTTCTTGAGTGTCATTCCCTTTATTCCTTGGAAAGAAAACAAGACATGGTCGCCTAGGAGGGATTCTCCCTGGCAGTAGTGTTTATACCGGGTGTGATAAGGGGCGGGTCAGGGTAGCAGGAAAGGCCACCCTTCCTCTGGTAGATGAATGGTTGCCGAGAACACGTCAGACCTGGTTGTTCTCATTTTACAAAAAGCCGTCAGAATCTTTGGATATAACGGCTAAAGTTGTAGTATTCCGTAGATAGAAACATCCAACTTCAGGGTTGTACTCTAAAATTATCCCGTGGAGGCTTACCGATGATACCACCAGACTACCTTGTGGCGGGAAGGGCATTTCTATTTGTTGATCCCAGTATCTGCACAGGTTGTGGCATTTGTCAAATTGCTTGTTCTCTTCACCACTTTAAAGTGTTTAATCCAGATGTTGCACTATTGCGACTAGAAAGCGCAGGTGAAGATAGCCATAGAAACCCGATAGTCTGTAGGCAGTGTTCGAACGCATATTGCGTTCGCGCATGTCCAATACCTAACGTGTTTTCCCAAGACCCCGTGTCGCGAGTCATGGTGATAAACTCCCAGAGATGTACTGGGTGTGGACTTTGCGCCAGGTACTGCCCTTATGGGGTGATTGTAAGAACTCAAAGTTCAGGCTCGGGCCTGAGTGTTTATGTTAAGTGCGACCTTTGCTACGGAGACCCACAATGCGTCAGGTACTGCCCTACAGGAGCGCTGAAGTACGTTAAAGAGGTGAAGGCGACAGAAGATAGGCAGTTAGAACTAGGAGCCCATGGCTGTGACCCAAAGGTAGGGGGTCTAGCTTAAGCAAGGAGGGAAGCGACTGTGGGCCTTAGTTTGAGGGGTGCCTCAGATATAGGTATCTTGCCTGCCTTTCGGGTTTTGGCAGGCCATTCAGGGCTTAATAAAGAGGTAACTGGCGTTACGGTACTTGATGCTCCAGATGCCATGCTATGGATATCAGGAGGTGAGTTTGTTCTGACAACGGGCTATCCTTTTTGCCAAGGGGCGACTTCCATCGAATATGTTTTTGATGAGCTTGTCCGCCGAAATATTGCGGCGTTAGGCATCAAGGTGGGTCGTTATCTAGGAAGCTTACCCGAGACAGTTTTGGCACTTGCAGATAAAACCGCTACTCCAATTGTGGATATCCCAGTGGAACTCCCTTGGATAGAAATAATTAGACCTATGATGATGGAATTATCGGGTACTGGTTCCGAGAAAAGATCACAGCAAGAAGTCGCTACGTATGATGCGCTTTTGGATGCTGCTCTTGACGGACCCGACTCGTTATTACGCCAAGTTTTCTGCATTGTTGGCAACCCTGTCGCTATCTTGGATGCTGACAGTGGGCCGAAGTTTGCCTTTCCGGACGAAGCAAAGCAAATGTTTGGCCAGATTCATAGCGCCATCAATTGGGAGTGTATACAAAGCGGGCAGTTTCGTGGAGTCCAATTTGCGGGCGTCTCGGGAATAGCACTGCCTATCATGGCAGACCGAAAAAGCCTAAGCGTACTTTTGGTATTAGAAACTGACAAACCACTCTCCCCTCGAGATTTCAAAGTCCTAGAGTACGCATCCAAGATTGTGAACCTCATTATAGGAAGTCTGAATGCAAATAGAAGGTTAGACGTTTCTGGTCTAACGGGTGTTCTCGGAGATATGGCGGAGTGGAGATTTTGTGTTGGTCTGTGGTCTAAAGATTTCGAGGTTGAACACTCTAATGATTACTTTGTGGCGGTAATCGACTGCGGGTGCTTAAAGGAGATACGAGGGTGTGCTAGAGGCAGAACTGCTTTTATTCAAGGTTTGCCGGTAAGGCAACTACTCCTTAAGTTGATCAAGGAAGCATTCCCGTCCGACTACGTTATATCATGTGATAGTAGTGGGAGAATTGTTGTTCTGGTTCCGTTAGCTTCAAGTTCAGCGAGAAAGAGCAATATCAAATCGCGCGTAAACGAAGCAGTTGATCTTTTCGTTGGAAAAGCGTATGGGTTGCTAGATAATTTTCCGCCTCCAGCGATGCTCGTTGTCGGTATCGGCAGGTACTATCCGGGTCTATCCGGGATAAGAAGAAGCTATCTTGAAGCCGAACAAGCGGCCATGGTCGGGCTAAGACTCAGCTCCAATGGCAAACCGATAACAATCATAAGGTACGATGACCTTGGAGTCTACAGAGTAATCCTTTCAGGGATGTGGTCTGACGAAGGACGCAGCTTTTATAAGGAGGTTGTAGAGCCGCTAGTCGAATATGACCGCACTCACAAATCCGATCTAATCAAGACACTCGATACGTTTTTCCGCACAGGAAGCCATAGATCTACTGCTCATGCCCTTTTTATTCACTATAATACCGTCAGATACAGGCTGGGACTGGTAGAACGAATCACCGGACTTAAGCTCTCTAATGCGGATCACCGACTTTCACTTCAAGTCGGACTAAAGCTTCTACCCTTTTACCCCTTGTCAAGAAGCACAGGTTACGACCATGCATTTTTGTCACATAGTACAACAGGTCATGAGGAGAGTTATGCGAAAAGTAATTAATCAAACCGAAGAGACGCAGTCTTGATTTTCGCTTGTTTAGAGGAGTGGTTTTCATGACTGTCTGGGAGGCGGTGGTCAAAGCCCTTAAAGCGGAAGGCGTTCGATACATATTTGGCCTTCCTGGAAATCCGAGCTTCCTATATGATGCTCTTCATGACGTGCCCGAAATCAAGCCCATTCACGTTCGGGAGGAAAGCTCGGGCGGTTTCATGGCTATGTGTTACGCGCGGGCCGGTTATGCAGAAGGCATAGCCACTCCGGGGGTGTGCTTTGCAAGCCCTGGCCCTGGCATGGCAAATCTCATTCCGGCCCTCTTGGAGGCAGAGTCGGCCTGTCTCCCGGTTCTCGCTATCGTGGCTTCTGAGAGCACCGAGATTTCCGGAAAGGGTGCGTTCCAGGAAGCCGACCAGATCTCCATGGCTCGCCCTGTTACCAAGTGGACAGTGAACATCACGGACCCGGTCAAAGCTCCCTGGGCCATCAGAAGGGCATTCTCCCTTATGGTAAACGGAAGACCGGGTCCCGTTATGGTCCAAATCCCAGCCAACGTCGGCTTGCAGGATGCCGGGATACCAGAATACGTACCTGCCGGGCCGCGTATTAGGACTGAAGCTGACCCTTTTCTCGTTTCGAGAGCTGTAGATCTGTTGTTAAGTGCCAAAAGACCGGTGATGGTAGTCGGTGGAGGTGCGGTTTCCTCGGGTGCCTTCGAGGAAGTACGTGAAATATGCGATTTGCTCGGTATGCCGGTATTGACGACTCCCTGTGGAAGGGGATGCGTTTCGGAAGACTTCCCTCTAGCATTAGGACTTGTAGGACTGTATTTCACTCGTTTAGGAGAAGAGATCTACTCAGATGCAGACCTACTTTTTGTTGTTGGCTCGCGGAACGAAGAGATGCAATCAGGTGGATGGAAGTTCTTTCCCAAGAACGCACGCTACGTCCAAGTGGACATCGATGCTTCGCAGATTGGGTTGAACTGGATCCCTGACGTGGGACTGGTGGGCGACGCTAAGCTCGTACTACGCCAAATCATCCGTGCGGTGACGGAAAGCGATGCGATAGGTCAGCTGGACAGAACCCGGGCAATTGAGATTGCTGACGCGAAAGCGCGGTTTGAGGCCGAAATCGACAAGGAGTGTATTGACGAATCAGTACCTCTTAAGTCCAAGCGGATTGTGCATGCCATCGGAGAAGTATTCGGGCCGGATACGATCATAGTGAAGGAAAACGGCTCACAA
>DUSP01000039.1 GCA_012842575.1 Clostridia bacterium
GAAACGCATCTCGACGAGCCGCGCGGCGTAATCGGGGTCGACTTCGGCATCGTCAAGCTAACCGTACTGTCTAACAACGTGTTCTTTGACGGCCGCCAGATAAGGCGGCGCAAAGAACGCCGTGCAGAAAGGCGAAGAGCACTCCAGCAAGCAGGCAGACTCTCCCGCGTCAAGAAAGAAGCCGGACGCGAGCGCCGATGGATGCACTATCTCAACCACTGCATCTCAAAGCGTATCGTTGAAATGGCGAAGGCAGAAGATAAAGCCGTCGCGCTGGAGAACCTGCTGGGCATCCGGGAACGGGCCAAAGGCTGCAAGAAGTTCAACCGTATGATGTCGGGTTGGAACTTCCGGGAGCTGGCCTCGTTCATCGAATACAAGGCCGCTTTAGCCGGAGTACCCGTGATCTACGTCGACCCCAAGGAGACATCCAAGACCTGTCCGCGGTGCGGGAATGTTTCCCGGTACAACCGCAAAGCCCAGGGCTGGTTCAAGTGCACCAAATGCGGCTACCAGTCCGATGCGGACAGAGTTGGAGCATTGAACATTGCCGCCAGAGCGCTCGACGCTCTCGGGGCATGACCCCGGGAGAAAGGGGAGCGTGGCACCCCCTAAGGCCAAGGTGATGATCCGGGTAAGACCGGGGAATGCTGGCTAACCTGCGGCACAGACCGCCATCCCACGATGGGATGCCTCTCAATTCATTGAGGGGAGGATGTCACGGTCTTATGTGTGCCTACGCTGGTAGAGCGCGAGCCGGACGGACGGGACCGGATGTGAGGCTGGCGCCAGTTGGACGGGCCGCGGGTCTTGCGGGAAGCAAATTGGGGTGAGGGGATGGGGGTCGTCGAGTCGAATTGGAAGGGGCAGATGAGGGGTCTGGCCGAAATGGACGGCTGAATGGGGCCGTAAGGAAGGAGGTCGAGGACAGGAAAAAGAATTACAGGATTGGGAGAGGAAAGGGTTACCTCCCGGAAGCGGGGCAGGGATGTGGCAAGAAGGGCATCAAGGGTGATTGCGATCGCTAATCAAAAGGGCGGTGTCGGAAAGACGACGACCGCGGTGAACCTGTCGGCCTACCTCGCAGACGCCGGGAAAAGGGTGTTATTAGTGGACATTGATCCTCAGGGTAACAGCACGAGCGGGTTGGGGATAGCCAAGCGCGGGGTGAAAAGGTCCATATACCATGCGCTGATCGAGGATGCCCCCATCGGAACCTGTATCCTACCGAGTGGACTGCAAGGGCTTTATTTGGTGCCATCCAGTATTCACCTGGCCGGAGCGGAAATCGAGCTGGTTGGTATGGTTTCGAGAGAATCAAGGCTCAAGCGGGCTCTGGAGGAAGTGCGCGACAGGTACGATTTCATCTTAATCGATTGTCCGCCTTCATTGGGACTCTTGACGCTGAACGCACTGACGGCGGCGGATACGGTACTCATTCCGATACAATGTGAGTATTACGCTCTGGAGGGTTTGGGGCAACTCATGAATACGCTGAACCTTGTCAGGGTTCACCTGAATCCGAAGCTGGAAATCGAAGGGGTGCTCCTTACCATGTTCGACGGGCGTACAAACCTTTCGATACAGGTGGCGGAGGAGGTAAAGAGGTACTTTAGGGACAAGGTCTACGCTACGGTGATCCCGAGGAATGTGAGGTTAAGCGAGGCTCCGAGCCACGGGAAGCCCATCTTGAGCTACGATGGGCGGTCGAAGGGCGCGGAGGTATATAGGGAGTTGGCGCGGGAGGTGATCGAACGTGGCGAAAAGGGGACTGGGGAAAGGTCTTAGCGCGCTCATTCCGGAGCTGGAAGACGTCGTGGGGTCCGAAGTCATCGAGGTTGAGCTGGATAGGATCAGACCGAATCGATTTCAGGCGCGGCAGGATTTCGACGAGGGAAAACTCGAGGAGCTTGCGGCATCCATAAGAGAACACGGAGTGGTTCAACCTGTGATTTTGAGGCGACTACCGGATGAGGCGTGTTATGAGTTGGTGGCCGGAGAGCGAAGATGGCGTGCCTGCAAGATGGCCGGGCTAAGGACGGTGCCGGCGGTGGTCAAGGAGCTTGACGACGAAAAACTATTGGAGATAGGTCTAATAGAGAACCTCCAGAGGGAGGACTTGAATGCCATGGAGGAGGCCTTTGCCTACCACCAGCTGATTAACCACTTCGGGTTCACGCAGGAACAGCTGGCCGAACGTTTAGGGAAGAGTAGACCTCAGATAGCGAATACCTTGCGGCTGCTTCAATTGGATCCGTCGGTTCAGAGGATGGTTCGGGAAGGACAACTCAGTTTCGGTCACGCGCGTGCGCTTTTGGGGGTGGAGGACAGGGGGCGCCAGGTGGTTCTTGCGAAGAAGGTGGTTGAGGACGGACTGAATGTGCGACAGGTCGAGCGACTGGTGGCGAGGGAGATGAGTCGCGGTGATGGCAAAAAAGAAGGGGGAAAGAAAGGGTTTGATGGCAGGGAAAGGGATCCGGCCTTTGAAGACGTGGAGCGACAATTGCGGGAGTACTTGGGATGTCCGGTTCGAATATCTGGAGGTAGACAGAAGGGTAAGATTGAATTGAATTACTATGGGTTGGAAGACCTCGAGCGGATTGTAGGCGTTATCCTAGGACGCGGTACTCTTGGGTCCGAGGCTTCAAATGCGGGTTGAAGGGAGGTATAAAGA
>DUSP01000005.1 GCA_012842575.1 Clostridia bacterium
CCGCCGTAACCGTTCAAGGGCGACTGTCCAAAACCGCTCCGGTATCGGCTAGAGATAATTTCAGAGAACTCGACGAATTCTTGAAGGCCACACCCCTTTTGATTTACGATGGACCATTCTCGGGACACCTTGAAAATAGAAAACCTCTGGGAATAAGGGGCACGGCCATTACCGCGGACCAAGCCCGCAGGGTGGCCTTGAGGTTCACCGGAATAGGAAACGTTCCGGTGGCTAACGTCGCCGTGAGAGAAAGCAAGGGTGTCACGCCTGCCTACATATGTACCATTAGTGCTCCCACCACGGCACCCAGACCGGCCGTACCGCCCGGAACCGCTATGCCTCCCGCGTCCTTAGTAAGAAGCCCTGCTCCGGCAGTACGGGGCACTGCCCCATACTTCCCCGGTAGCGAAGCCATAGTGGCTGTGAGCAAAGTGGGCGGAAAGGTCCTCTGGAGCATCGACAACCGTGCCGTCACCTCCGTACCTTCTGGCACGAGGAACCTCATACCCGGCATCGCCGGCACAGCACGTACGCCATCGGGGGCAGTAACCCCCCCTGCGAGAACCCGACCCATAAGCATGGAGGCGGCATTTGACAGAGCAAAGTCGTTCCTATCGTCCAAGGGTTTCAAGAACATGGAAATGATAGGATCAGTGGTGCAACAGCATATACTCACAGCTTCTTTTGTGCCAAAACAGGATGGGATCATCCTCTACCCCGACCTGGTCAAAGTGGCCGTCAACCTCCTCGGCGGGCGGGTCGTCGGATTCGACGCTTCGGAGTACTATGCCTCACACCGTCCAAGAGTGCTTCCGACTCCTACGCTTACGGCAGCGGAGGCGCGGCGCTTGGTTTCAAACAATCTGAGCGTCATTTCGACCAGACGAGCGCTCATACCCTTGCCGTCACGCAGGGAAGTGCTTACATATGAGTTCAGGGGTAAACGCGGAAAAGACGAATACCTGGTATACATAAATGCTCTAAACGGCGACGAGGAAATGATCCTTCAAGTCTTGCGCACGCCGCAAGGTGTGATGACTAAGTAGTGTCCCGAGCAGACGCGCCACGGTAGCTTTTCGCTAAGCGCTGTGAGACTCCATTGAGGTGCTCCTTTTACGTTTGCAGGTCGTAATTCCGACCGAACAATAGCGGTGATCCGGTAGGCCCTGTCGGACTGCGGTTTCGGCACGGGCTTACTAATTTCTTCATTATTCTTTATTGCTTACTTCTTTGATTTTAATCTTCTTCTTCTTTATTGCTTATTTCTTTGTCGCTTCTTCCTTCTTCTGGCGGATCCAATCGCCTCCTGTTCAGGCTGATCCTAAAGTAGTCGGTGGAAATAAGTTAGAGTGAAATTCGAGGCAGGATATCTTAGGTCCATGTCGAAGCAGTTTCCGAGGAGTGAGTCTCGTAGAAGACCTGTGGGAAGCGTGCGGTGTGCACGCGGCGTAAGAGAGCATAGCCTGTGGGGGTAAAGCCCGTGACTTTGAACGTCCGATTTTACGGTATGTTCCAGATGGTGACAGGCCTGATGGAGTATACCATAGAGATTCCTGAGAGATCTACCCTGGCTATGGCACTCAGGGATCTGGTTGTTCGTTTCCCCAGGCTCGCCGAGGTCGGACTCATCAAGAGCATCAAAACCGAGGACGACGAAAGTCAGGTTCGCGTTCCGGATTTCGTAGTCCTAGCCGTGAACGGAGAAAGGGTTCCGGCAAGCGGTTTTGACTCCTTCTTCTTAAATGATAACGACACCATTCATTTTGCCCCTGTGAGCATCGGGGGTGCTGAGTCACTCAAGGTCTGAAGTATTTCTAACACGCCCCATCGTACTCAAATAACACTTGATCAATGCGAAAAGAACCATAAACAGTAGCCTGATGCGTTTAAAGGTTTTAGGTTTGAGTAGTCTTAAGGGAAGGAGTGCGCAGTATGCCCAAAACCGCCTGGATAGACCTTACCAAGGGGACGGTCGAAGTGGAAGAGACCCCGCTCGACCTCCTCTATAAGTTCATAGGCAGCAGGGGGTACGCCGCCAAGATCCTTTACGACATGGTACCGGAGACGGTGGGTCCCTACGACCCCGAAAACCTCCTAATATTCTCCACGGGGCCCCTCACCGGCTCTCCCTGGCCCTCCGCGGCTAGGTACACGGTGACCGCTAAGTCCCCCGCCACGGGGGCTTACGGTTATGCCAACTCTTCGGGCTTCTTCGGACCTGAGCTTAAGAGGGCGGGATACGACGCCCTGGTGTTCAAGGGGAGGGCCAAGAGCCCCGTATACCTCTCGGTGATCGACGACGAGATCAAAATCGAGCCCGCAGAAGGCCTCTGGGGAAAGACAGTGGACGAGGTGGAAGCCCTCCTCACCGCCCGTGTCCCGGGAGGAAAGGTCTCCGCCATAGGACCCGCCGGCGAAAGGAGGGTTAAGTTCGCCGCGATCATAAACGACTTGGCGAGGGCCGCCGCCAGGACGGGCATGGGGGCCGTGATGGGCTCGAAGAACCTGAAGGCCATCGTGGCCAAGGGCACCAAGAGACACACGTTTCCCAAGGAGTTCACGGAGCTCTCCAGGGAAGCGGTTAAGAAGATAATGGATAACGTGGAGTCCCAGCTCCTCGGGAGGTGGGGCACGGTCTTCCTCATAGAGGGCAAGAACATAAAGGGGGACCTCCCCGCGAAAAACCACATATACGGCCAGTTCCCCATGGGGGACAGGGTGGACGCGAAGGCCATAGACAAGTACGTGGTGAAGAAGAAGGGGTGCTACGCCTGCCCCATAAAGTGCGCCAGGGTGAGTGTGGTGCCTGACGGCCCATACAAGGTGGAGACCGAGGGTCCGGAATACGAGACCACCGACGCCCTTGGACCCATGATCTGGAACGGCGACCCCGAGCTCGTCATCTACTGTAACAGGCTCTGCAACGACCTCGGGCTTGACACCATATCCACTGGAGTAGTGCTCGCCTTCGCCATGGAAGCGCACGAGAAGGGGCTCCTTTCGGATGAAAAACTCTCCCTCGAGTGGGGAGACCCCGAAACCATAGTGGGCCTCATAAAGAAAATCGCGTACAGGGAAGGCATCGGGGACCTCCTTGCCGAAGGGGTCAAGGTGGCCTCGGAGAGGATCGGAGGGGATTCGGAGCACTTCGCCCTCCACGTGAAGGGCGTGGAGGTACCAAGACAGGAGGGCCGCGCCCTAAAGGGCTTCGGCCTCGCCCACGCCACCTCCAACAGGGGCGCGGACCACCTTTACGCCCTCCCCGTCATCGACACGGCTGGCATGGCGGATGTGGCACAGAAACTGTTCCCCCAGTGCTATCCCGAGATAATGGAGATTACCTCCGAGAAGTACAAGCCCGAAATGGTGGCCTATGGGGATACGTTCAACGCCATCGCCGACTCGGTGGGGGTCTGCAAGTTCACGTGCTCAGAAACGTACGCCCAATTCCCCGAGGACCTGGCAAGAGCGCTCGTTTGCATGGGCGCCGCCCAGAGCGTCGAGGGCGTCCTCGAAGCGGCAGAGCGCATCGTGAACCTGGAGAGGATGTACAACGTACGCCACGGTTTGGACCGTAAGGACGATACGCTCCCTGCGAGGTTCCTGAAAGACCCGCTCGACGTGTATGTCAGGCCTCAAGACATAGAGAAGGTACCGCCCGAGAAGGCGGAACTCCTGAGGAAGGGCCTCCTGGTAGACCTCGACTACATGCTCGACAGGTACTATGACATTAGGGGTTGGGACAGAAACGGAGTCCCGAAGAAGGAAACGCTAGAGAGGCTCGGGCTTGGGCACACCGCGTGAGTGGCCTTAGCAGATTCTGGGGAGTTCGGAACCAGAAAGCGTTCTCAGGATCCTTGTACCACCGATCGCCAGCCTGAGCAGTGCTCTTCCTTTACCGGGCCGAGCGGGCGCCAGAGCCGTTTCGTTTCGGTTTAGGTCTGTTCGGCCCTTTTCGCTTCTTTCGTCGGTTCTGCCACAGCGTTCAGACCCTGGGCCGCCGCAGCCCGTACACTCTCTAACCTCACCTATAATCCTCGCTTCCTCCCCGCCGGGTATCGACCTCATGGCGCCAACGGCAGCCTCGGCCCATTTTGAATCCACCACCGCCACCACCTTGCCTTCGTTAGCGAGATAAAGCGGGTCAAGCCCGAAGATGTCGCAGGCCGCTCTGACCTCTTCCCTTATCGGGATGCTCTGCTCATCCAATACGATTTCGAGATTGGAGGCTTCCGCCAGCTCGTTCACCACCGTAGCAAGGCCCCCTCGAGTCGGATCCCTCATGCACCTGACGCTGCCTGACGGACAGGTCTCGAGCACGCTCTCGATGAGATCGGAAAGTGGCATGCAATCGCTCGAAACCGGCGTCGTCAGGGTAATGCCTTCCCTGCTGGAAAGCACCGCCACACCATGATCGCCCACATAGCCGTTTATTAGAACCAGATCGCCGGGTCGAATGAGCGAGGGCATAAGAGGCGTCCGGCCCTTCCGGAAAAAGCCTAAGCCGGACGTCACAATGAAGATGCCGTCCGCTTCGCCTTTCCTCACGACCTTAGTGTCTCCCGTGACGACCTCGACGCCGGCCTCTCCGGCAGTTTTTGCCATAGAAGCGACAATCCTCTTGAGATCGGAGACAGGAAACCCTTCCTCTAGAATAAAAGACGCGGAGATGTACCTCGGGGTCGCCCCCATAACGGCGAGGTCGTTGACCGTTCCGGTTACAGAAAGTTTCCCTATATCCCCGCCAGGGAAAAAGAGCGGGCTTATGACGAAGGCGTCGGTAGTAAAGGCTATGGTCGCTTCGGCTTGGGCTAAAATGGCGGAGTCGGTCAGCGCTCGAAGGGGCTCGCCGGTGAAGTACTTCAAGAAAAGATCGGAAACGAGTTCACGGCTCTTGAGTCCCCCGTCGCCATGCGCCAGCGTAATGCGGTCGTTTATGTCGACGCTCATGTCAATAGGCCCCTTTCCCTCTACAGCGTCTCGGTTTCAACGCAACCCCGTATTGGGTTCTTACTTCTTGTATTGGGTCTTCACTTCTTGTATTGGGTCTTCACTTCTTGGCCCGCGCGCGAATGTGGGTCTCTTCTCCGCTTCAACGTAACCCTGTATCGGGTCTTTACCGATCGTAGTAATAGGCAGCGCACGCGCCCTCACCGGAAACCATGCACGGTCCCACGGGCGTCTCGGGAGTACAGGCCGTAGAGAACAAAGGACATTCCACCGGGGTGATTTTACCTTTCAGAATATAGCCGCACATGCATCCGGCCGAAAGAGGCGGCGCACCGGTCCGACCGTCACAGTGGTCGCCGGAGAAACGCGGAAAGTCAAAATACTCCCTGGCATCAAACCTCGAATACTCGCCTTTAAGGCCTAAGCCGCTCTCAGGGATAAGACCAAGGCCACGCCATAAGGCATCTACGGGTTTGAAGCACTCACTCATAAGCGCCTTGGCCCTAACATTTCCGTCGTCCGTGACCGCCCGCGGGTAACAGTTTATTACCCCCGGCTTTGGCGCGGCACCCGCTCGCATCACGTTCAGGATCGAAAACAGGGCCAACAGTATATCGACCGGTTCAAATCCGGCTATGGCGGAAGGGTATCCATAATCCGATGAAACGAAGTCAAAGGCGCGCTTGCCCAAGATGGTGGAAACGTGCCCCGGAAGGATATATGCGGAGACTTCGACGTCAGAGTCCTCAAGGAGCGCCCTCATCGCCGGTGGAACCAGTTTATGCGCCGGAAATAGGTAAAAGTTGCGGATCTTATGCTGAAGGGCGCTTTTCAAGGCCAAGGCCACCGCGGGAGCCGTGGTCTCGAATCCTACCCCCAAGAACACCACCGGCCTCTGCGGAACCTCCCGTGCGATCTGTAATGCATCCATGGGGGAGTATATTATCCGGACATCGGCACCCCTGGCCCTCTCTTCGTAAAGCGAGGTATACGTCCCTGGAACTTTCATCATGTCACCAAAAGTGCACACTATCACACCCGGAAGACGTGCGAGGGATATCATATCGTCAATGGTTCTCTGGTCGGTTACGCACACCGGACATCCCGGTCCGCTCACAAAACGTACCGCGCCCTCGAGGGCCGACCGTATACCCGTTTTGGAAAGTTGTACGGTATGGGTACCGCAAACCTCCATTACCTTGATGGGGTCGCCGCCGTTTTTCAGGTCCTCTGCGAGTTCCTTCACCCGGTCGAGGAGGTATCGTGCAGCAGACGGGTCTTTGTAGCGATCGAAAACCGTTTCTCGTGACATCTAGTCGAGCCCCCTGGAGGCGCTATGAAGACAAGGTTGAACTAAGGGCGTGGTCGAGAAGGCCCAGGATATCACCGGCTTCCTCCTCGTCCAAGCGGCCGATGATACAGCCGGCGTGAACGAGGACAAACTCCCCGGGCTTTACATTCTCCACCAAACCCGACCAGGCCGCGATTCTGTTGCCCTTTACATCGACGACCACCTTGTCAGGTCCTTCACTGGATATGACTTTCCCCGGTACGGCTAGACACACCGGCCTGCCTCCTTTTTCGCGGATCGCTCCACTCTCGCGAATCCTTTTTTCATTATCGCTTTTCATTACTCAATCACTTTTTCATTACTCACAATCACTTTTTCATCACTCACACGCCGGCAGTTCGCGGTTGAACCGCCATCGCGCCACTACCGCTTGACCCAGCGCTAGCCCGGCGTCGTTTGTGGGAACCATCCGGGGGTAAATGACATTGATTCCCTCTGCCCGCGCCGCCTTCTTGACGAGGGAAAATAGGACGATGTTTTGGAAACATCCGCCCGCCAGGGCCAGGGTATTCACGCCCCGCATGCGGCATACGGAGAGGGCGGCCCGAGAT
This sequence comes from Clostridia bacterium, assembly GCA_012842575.1. GTDB lineage: Bacteria > Bacillota > Sulfobacillia > DUSP01 > DUSP01 > DUSP01. The sequence continues at coordinate 6,853 of DUSP01000005.1, forward strand.
ATGGCCTCGGCCACTCTCAAATGGAACCGGGCGCTTATCTCGGACGCTCCGGCGCCGCGCATTCTCCACTCGAGCACTTCTCTTATAATGGGACCCACCGAGATCACCGTCGGGGTCGCCTGGGTCGTGAGGGATGCTGGCGTCGCCCGCGTCCCCGCAATCGGCGGGCTTACCGGCATGGGCGTACCCGCTTTTGTCGCCGGCGTTTCCGGCAGCGTTTTGTCGGGGTAAAGATGACCATCCGTCCGCTTTTGGGATGGCAGAAAGCCCCCCTTGAGGAACGAAGGGCCCGATCCCCCACCGTATGGGTACGCGTCGGTCACGATATGCTCCGCCGCCTCCCCCAGTTCTATGGCCGCCTGCCCCTCATAGGTGTTTTCGAGGCATATGCCTGCTATGGCCGAAACGGCATCAAAAAGCCGCCCCAGGCCCGAAGTACGGGGGGAATTGAACCCTGTCTCACACATTCGCGCCACCATGTCAACTCCGGCGCGTTTGTTGGGGAAGAGACGACACGCGACCTGCTTTCCCTCATCATGCCCGAGTGCCCGAATGAGGTACGATACGGCCATCCTCCAGGGTTCCCGTATGGCAGCCTCCCCACCAAGAAGTGGTACTGGTTCGAGATGGGCTTCCCGCGTTACGTCCGCAAGATCCCCAAACAGCACCTCACACCCCCAGAGGGTTCCGTCCGGCCCGTATCCCGTACCGTCACATATGAGACCCACTACGGGACCTGCGATCCCGTTTTCGGCCATGGCTGCAGCCATATGGGCATGGTGGTGCTGCACCGGTATGAGTAGGACAGGGTCCTCTGCGCTATGAGCCCTTCCTCGGTCTTGCGCACTCTCCGCTACACGTACGCCCTTATAGGCTTGCGTATCCTGTAAGCCCCGTGAAGCGCCGTTACCGCCTCTACGCCACGGTGGGTTTGACGCCAGTTCCTTCGCATACGCCGAGACGAAATACCCCGGATGCGGGTCGTATGCGATCACTTCCGGTGTGACCCCAAGAACCGCAAGGTATCTCTTGAGCGAAGACTGAAAATGCTCGAGCGTCTCCACGACCCCGGTATCGCCGATATGGGGACCCAGGAAGGCATCGTACCCCCTGAGAATGCAAAATGTGTTGTTAATCTCTCCGCCCACCCCTAGAACTACCGGTTCCATAGGACCTGGCAGGTTACAATGCACCGGACGCGGGACGTATCCTCGCGAACGTCTATAGCAGTGGACTTCGTCTTCTATCACCCTTACCACCGAGTCGTCGCACCTATTGACGATCGGCCTGTCATGGAAGATGAAACAGTCGGCTATTCCGGCGAGATCACGGAGCGCGGCCGCTTCATCAATGGCAATGGGAAGGTCGCTTTTGTTCCCGCTTGTCATGACCAGGGCGTCGAACCCGTCCGGCTCCCCGCCCGCGAAAAGCAGCACGTGCAGGGGAGTATACGGAAGCATGGCCCCAACGGTCCCTTTATTGGGGGAAATCGAAGGCGGAAGGATACCCTTGCTTCTCAAAATGACTATAGGAGCCTCCGGTGAACACAATACCGCCTCCTCAATGGGTGATACCTCACAGTACCGGCGTACCGCCTCTATATCCCTGAACATCACTGCCAGCGGCTTTGCGGGCCGGCGCTTTCGTCTTCTGAGCTCCTCCACAACCTCGCCGCGCATGGCATCACACGCCAGGTGAAAACCGCCTATACCCTTCACGGCGACTATCCTGCCGTCCAATATGGCCTGCCTGAACGAACGGAGCCACTCACGGGTCTCGCACGCTTCTGCTAGGCCTTCGGCCGTGTGCTCCTCTGACTCCCTTCCCGCCCATACGAAAGCGACCTGTGGTCCGCATACCGGACAGGCATTTGGTTGGGCATGGAACCTTCTATCGCAAGGGTCGTGATACTCGAGTTCGCACGCCGGGCACATCCGAAACTCCTTCATGGAAGTGTTGCCGCGGTCGTACGGTACGTCCTCGATTATGGTGTATCGTGGACCACAGTTGGTACAGTTGGTGAACGGATAAAGATATCGCCTGTTACCGGGAGAGAGGATCTCCGACCTACACTCCTCACATAAGGCCACGTCGGGCGATATCAGTACTCGCTTTTCGCTGTCCTGGGAGCTGTCGAGTATTCTGAAGTCCTCGTATCCTTTGAATTCACCCGCTACGATAGCCATCGACGTTATACGCGCCAATCTCGGCGGGTTGTGTTTGAGATAATTCAAGAAGGAGACGACTCTCCCGTCTTGACCTTCGACTTCCAGCAAAACGCCTTTCGGGGTGTTTCGGACGTTTCCCGCGAGGCCGTAACGTCGTGCGAGGTTATATACATAGGGCCTAAATCCTACCCCTTGCACTATGCCCTCTATGGTCACGTCGTAATGGCACACTTTTTCGAAAGAACCCGCCCTTTCAGCCACCGGTACAGATCCTCCATTCCGTCCCCCGTCCGGGCTGAGACTTTGAAGACTTGGGCGGAGGGATTTATGGAAAGGACACGCTCATCGAGGGCGTCCATGTTGAAGTCGGTATAAGGCAAAAGATCCACCTTGTTTAAAATGATGAGGGCGGACTCTTTGAACATCAACGGGTACTTTTCGGGTTTGTCATCGCCTTCTGCCACACTTAACACCATCGCTTTAAGGTCCTCGCCAATGTCGAACTCGGCGGGACAGACGAGGTTGCCCACGTTTTCTACGAAGACGAGATCCAAGTCGGATAACGGCAGGTCCTCGAGGGCCGCCCGGACCATTCTCGCGTCCAAGTGACACGCGCCGTAAGTATTGATCTGCACCACGGGAATGTGGTAACGCTCAACTCTTTCGGCATCTTTTGTGCCCTGTATGTCACCTTCTATGACTCCGATTTTCAACCGCCGCGACTGATCGCTCAAGACCGCCTCTTCCTCTTCCAATCGGAGCAACCGTTCGATGATGGTGGTCTTTCCGGAGCCGGGGGAGCTCATCAAGTTCAACAAATAGACACCGGACTCGGCCAATAGCTTTCTGTTGTCGCGTGCGATAATATCGTTGGCCTCGAGTAGCGAGGTCGCCACCTGGACTTTCATATTCGTCCCCCTTTTCCCTAACGGTATTAACGGTTAGTCGCCTTCGCCTTCGTACCAACCGACCCGAATGTCTTTTCCCGAAACCAGTGCGAAATCACGGCTTCCACATTGGGGGCAAGTAAAAACCATGCACGACGAGAAATTTCCTGGGAAAAGGTAGAGCCACAGTCCCGGCAAGATGCCACAGGATCCTCTTCTTCGATGATGAGCGTTGCATCTTTGAACATTGAAACGCCGTCAATCGGGCCATCGCCCGTGACGGCGTAAAAGCAAAACTCAAGCTGAGGTGGACACGCACCCGAAACCTTGCCCACCACGAGGTTGATCCGGGTGACCTTAGTGAAGCCCCGCGTGCTGGCATCCCTTGCTACGATGTCGAGCATCTCGGTGATCAGAGCGACTTCGTGCACTGTCATCACGCCTCGAACGGTATGTCGTACGCGGCCAAGTCAGGCCCCAAGGGCTTTCACAAATGCATCGGCGACTCGCCGAACGCCCTCACTGACTTCGCGCGACATCTCCCTTCCAAAAGCACATGATTTAACCTGTACCCCCACGAGGTATACGCCCCCTTTGGTCCCGCCCGCCAACAGGCCACCGACCAAAGGGATAGGAATTCTATGGGTGGAGACGCTCGTCATATCGGGCAAGCACAAAGGATCTATCGCGGGCTCTACCGCTTCGCGGGATCCTTGCGCTTTGTCAAAACCCTTTGTTCCGTTATGTCTTCTAACCCGTTGGAGTTCGAGCAAAGCTAATACGATCGACCGACCTTTAGACCCATCGTCTACAGGATTATAGGCCCCGGGACAGACCGATGGGCAGGCGCAGGAACTCTCGCCGCCTGGATGCACGTCCTCTTCCGACAGACGAAACATCCTCCCGTCTTCAAGGATCCTATAGAGGACCACGTCCCCTGGCGACAACCCGGCATCTACCGCATCGACGAAGAAGACGTGGGAAAACGAAGGCTCGACCGTCGCGTCCGAGTGACCGTCGCATATC
>DUSP01000067.1 GCA_012842575.1 Clostridia bacterium
ACCCCAATCCGATAAATCGAGCCCCGTCAGGACCGGCAAGTCGACCTCTTTGGGATCGGTCACCACTTCGAGCAACACCCCGGACCTGTCAAAAGAGTAAAAACCCTCTCGTACCGGAATATATCCGACCGGTTGGCGCTCGGTTATCGTTATGATGAGTTCCCCCGGTATGCGAACCCTTACGTCCGCCGATTGCACCCACGACAGTACCGAGAGGTTCGCTTTCACTTCTTGGGCGCGGATTCTGAGGAAATGCGTACCGGGTGTGATCTTGGACGCCGCCTTGACGTCCTTTTCGGTCAACCTTGACGTCCCCAATACCGTCAATTTTTCCACACGAAAGAGTGGGGACTCGATCAACGAATAAATCCCCACCCCTAATAAAATTCCGATCAGTAATACTGCGACCCGAAGGGAACCGGTCCTCGGAGACATGCCGCGCACCTCTTTACATAACTAAGAGGACCACCATATTGTATCACACATTCCCTTGTGCTAAAACCTCACTTATGTTGAAACAATGGCGGAGAAAACGCGTTCGTCAAGCAAGAACCGACGAAGCCCTTCCAACCCCCTTATACCCGATGTACTCGAGCGCCCAGCTTCAACAATTTCTGTTCGAGATCTTCATAACCTCTGTCTATATGATGGACACCGTCAACGGTGGTAATCCCCTCCGCGACGAGCCCTGCCAAAACCAGCGCTGCACCGCTCCTCAGATTGGTGCTTTCAACGGCTGCTCCGTAAAGGGTCTTCACCCCCTTGACCACCGCCGCTCTTCCCTCTACTTTTATGTTGGCGCCCATGCGCCTGAGCTCCTCCGCGTGCTTGAACCTACTCTCGAATACCGTTTCCGTTATTATGCTGGTTCCCTCCGCAACGGAAAGCAGTGCCATCATCTGCGGCTGCATATCGGTGGGAAAACCCGGGTACGGTAAAGTCTTGATGTCGACGGGCTTTAGGATCTCAGGCCCTATTACCTCAAGACACCCGTCGGAATCGACGACTGTGGCGCCGACTTCTCTGAGCTTTGCGGTGACCGATTCCACGTGTTCGGGTATGACGTTTCGCAGCAGCACTCGACCTCTCGTGATGGCTGCCGCCACCATAAACGTCCCCGCTTCTATCCTATCGGGGATTACCCAGTGTTCGGCTCCCTTGAGTTCTTTGACCCCCTCTATTCTGATTACATCCATTCCCGCGCCTTTGATGTTGGCGCCCATGGCGTTCAAGAAGTTCTGCAGGTCTACGATTTCCGGTTCCTTTGCGGCGTTCCTGATGAGCGTAGCCCCCCTGGCGGCCACCGCCGCCATCATGATGTTCTCGGTAGCCCCTACGCTCGGGAAGTCCAGGTGAATCTCGGCGCCGACGAGGTCTCGGCATTCCGCGTGGATGTATCCGTGCCGTTCCGATATATTGGCACCCAGGGCCTCAAGCCCTCTCAAATGAAGGTCGATAGGCCGGGGTCCGATATCGCATCCACCGGGGTAGGCCATCGTCACCTCCCCCAGTCTTCCGAGAAGCGAGCCCATGAGAAAAATCGACGACCGCATTTCGCGGGTTAGGTCCTCATGAACCTCTGACCGACAAATGCCCGCCGGATCGACGATGAGGGAACTCGTACCCGAGGTCTTGTCGACCTCCTTTTCTACGCTGGCGCCGAGCCGCCTCAGTATCTCGCACATAACCTGAACATCCCTTAGCCTCGGCACGCCGTGGATCACACAACGCTCACGGGTAAGCACCGTCGCAGCCAACATGGGCAAAACCGCATTCTTGGCGCCTGAGACCGTAACGGACCCCTGTAACCTCTCCCTCCCCCTGATCACATATCTGGACATCTCAGGAACACCTCCGGTCAGACCCTTCGAGCCCGACCGATTCGCCCAATACGCGTATTTCGAGCTCAAGATCGACGCCGCTTTTCTCAAACACCCTTCTTTTGATCTCTCTAATCAAATGAAGGACGTCTTGGGCCGTAGCCCCGCCTTTATTGATGATGAAATTGGCGTGGGTCGGCGAAACCGCCGCCCCTCCGTACGTCAAGCCCTTGCATCCCGCTTGTTCGATGAGTCTTCCGGCCGAAAGACCCGGCGGGTTCTTGAACACGCTACCGGCGCTCGGTACATCCAAAGGCTGTCTTCTCTTGCGCTTTTCAAGAAACGCTTCCTCCAGTTCGGCCAGCTCCTTTGGATTCCCGGGATTAAGGCGCAGCATGGCTTTCAAGCATATGAGGACGGGACCGTGGGGGGGCGATTCATCTGTTCGGCCGTCACCAACACTTTGAGGGGGGATATAAGTCCCTTGAAGGGCACTCGTCCGATAGCCTAACCTTAAGTCCTGTCGTGAAAGCAAGCGGGTTTCCCCGCTCCAATTGAGCGCCACGACACCCTCGAGTACGTCCCCGATGCATTGCGAGAAAGCGCCGGCATTCATGGCAACCGCCCCTCCGACTGTTCCCGGTATCCCCGCCAAAGCCTCGAGTCCCCCCAAGCCTCGCCGTATCGCTTCACGGGCCAGCGCCGACAGCCTCACGCCCGCCTCGGCCGTCACGTTCTGGCCCTGGAAGGTCATAGAGCCGAAGTTGTGACCCATCTTGATCACAAGACCGTCAACGCCTTCATCCATTACCAAAAGTTTGGACCCGGCACCGATCACATAGTACGGAATGGCCGACTTGTGCGCGTAATGGGTGGCCGCTATCAAATCGTCCACATCTCGTGGCAAAAGCAGCGCCAAAGCCGGCCCGCCGATTCTGAAGGAAGTATGAAGGCTCATCGGCTCGTTGGGCCGCATTTCACCGCGGAATATTCTACGCAAGTCTTGAATAATCGGTGACTCGTTCATCTGAGCTCGGGCCTCCGCGACTTTCCTTCAGAGAAACGTCTTTTGGAGTGCTGTGAGAGGTTTCGGGCCCGGTAAGGTGATCCAACACCGTCCTCCCCACCCAAGATACATTGCCCGCACCTATTGTGATGAGTAAGTCGCCGGGCCGGACGATCTCGAGGACCACTTTTGCGGCTTCCTCTAAGGTAGGGGCGTATATCGCTTCCTTCCCGGAGCGTTTTGCGATCGCATCTACGATCATCCGTCCCGAGACTCCTGGTATCGCTTTTTCGCCCGCCGGATAGATATCGGTGATTATGACCACATCGGCATTCGCGAACGCCGCTCCGAACCGTTCCGAGAGCCTCACGGTGCGCGTGTAACGATGGGGTTGGAAGACGCAGATCACACGCTTTTTGCCCACGAGCTTCGCGGAGCTCAACGTCGCCATCACTTCCGTCGGGTGATGACCGTAATCATCGACGATTCTTATGCCTTCCACTTCTCCGATTGTTTCAAATCTCCGGTGGACTCCCCTGAACTGCTTCAAGGCGCGCGCCGCCATCTCGAAATCGACGCCGATAAACAGGCCGACACACAGGGCGGCGAGCGCGTTGGATACGTTGTGCATTCCGGGCACGCTGAGTTCGACTCGCCCCAAGGTCGTTCGGGGCCTTCCGCCATCGAAGCCGGGGCCAATGAGGTGCATCCCCTTGCGCTGCTTCCCGTCGGGGCCAATTTCCGGATTCCGAGATACCACAGAAAACGAAGATCCGCTACCGTGTAGATTTATGTCTTCAGCGTATACGTCCACATTCGGAACACCTGTAGTGTTGAGGCCGTAGGAAATCGTCTTCACACGACACTGCGGCAAGAGCTCCTTGAGTATTGGATCGTCGCCGCAGACTACCGCCCTCCCGCCCGGAGGGACAGAATTCAAGAAAGAGAGGAATGCCCTGGCCACATTCTGCATATCGTCAGAGTAGTGGTCGAGGTGGTCGTCTTCGACGTTGGTGACAACGGCGATATACGGCTTTAAGTATAAGAACGAGCCGTCGCTCTCATCGGCTTCGGCGACGAAATACTGGCCTTGCCCTATTTTGGCGTTGCCGCCGATGTCGTTGAGCTCCCCTCCTATCACTACCGTCGGGTCGAGTCCGCATTTCTCTAAGACCAGGGATACCATCGAGGTGGTCGTGGTTTTGCCGTGGGTTCCGGCCACCGCTATGCCTTTGCTGCCGTTCATCAAAAGCGACAGCATCTCGGCCCTATGAAAGACCGGGACCTTTTTGGAGATACCCGCCACGAGCTCGGGGTTGTCGGGTGGAACGGCCCCCGAAACGACGACCGCCTCGGCGCCTTCGACGTGCGAGGCATCGTGACCTTCGAAGATGGTGGCGCCCATTCGTTTGAGTCGCTCGGTGACGTCGGTGGTCACCAGGTCCGATCCGGATACGGTATGACCTTGTTCGATCAAGATCTTGGCGAGCGCACTCATTCCGGCGCCGCCGACACCTATGAAATGATAGCGCATTCGATATTAGTCCTCCATCCAGAACGACTGCTGCAATTCATTCTATGCCCGAAGCCGATTCGGAGCTACGTACATTCGGCCGTCTGTTAGCCTCCGGCAAAGCGACGGAAGGCGAGCGACATCGCCCTTTTGGCGATATGCGAAGCGGCACCAGGTCTTGACGCTTCCTTTGCAGCCTTAGCCATTGTTGAAAGCCGCCCTTCATCTCCTAAAAGGCTTAAGATCGTCGCCGAAAGTGACTCATAGTCGAGACGTGCTTCCGATATGACAATAGCGGCACCTCGGCGTTCCACGGTCTTTGCGTTATACTCTTGGTGGTTCCTCGCCACATTCGGAGAGGGCACCAGTATGCTCGGGATGCCGAGCTCCAGGAACTCCGAAATCGTCATTGCCCCCGCCCTCGCCAAAGCCAGATCCGTTATGGCAAGGGCGGTTCCGATATCGTGCATATACGGGATTATCACTACGTTCTCTTTTGCCCGTGCCCGTTCCTCCGTTATATAATAACCTGTATCGCCTGATTCAACCTCCTTTTCCAGGGTCCGCAGTACCTCGCCGTAATATTCCTTTCCTGTGATGAGAATCATCTGAAATTCGGAGTGAATTGAAAAGAAAGCGATCAACTTCATGCCCAACTCTGCAAGACACCTGGCACCCCTTGATCCGCCCATGACGAGGAGGGTTTTCTTCCCGGGGTCAAGGCCGAGTCGCCGGGCTGCCTCTTGTCGTGTGGTGTTGACGAGGTCCGGACGTACCGGATTCCCGGAAACGAAGCATTTCGCCTTATCTGGCATGTATTGTCGAGATTCGGGAAAAGGGAGCGCAACCTCTCTGGCAAGCCTCGACAGAAAACGTGTGGTGACGCCGGGAAGGACGTTCTGTTCCTGGAGAAGAATGGGGATCCTGAGGAGGTAGGCTGCAAATATCACCGGTGCGGAGACGTACCCGCCTGTACCGATGACCACATGAGGCCTAAATCTCAACAAGAACACCAAGGACTGCGCCACCCCCGCCGAGGCGAGAAGGATGTTCCTGGCAGCCTTAACCGGGCTCTTACCGGCGACGCCACCGGATGAGATACTGACGAACGCAAACCCCTCCCGCGGGACGACTTCCCTTTCGAGGCCCTTTTTGGTGCCGATGTATAAAAGCCGTGCACTCGGATCCTCGGTTAGTATAGCTCGTCCAATCGCTATG
>DUSP01000030.1 GCA_012842575.1 Clostridia bacterium
CTCGTCGAGATGCGTTTCGTAGACCAGGGATACGGCAGCATACCAATTGCCGTGTCTATCCCGCCATATCTCCACGGATCCCTGCCGGCAGGAACCTCCTGCCAGATCACGGAGCCTTCTGGCATGGTACTCGGAAGCGGCAAGCGGCACTGCTATCTGACTTCTGCCGGAGGAGACGGGGAACTTGATGATCCACGTACCGGAGGGAAGCCGGAGGAGAGAATAGCAGTCCTGCCGTACCGTTACCGGAACAGATCTCTCAAACTTGGGCAAGCTGGCTTTCTTTCCCCTGCGCTTGCGAGAAACATAGGATCTCCTAGCGGACAGCGCTTTGAGCATGGCGCACTGGAGCGTGCCCCGGTTGAGGTTGAACGATTCACATGCCTGCCGGTAGGTTTCACGGTTTAAATGTGCCCGGCTGGTAGTGTTCAATGCTTCGGCCTGCTCTAGAAACCAGGAGCACGCTTGGCGGTAGGTTTCCAACATGCGGGTCATCTTCTCGAGCTTGCCCTTGTTGGGAGGTAGAAGCTTTATTTTGAGGGTTACAGTCTGCATTCAACATCTCCTCTGGTCTGCTTAAGTTATAGCGCGACCCGAGAGAAAAAATCAGGCCGCCATTCATCCCCCGATTAAAAATCGGGGGCATTCTGGCAGAGGTTTTGTAAAGTCGGGCAATACCCGACTCCATCTACACTTTCCTTATCCCCCAAAAGCAAACACGGTTTTTAGGCCTGATGCATGCCGCTTGAGCCTGATACACGTCACGTAACCGTGCGTACAACCCTCGGCTCTTCTTGCGCCCATACCCCGACGTCAGCCAGCCTTAAAACTAGGTTCTAGCGCAGGGTATAGGTCTACCCGCCGCCCATAGAATCGCCGAATCGCCGCACTTGCGACCGCCCCCTTCATTCCCTCATTTTGCGATGCCTGGCTTCTTGATTCTAACCGTAACCCGGATATACTGTTCGTCCTCATCCTCCTCAAGACTGGCCCCCACCCCTGCTTTCCTCAATTCCTTCACCACCTGCCTGAAGGAATTCAAGAATATCCGTAGGTCCCTGTAAATCCCCACCCTCATCTTCCTTCCCTCGACACGCCCTCTGCCTTTCCCAAAATCGCCCGATGCAGCCGCTTCACCCCGAGAGAGCATTCCTGATACGAGGCATTCCGTCTCCTGTACGGTCAACCCCGAGTTGCATATCTCCCGAAAGGCACGCATCTGCGCCTCTTCCCCGTCTACCTTCAACACTTCCCTCGCATGCCGCTCGGTGATTATTTCCCGGGAAATAGCCTCCACTATTTCCTCCGGTAGCTTTAGAAGCCTTAGTTTATTCGATATAGACGACTGGCTCGTCCCCAGCTCCGCCGCAAGTTCCTCCTGCGTTAGCCCAAACTCCTCGAGCAGCACCTTATATCCCCGGGCCACCTCTATCGGATTGAGGTCCTCTCTTTGTAGGTTTTCCACCAATGCCAGAAGCGCCTGATCCCGATCCGTACACTCCCTTATGATGGCCGGAACCTCCGTCAGTCCGGCCAACCGTGCCGCCCTCAGCCGCCGTTCCCCCGCCACTACCTCGAAACCTTTCCCCGCCTTTCTCACGATGATCGGTTGGAGAACCCCGTGAGTCTTGATGGAGGAGGCCAGCTCTTCCAGGGAGCTCTCTTGGATGCTCTCCCTTGGCTGGTAAGGGTTGTGAAGGATGGAATCTATGGGGATTCTCGCCACTTCAGACGAAGAAAACCCCGGTATTCTCCCCTGCGACCCGCCTTCGCCACCGGCCGCACGGTTTCTCCCTCCAAACAGCCTGTAGCCCATCCGGCCCTCCTCCTTTCAATAGACCACCTTCGTCTGTATATCACATCGCCCTTCTGCGCCCTTTACGGCCAACGAAAAGAAGATCCGCTCCCGCTATCGTTTCGAACATTAAGCCGCGATTCGCACTCGCCTTTAGGCCCTTGTACGCTCAATCCCACAACGGCCTTCTGTGGGCTCTCCCGGAAAATCATCTGCCTTTTTATGGAAGTATTCGCCGTCTGGGCGCCCTGTCCTTCCTGCACTCGGGAAACACCCGTAGGATTGACGCCGCGTCGTACAACGCCCTATCTCACTTCAACGGTCTCTTTCGAGGCACTCCAACCCCTCGCGGATACGCCTGCGGTGTATTCTCCACCTTCCGGATCACCAGTAAAGCCCTTTTCCCTTCTGGTCCCCTGTACGATCCGCCCTCCGCTTGTGAGCCGTACTCATGCACTCGGCACACCCTTCCTCCAAGCTCTCGCGAGACCCTTTCAGCCTCCTCGACTTCGCTCGCGACCGCCCTACCCCTCCATAAGACCGCTTTTCCTCCTACCTTCACCAGCGGAAGGCAGTACTCCAGCACTTCCGGCAATAACCCTACGGCCCTCGCCACGGCCCAATCGAATCGCTCCCTCATTTTTGGGTTTCTTCCCGCGATCTCCGCGCGGAGCTCCACCGTTTCAAGCCAAAATAGACCCATTTCTCTCTTAGTCTCCCTGAGAAACTCCGCGCGCTTTTTACGTACCTCTAAAGCCGTAACGCTCAGGTCCTCCCTAACAATACCAAGAGGAACCCCCGGAAACCCCGCTCCACTGCCGACGTCCACCAGCGCTGCGTTCTCCTCAACATCCTCGAAAACAAACAAAGCGAGTGAATCCAACAAGTGGTCCCTCGCCATACCTTCCGGTGAAATGTTTCCGACCAAATCCCTGTGGGTCGTAGCCCTCAGTACCTTTGCGCCATACGCCGCCAGCGTAGCGGCCTTGTAACGGACGAACTCCAATGTCGGTTCCTCGTCTAAGACCCTGAGCAACTCCCCCATGATGACCCTGGCCAGTCCCGCTTCATCCTCCCGCCGACCCTCCATAATACTTAGCGCATCTCCCTCATATCCATAGCCCGTCTTCCTCCTATCGGTTCCGGCACCTCTTCTTCCCCGCTCACCCGGCCGGTGCGTCCTTCCTCCCCCGTAGGTACACCAGTAATGCCGCGATGTCAGCCGGAGTGACCCCGGGTATTCGCGACGCTTGCCCCACCGACACAGGCCTCATGCGCTCAAGCTTCTCCCTGCCTTCCTTGGACAGGGCCACCAGTTTTTGGAAATCCAGATCCTCCGGGATTTCTTTCTCCTCGAGTCTCCTCATTCGTTCGACTAGCTCCAATTCCTTAGTTATGTACCCTTCGTACTTTACCTCTATCTCCGCTTCTTCCAAAACCTCTTCGGGCCACTCGACAATATCCTTCCAATACTCCCTCAAATCCCATACCCTGACCGCCGGGTTCCTCAAAACCTTCTTCAGGCTGACACCTTCCGGGCTCCTGATTTCCTCGAGTTTCGCAAGCAGTTCCCCAAGAAGCCTCATCTTCTCCTGGTATTTCGAATACCTCTCGTCGCCGACAAGCCCTAGCGATCGCCCGAACTCGGTAAGTCGCCGGTCCGCATTATCCTGCCTTAGAAGAAGGCGATGTTCTGCCCGCGCCGTCAGCATACGGTATGGCTCGTCGGTCCCCTTCGTGACAAGATCGTCTATCATCACTCCGATATAAGCACGGTCCCTGGTGATCCGTATAGGTCTTAACCCTTTCGCATACCTTGCGGCGTTAATTCCGGCAACCAGCCCTTGAGCAGCCGCTTCTTCGTACCCCGAAGTCCCGTTCACCTGCCCCGCGGAGAACACTCCTTCGAAACGCTTGATTTCAAGGTACGGCCCAAGCTCTCCCGCATCCAGGCAGTCGTACTCAATGGCGTACCCCGGTCTCGATATCACGGCCTCTTCCAGGCCCGGTACGCTGTGGACCACTTCCACCTGTACGTCCTCAGGCAGGCTTGTGGATAGCCCCATAAGATACATCTCGTCCATGTCCCTTCCCTGGGGTTCCAGGAAAACCTGATGACGCTCCCTCTGTGGAAATCTCATGACCTTGTCTTCCACTGAAGGACAGTATCGCGGGCCGATCCCCACTATCTCGCCTGTGAACAAGGGTGCGCGATGAATGTTCGCCCTGATGATTTCCCTGGTCCGAGCAGTCGTATACGTCAGATAACAGGGGATCTGTTCTCTCCCTTTTCCGTCCGGTGCCGGTCTCGCCGAAAGGAAAGAGAATCCCTGCGGCTTAGGGTCACCGTCGAGTCGCTGCATGACCTCAAAGCGGATCCCGTCCCTCTTCACTCGCGGCGATGTTCCGGTTTTAAACCTCCTTAACCTGACCCCTGCGCGCTCGAATGCCTCGCTCAACCCCACTGCGGCTTTCTGACCCATGGGGCCGCTACTGAAGGACTTCTCTCCTATGATGATCCTGCTCGAGAGGTACACCCCCGTGGCTACCACCAGAGACTTACATCCCACTTTTCGCCCACCAGACAGTAAGACCCCCATCACGCGCTTTCCTTCCGAGACCATGTCCTTGACCATACCTTCATACACCGTGAGATTCCTTTCGCCCTCGAGGGCTCTCATCATATTCCGGGGGTAATCGCGCCTGTCCACCTGAGCCCTAAGAGACCAGACCGCCGGACCCTTGCCGGTATTCAGCATCCGTAGCTGCAGATAAGAGTGATCCACTGTGATCCCCATTTGCCCGCCAAGCGCGTCAACCTCCCGCACCAGCTGCGCTTTTCCCGGGCCTCCCACCGAAGGGTTGCACGGCATTAGGGCAATAGCCGCCTTGTCCAGCACGAGCATGAGCGTCCTACACCCGAGCCTCGCCGCGGCCAAAGCCGCTTCGCAACCGGCATGTCCGCCCCCTATCACGATTACGTCGTATCGGTCTTCCCATTCAATTTCGGACATACATCTCATTTCCCCAAGCAGAACTCGCCGAATATCCGATCCAAGACCGCATCGTCCACCGTCTTTCCCGTAATTTCCCCGAGTGATCCCAGTGCCCTCCTTATGTCTATGGCCACCATATCTAAGGGCACCTTCTCCTCAATGGCAGACAACGCCTCCCCCAGCGACTTTCTCGCGCTCCTCAGGGCCTCCGCATGTCTCTCCCGGGTAACCGTGACCTCCGGCAGCGTCCGGCCGATGCCGCGCTCGAGCTTTGCCATTGCCATTTCCGCTATCGTGTGCCTGAGCAGCCCTATGTTAATACCCTCTCGAGCGGAGACTCTGACAATCGGAGCATCCCCCGCTATTTCCCGTACCGCAACGTCCCGGATACGACCCGCCCCTACGTCCTCTTTATTGACCACTACAATTCGATCGACGCCCTTCGTTAAGTCCAGCGCCACCCGATCCTCTTCTTGGAGGCCCGTCGTATCATCGAGAACCACTAAAACCAGATCTCCCTGCGAAACCGCCCTCAAGGTATGCTCGATCCCTATGGCCTCGACCTCGTCAGCCGACTGACGTAGCCCCGCCGTGTCGGTTAGCACCATTTCCAACCCGCCAATGAATACCGTCTCCTCGATGGCGTCGCGCGTCGTCCCCGGAATGGCCGTCACAATTGCGCGCTCGAACCCCACAAGTGCATTCAGTAAACTAGACTTACCCACGTTGGGCTTCCCCGTTATTACCACCCGAACGCCCTTTCTTAAGACAATGCCGGCCTCGGCCGTGTCCAGCAACTCCTCGACCTTATCGAGCACCCCCTTGATTATGATCTCCGTATCTCTCCAAACCACGTCTACGTCCTCGCCGAGCTCTTCATCGGGGAAATCTATCTGCGCTTCTATCCTCGCGAGTATTCCGACTAACTCACCTGTCATACGCTCAATTTCCCCGGAAATGCTCCCCCTAAGTTGCTTTACGGCCACCTCCAACGCCGCATCGGTCTTAGCCCTTATGGTATCAAGAACCGCTTCCGCCTGAGCGAGATCTATCCTCCCGTTGATGAATGCCCGCCTCGTGAACTCCCCTGGTTCGGCAAGCCTTGCGCCCTCCCGCAAGAGCAGCCTAAGAACCGCCCTGAGGGGTGTAGCCCCGCCGTGACACGATATTTCCACCACGTCCTCCCTGGTATACGACCGGGGCCCGGCCATGAACCAAAGCAGCACCTCGTCCAAAACACGACCGTCAGCCGGGTCGACAATCCAACCCAAATAGATGCGTCGGGGCTTGAGCCCTTCCCCCGCTTCCCCCGCGTCCACCGCACCCAGAGGCCCGCGCCCTTTTTCCTCGACGGAGCCCGAGAGCTCGCCCCCAGTCTTTGGTCTTTGGCCCCCGTTTCCCTCGCCAAGCCCTGCTTTCCCGTCTTCATCACGCCCGTGACCGCGTCCCGTGCTCCGCCTATTGAATACCCGCAACGCTATTTTGAGCGCTTGTGGTCCACTCATCCGTACTATTCCGATACCGCCCTCACCTACCGGTGTGGCGATGGCCGCGATGGTATCCACTTCCTCTGTGGGTTTCACCGAAATCCCTACGGATCTTCTATCCATGTTCCCTACTCAGCTCCCGGGGATACTAAGTGCGGCATACCGCCTCGTTCTCTCACATTTGACCCGCTCTCACATTTGACCCGCGGGCCGACCGGCCCTTCGTCACTTCGCCCCTCATACCGCCTTCTTATCCCCAATGATACAAAATTGGGTGCCGGATCCTCCGATCTCAACACCCAACAATCCATCCGAGGGCGACTGACCCCAAGCTCCGATTATCTCCTCACCGCACTGATTATTACCCTACGGTACGGCTCGTTTCCCTCGCTCCGCGTGCTTACGTCGGGATCGTTCTGCAGGGCCAGGTGGATGACCCTTCTCTCTCCCGCGCCCATGGGTTCCATCACAACGCGCTGTCCCGTCCTCTTGGCCTTCTCGGCCATACGCTTGGCAAGCCTTACCAACGCCTCGTTCCTGCGCTTCCTGTATCCCTCTACGTCCAGGGTTATCCGACCGCCCTCACCCGTGGCTTTTCCCGCAGCCAGGTTTACGATGTACTGAAGGGCATCCAGCGTCTGACCCCGTCTTCCGATCAGAACGCCCAGGTTTGGCCCCTCGATATCGAAGCATATGCATCCGTTCTCCGTTCGGCTGTGCATTTTCACCTCAAGATCCATGGCCTTGAAGACCCGGCCGAGGAAATCGTGTACGAATTCCTCCTTATTCTCCTTGACGGTGGCGCGTATTCTTCCCTCTCGAGCTCCTAGCATCCCAAAAATCCCTCTAGAGGGCTCCTCCAGTATCTCTATCGCCACCCGTTCCCGTGGAACTCCTAGCAGTGTCAGTGCGTTGGAGATCGCCTCGTCGATGGTCCTGCCCTTCGCTTCTACGGACCTCATCGCCTTACCTCCAACAGAACTCATCGGCTTTCAGCAGCCCCCTCCTTGACAGTCTTACTCTTGGGCATGAGATATTGCTGTACGATTCCGTAAATGTTCTGTACAACCCAATAGAGTGCCAACCCGGCGGCGAATTTCACACTGATGGCTAAAATGAAGATAGGCATCCCGTAAAGCATGAACGCCTGCTGCGAAGCGGCCTCGGGGGTAGAGGGCATCGCGATCTTGGATTGCCAGTACGTGGTGATTGCAGCCAATGCCGGCAGTATATAAAGGCTGTCGGGTTTTCCGAGGTGCTCGATCCAAAGAAAAGAAGCGGGTCCATGATACGAGTATGAGCTCAACACCTGAAAAAACGCGAAGAAAAAAGGAAGTTGAATCAGTAGGAGAAAACAGCCCGACAATGGATTTACCTTATTCTTCTTCCATAACTCCATTATTTCCTTATTAAGCCTGGCCGCATCGTTCTTGTATTTCTTCTTAAGGGCTTCCACTTTCGGAGACAGTTCCTGCATTTTCAAGGTCGAGCGCGTCTGCAACACCGTAAAGGGAAGGAGGACGGTCCTTATCGCCACCGTTAAGAGTATTATGGCGTATCCGTAACTCCCGGTCAGGGCAAAAAAGTACTCAAGCCCCTCGAGCATCATCTCTCTGAGCCAACCCAAACGGAAAACCCCCTCTAGGGAACCGGATCATAGCCTCCCCGATGCCACGGGCCACACCTCAGAATACGCTTCCCACTCAACCAAAGGCCCGTTATTACTCCGTACTTCTCCACGGCTTCAATGGCATAAGAGGAACAACTCGGATAATAACGACAGTAGTTCGGCAATAGCGGTGAAATGAACGCCTTATAAAATCGTATGCACAAAATGATTACGCGCTTTATCGCCAGGCGGAAATCCCTACTCACCTCCGGATTCCTCCGATCCGCCCCGAGCCTTTTTCATGACCTTTCTCCACGTATAAGCCCACTTCGCTTGAGAAGGTCGTCCATGCATTCCCTCACGCCCCAAAAGCCAGCATCCAGGGCAGCCCTTCTCCCCACAAACACTACCTCCGCGCCGCCCCGGACCTGACCGGCGAGATCCCGATAAGCTTCCTTCATCAAACGCCGGATCCGATTCCGCTCTACAGCATTACCCACCCGCTTGCCAACTGAAAAGCCCACTTTCGTTATGTTCCGTGGGCCAGAAATCACATAGAGCTTCGTACACTTCCCGACGTAACACCGCCCTTGGCCATACACTCGTCGAAACTCCCAGGGCTTACGAAGTCGCTCGACCATCTCGAGGAAATCCTCCGCACCTAAAACACCTAAAACCGGGGGATGATCAGACCGTCAGCTTGTGGCGACCTTTCTGTCTCCGCGCCTTGAGGACACGCCTGCCGCCCGTGGAGGACATCCTTTGGAGGAAACCGTGAACCCTTTTTCGTCTCCTAACCTTCGGTTGATACGTTCTCTTCACGTCAAATCCTCCTGCCCGAAACTCAGGAAAATTATATCCTAGCCCGGAATCCACTGTCAAGAAATCCCGCCCCGTCCGCCTCAGTCGGGGCCGCCCGGGCGGATCTTAGACGTCATCCACGTCATCGGAGTCTCCTCGGTATATAACTTCTCTTCGTATATAACTTCTCTTCGGCGAGGAACTCTCAGAAACCGAGAGCAAATTCCCTTCCCTCATTCCTCCCCTCTCCTTAACGAATTCACAATGGAGACATAACGCCGTTGATAACTCCCCTCCCCTCTGGTATCATGTTCCTGTAGACAAGCCCCAGTCCCCCTATGGCTGGGGCGACTTCGACCTTATCAGCAGTTCTCACATGGTTATCCACATGGTGTGAATATCTCTGTGGATAGATTTGTTGATAAGTCCTTCGATGGGGGGCTTCCACGCATGGTGCCGGATCTCTCTGACCTCTGGACGAAAACCCTCGATAGGATGAAAAAGGAACTTATGAAGCCGAGTTTCGAGACCTGGCTACGAAACACCAAGCCCCTCGCCCTGTACGACGATATCATGGTGATCGGAGTACAGAACGAGTTCTTCCGCGATTGGGTCGAACAACGCTACTCCTCCCTGATCAAACGCTCCTTGGGCGAAGTCATGGAGCGGGATGTGGAGCTCAGGTTCGTGATACCCCCATCCATGGAGGTTTTCGAACCCTCCGACGCAGATCTCTCCGGCACCGACCTCGACCTATACGCTGCAAACGGGGATTCCCTTGGTAGACCCCTCAATCCAAGATACACCTTTGAGACCTTTGTGGTAGGGAACTCGAACCGCTTCGCCCATGCTGCCGCTTTGGCCGTCGCCGAAGCCCCCGCCAAAGCCTATAATCCACTGTTCATCTATGGGGGAGTCGGCTTGGGTAAGACCCACTTGATGCAGGCGGTCGGTCATTTTGTATTGCTACACTCTCCCGGTACCCGCGTAGTATATCTCTCAACCGAAACCTTCACCAATGAGCTCATAAACGCCATACGCGACCACAAAACGGCCGAATTTCGTAACCGCTACAGGAACTCCGACGTGCTCCTGGTCGACGACGTCCAGTTTCTCGCGGGAAAAGAAACCACCCAGGAGGAATTCTTCCATACCTTCGACGCGCTTCATGCCGCTGCGAAACAGATCGTCATTTCGAGCGACAGGCCCCCGAAGGAAATAGCTACGCTCGAAGACAGGCTACGCTCTCGTTTTGAGTGGGGTCTAATCTCCGACATTCAACCGCCGGATCTCGAGACCAGGATCGCCATCCTCAAAAAGAAGGCGAACATAGAGAAACTGAACATACCTGAAGATGTCATTCAATACATTGCAACTCAGTTCGAATCCAACATCCGGGAACTCGAGGGGGCGTTGATAAGGGTCGTCGCATACTCTGCGCTGAGTAATTCCAAAATCACCCTTGATCTTGCCGCGAATGCGCTACGCGACATGCTTCCGGCCAATAGGCCCACGAAGGTGACCGCGGAGCTCATTCAGAACGTGGTGGCGGATCACTATGGTATCGCCGTCGATGACCTGAATACAAAACGGCGAAACAGATCAGTCGCTTTTCCAAGACAAGTAGCCATGTACCTTTGTCGCGAGCTTACAGACCTTTCTTTGCCAAGAATAGGTGAGTATTTCGGCGGCCGCGATCATACAACCGTCATTCATGCGTGCGAAAAGATTTCCAGCGCTATACAGGACGATTCTGTGCTGCGCTCGGTAATTCAAAGCCTCATAAACCGCATAAAAACCGGAACGGCCTCCTAATCCGCCCGGCTGTCACCGGCCGTCAAATCAAGTCATTCCCTTGACTCATTCCATTCATCCACTTAACTCATCCGCGAAGTCCCCTTCCGTAAGGGAGGGTACTCTACCCTACCCGCGATCTCGTCCAACCGCGCCACCAATATCACCTTTATCACCTCAAGCACCTCAACCGCCCGAGTGTACCGTACCCGAAGTACCCGACCACGGTGTGGACATGCTGTGTATATCCTGTGGATGCGCTGTGCCCTGACTGTTAATAACATGAATACGATGACCCGCTCCGGTGACCCTCCTCCCCCACGTGTGGACAACCCTTCCTTTCGTCCACAAGGTTGCCAACAACCCGCACCGCACCAGACCTTCAACCAACGCCTTTATCCACAGAATCCACCCGCCTACTACTGTCACTTTAAATCTTTGAATCTAAGACATATATTCAGCTAGTAGATTCATTAGTACCACCCATCCACATCCCCCGATGCCTCTCCGGAACAAGGAAATAATTCTTTTCGTAGAGAAATCACCAACAGCCTGTTGTTGGGAATCGTCCTACGGAGATCGCGCCGTAAAGGCCCCACGCACCGCAAAGAGCGACCTAAACCTACTTGCCCTGCTAAAATGGGGTTCCTTGATGGCTTGACAGATGAAACCTTGATAACTTGATGGATGGAACCTACTGGAACAGGCACGGAGACTGCGCAGGGAGGGAAAATGCTGATGGACATACGGGTGCCGCAACCGTCTTTGTTGGAAGGCCTCTTAGCAGTACAACGGGCTGTAGATCATTCCGGCAACGTGCCTCAACTCGGGGGCGTCCTTATAAAGACCTTAGAGAACGGCCTTTATCTCGAAGGAAGCGATTCACACCTTTTCATACGCCGGCATATCGACGCTGAGATCGACAGCCCCGGAGCGATCGTCCTGCCGGCTCGGTATTTCGTCGAACTGGTCAAACGTATACCCCCCGAGAACTTAAGGCTCTCGGACTCGGACAACCTTATATGCACCCTCAAGTGGAACTCCGGACAATGCGAGATTCACGGTTATTCGGCCGAAGGTTTTCTGTCCATAGATGAGTGCCCTTCAGAGGGTATATCGATACCGGCCAAAGCGCTTCGCAAGTTGATAAGAGAAACGACTTTCTCCGCTGCGAAAGAAGAATCAAGACCGATTTTCGGTGGTATGCTTCTTCTTGTGGAGGAGGGAAGGATGAGAGCAGTATGTACCGACGGGGTGCGACTCACCGTGTCCGAAGCTCGTTCGAAGCCGGCATCGTCGGATGCGGATATGGCATCCACGCAACGGAGTGCAGCCCCTGCCAGGACCGAATTCAATGCGATAATACCCGTGCGAACACTCCTCGAATTATTGAGATTGACCGGTGATGCAGATCAGGTTAATGTCGCCCTTGACGAAAAAGGCGTCTACTTTACCTGGAACCGAACTTGGGTATTTTCTAGGTTGTTATCGGGGAGGTTTCCCGAATACGAGAGGGTCATACCGAAACAGTTCAAAACCTCCTTCCGGGTGGATCGGAATGCATTCAGGAGCGCGTGCGACAAGGCTTCCTTGATGACCAAGGGGGTTACCAATCCCATCCTTTTGGAGATATCGGAAGATAGTGTCACGGTGAGGTCCAACACGCCGGGTGTAGGAGAGGTCGTTGAAGTGCTAGAGGCCATAGTTGAAGGCGAACCATTGAACGTGGCTTTCAACGCCCGCTTCCTCATTGAGGGCCTCGACGTCATCGAGGAAAGCACGGTGTTCTTCGGAATCTCAGGAATCGAAGCACCTTCCGTTTTGAAACCCGCCCATAGTGACGACTTTCTTTACGTAGTGCTTCCTCTAAAAATCGGATAGGGGGATTAGGTGGGTGCGAATCACCCGTTTGTTGCTTCATAATTTCCGCAATTACGGGTACCAGGACATCCGACTTACCCCGGATGTAAATGTATTCTACGGACCAAACGGGGTAGGAAAGACTAACATCATAGAGGCGGTCTATTATTTGAGTATCGGGCGTTCTTTTCGCACAACCCGTGACAGGGATTTGGTGAAGTGGGATGCGCACGGCTTTTGCATATACGCCGATCTGGAACTATATGGAAAACAGAAGCGATTTGCGGTAAACTACGTTCTTGATGGGTCAAAACGGATAAGCGTGGACGGGAAGCGAGCCTTTCGACGTTATGACGGTAGCGGCGGTCAATGGCCGAGTGTAGTGGTTTTCTCTCCCCAAGACCTATACATAGTCAAAGGTCCACCCGCGTCACGACGCGCTTTCCTGGACCTCCTGATTTCAAGGGCTTCAAAAACCTACGCCAAGGAACTGTGGGAGTACACTCGAGCCTTGAACCAACGAAACGCGCTCCTGAGATCCCAAGAAGTCAGGGAAGAGGTCTACGCCATATGGGAGGAGAGGCTTGCGACCACGGGGAGCCGTATTGTATCGGAAAGGCAGCGGTTCCTCGCTGAGATATCGAAGTCCGCCTCGCGCTATTATGAGACCCTGGTCGCCGGAGCGGAGGAGCTTTCCATGTACTACATGATCGCCGGAAGAGACGCCGATGGAGGCCTGGGAGGCGATGATCTTCTGACGGCGACGCAAGCGACGACGCAAGCGGCGTTACAAGTGGCGTCGCAAGCGAAGACGCAAGCGAAGACACTGTCGAGAACAGAAGCGAGGGCAGAAGCGACGGATCCGACGAGTGACGTCAAGACATCGGACGTCAAGGGTTTTCTTTTCGAATCCCTGGCCCGTAACAGGGCAAAGGAAAGGCATCTCGGTAACACAATCGTCGGCCCCCACCGGGACGACGTGGCGTTCTTTGTAGACTCCAAGGACGCCCGGGTTTTTGGTTCTCAAGGTCAACAGCGGACGGTCGCCCTGTCACTGCGTCTTGCCGAGGTCGAGTTATTGACCAAAACGACGGGAGAGGTTCCGGTCCTCCTCCTTGACGACGTAATCTCGGAGCTTGATGAATTGAGAAGGAGCCAGCTCCTCCGCAATGTGTTCTCGGGCGGTCAAGTCCTAATTACCACGACATCCCTGCAGGATGTGGTATTATGGTTAAAGGGTTCAGACGAAAGCACTCCGTATGGTATCGAGGTTTTTGAGGTTACCTCCGGGGCGGAAGGGCCCGTCATAAGGAGCCCCAGTGGAAGGTAGCAAAAACATGGGGTGACAAAAGGATCTCTGGTAGATGGCAGAAAGTACGAATAGAGGGTAGATTTCGTGAAGCCAGGGTGCCGTACCATTGATAATGGGAGGTCTATACCAGAAACGGTTTTAAACGCCGCCGACGGTGGCCCGCGGCGCCGCACGGCTGACGGCGGATCTATACAACCCTTATCCTCGATATTATGGTCTTTGATAAACCGTATCGGTGGGGAACGCCGCGCGAAGGAAATCACCGCCGCTTCCGCTTGGAATGCGGTTGTGGGTCCTGAAATCGCCAAAAGGACGTCAGTGCTGTCGGTTAAAGATGGGCGGCTTTATGTGGGCGTCGAGACTTCTACGTGGGCCCACCAGCTCACGCTGCTCAAAACCGAAATCCTTTCGAGACTCAATCGCGTGGTCGGCGAGGCAGTCTTGAAAGACATCAGGTTTCGGATTCAGGCGCCCGAACAGGTCTTAGGAGATGCCGCTCTTTTGCAAGATGACCGGGAATATGACGGTCAAGACGGTCGTTCCGAGTTCGTATCGGGACCCCCGGTCCCATACGCCCGGGGGATCAAAAGAGGCGGCGGGTGCGAGATAACGGGACCAAACGGCGCAAGTAGCCGGCGCCTCGAGGTCGCTACGCGCCGCGATATCACGACGGATATGCTTTTCGAAGCCTTCAAGAGAGCGAGGGCGGCCGCGAGGGCACGCACGGCCGCTAAAGAGTAAGGGCTGCCGCGGTGGCGGTAAGACCTTTGGCGCATCCCCGACACCGGGGGTGGGCTTTATATCCGGCATCGCATGTATCCGTCGTCTAAGGAGGTTTCGTACGTGCTACTTCACGTAGGAAGTCAGGTCGCCATCATGACCAAGGAGATTGTGGCAATACTCAACTATAAGGCGGTCATTGGGTCACCTGCCACGAAAGAATTCATAGAGGTGGCCCGCGCCGAAAAGAGGCTGACGGATGTTTCGGACGGTCAGCGCGAATCCATACTCGTGCTTGACAACGAAGTGATAATATCACCCATTGCGACTTCGACGTTGAGGAAACGTGTGACTGCGGATGTGAGCGCCCATGGTAGAATATGACGAAAACCAAATCCAAGTACTCGAGGGCCTGGAAGCGGTCAGGCGGCGCCCGGGCATGTATATCGGTTCCACGGGGCCGAGGGGCTTACACCACCTTGCGTTTGAAGTGGTGGACAACAGCATCGACGAGGCCTTAGCCGGTTTTTGCACCCGGATAGAGGTGACGATTTACAAAGACGGGTCCTTGGGCGTGGTGGACAACGGTCGAGGCATTCCGGTCAAGATACAGCCAAAAGTGGGTAGGCCGGCGGTAGAAGTGGCCCTCACGATGCTTCATGCGGGCGGCAAGTTCGGGCGCGGCTTGTACAAGGTCTCAGGAGGCCTCCACGGGGTAGGAGTGTCCGTGGTCAACGCGCTTTCGGAGTGGCTGGTGGTGCGGGTCCGAAGGGACGGTCGCATCTACTATCAAAAGTATGAGCGCGGCAAGCCGGTTACCGATCTGATCGAGGAAGGGAAGGCGGATTCCACCGGCACGGAAGTGCGTTTTTTGCCGGATTCGGAGATATTCGAGGACATTGAGTGGAACTATGATATACTGTCCCAAAGGCTCAGGGAACTCGCCTTCTTAAACAAAGGGCTCTCCATAAACATATCCGATGAGAGGACCGGACAGGGGGCCTCCTACTGCTACGACGGCGGTATAGTGGCTTTCGTGAAGCTTCTGAACAGGAACAAAGACCCCATTCACCCTGAGCCGATTTACGTATCCGCGCAGAGAAACGGCTGTCAGGTCGAAGCCGCTCTCCAATACAACGATTCCTACGTGGAGAACATCCTCTCCTTCGCCAATACCATAAGGACAATCGAAGGCGGCACCCATGAGGCCGGTTTCAAGATGGCGCTGACGCGCGCCGTAAACGAATATGTGAAGAAGTACTCTCTCCTGAAAGAGCAGGACACGGCACTTACGGGAGAGGACGTGAGGGAAGGCCTCACAGCCGTGCTTCACGTGAAACTCGAGGAACCGCAGTTTGAGGGTCAAACCAAAACGAAGCTCGGCAACAGCGATGTCTTGGGGATCGTCAACTCGGTGGTGGGCGAGGCGATTTCGACATTTTTCGAAGAGACGCCCTCCGTAGCCAAGAAAATCGGAGAGAAAGCCCTCAGCGCGGCTCGCGCTAGGGAAGCGGCGCGAAAGGCGAAGGAGCTCGTCCGGCGAAAGGGCGCCCTTGAAGTGGCGTCCCTTCCGGGCAAGCTCACCGATTGCATTTCAAAGGATCCGAAAGAGAGCGAACTATTTCTCGTGGAAGGAGACTCAGCTGGCGGCTCAGCAAAACAGGGAAGGGACAGGCGTTTTCAGGCCATCCTGCCCCTTCGGGGGAAGATCCTGAACGTCGAGAAGTCGCGTCTGGACAAGGTTTTGGGCCACGACGAGATAAGGGCGATGATAACGGCCCTCGGGACGGGTATCGGAGATGAATTCGATATATCCAAGGCGCGTTACCGTAAAGTGATAATCATGACGGACGCCGACGTGGACGGCGCGCATATAAGGACTCTGTTGCTTACGTTCTTTTTCAGATACATGAAACCCTTGATCGAGGAAGGATACATATACATCGCCCAGCCCCCGCTCTTTCTCGTAAAGGCGGGCAAGGAAGAGAAGTACCTATATTCGGAAGGGGAGTTAACCCGCTACCTGGACTTACTGGGGCGCGACGGCCATAACGTATCCGTTCAGCGCTACAAGGGTCTTGGCGAGATGAATCCAGAACAACTTTGGGAGACCACTATGAATCCGGCGACGAGGACCCTGCTTCAAGTCACCATCGAAGACGCGGTGGCGGCCGATGAGATATTCACCATTCTCATGGGAGATAAAGTGGAACCGCGCCGCGAATACATCCGTGCCCACGCCGGGGACGTGAGGTTCCTCGACACCATCGGTTAAAAACTCGCCGAGTACGATCTCGGGTTAACGGGCCAAGGGGAGAAGTGATGCGGTTGGAAGCCGAAAGCCTTGCGAAAGTGCTGCCGGTGGAAATCGAAAAGGAAATGAGCCATTCCTACATGGATTACGCCATGAGCGTCATCGTAAGCCGGGCTTTGCCGGACGTAAGGGATGGCCTAAAACCGGTACACCGCAGGATACTGTGGTCCATGCAGGAACTGGGCATGGGCCCCGATAAACCGTATAAAAAATCCGCCCGCGTGGTCGGGGAGGTCATGGGGAAATACCACCCCCACGGTGACGCCGCCATTTATGAAGCGGTTGTGAGGCTCGCCCAGGATTTCTCAACCCGCTATCCGCTCGTGGACGGCCACGGTAATTTCGGTTCTGTCGACGGGGATCCGCCCGCCGCTATGAGATACACGGAGATACGGCTTTCGCGTGCGGCTTTGCAAATGCTACGAGACATCGACAAGGAGACCGTGGACTTTGGGCCCAACTTCGACGAATCGCTGAAAGAGCCATTGGTTTTGCCCTCCCGTTTTCCAAACCTCCTGGCCAATGGGTCTTCGGGCATCGCAGTGGGAATGGCTACCAACATACCGCCCCACAACCTCGGCGAACTGATCGATGCTGCCGCATACCTAATCGATAACCCCGACGCCGCTCTAGAGGATCTGCTCGCCATCGTCCCCGGCCCGGATTTCCCCACGGGAGGTCTCATCATGGGACGTGACGGGATCCGGTCGGCTTATGCTACGGGTCGAGGTACGGTCGTGATGCGGGCGAGGGCGAGCATTGAACCCGATAAAGGCGGAAAGAACAGGATCGTCATCACTGAACTACCTTATCAGGTCAACAAGGCAAAGCTCATCGAGCACATCGCCGAACTGATTCGCGACAAACGCATAGACGGTGTAGCCGATCTCAGGGACGAGACGGATCGTTCGGGCCTGAGAATCGTGATAGAACTCAGAAGAGACGCAAACCCGAGGGTCGTCCTCAACCGCCTTTACACATTCACCGAGATGCAGCAGACCTTCGGTATCATCATGCTGGCGCTGGTGAACGGCAGGCCCGAGGTACTCAGCCTGAAGCGGGCCCTTACCCTCTATGTCGAACACCAAAAGGACGTCATAGTCAGGAGGACAAGGTTCGATCTGAAGAAGGCGGAAGAAAGGGCTCACATATTGGAAGGTCTCCGCATCGCCTTGTCTAACCTAGATGCCGTGATCAAACTGATTCGCTCCTCAAAAGACGTTCAAACCGCAAGAGAAGGCCTTATGGGGCAGTTCGGCCTGTCCGAAAAACAGGCCCAGGCCATTCTCGATATGAGGCTTCAGAGACTCACCCAACTTGAGCGGGCGAAAATCGAGGAAGAGTACGAAGAACTGAGAAAGACCATCGAGTACCTCCGCGCCGTGCTGGCCAGCGAGAAAATGGTGGACAACATCATAAAAGCGGAACTCCGCGAAATCAAAGAGAGTTTCGCCGACGAAAGAAGGACCACCATAGTCGACGAAGTGGCGGAAATGGATCCGGAGGACCTGGTTAAAGAGGAAGACGTTGTGGTCGCCATAACCCACGGGGGGTACATCAAGAGGTGTCCCGTGTCGGCGTTCCCGGTCCAGCATCGCGGCGGAAGAGGGCTCTTGGGTATCCAGACGCGAGAAGAAGACTTTGTCGAACACCTTTTCACCGCCACCACCCACCAATCCATAATGTTCTTCACGAATCGGGGGAAGGTATACAGGTTAAAGGTTCTGGAGGTGCCGGAATTCGGCCGCCAGGCGAGAGGCCAGGCCATCGTGAACCTCCTGGATTTCGAGCCGGAAGAGAAGGTGAGCGCGATCTTGGTGAGTCCTCCTGTGGAAGATGGCGCCTACGTAGTAATGGGAACCGCCAAGGGTCTGGTGAAGAAGACCCCTGCGCTTGATTTCAAGAACGTGAGGACCAAGGGAATAGCGGCCATAAACCTCCTTGAGGGCGACGAGCTCATCGGCGCCAGGATCACGGAGGGCGACTCACAAATCATGCTCTTCACGAAGAATGGGATGGCTCTCAGGTTTCCGGAAGACAATGTGAGGCCTTCGGGTCGGACGTCACGAGGCGTCAAAGGCATAACCCTTCCCGAAGGGGACGAAGTCGTGGCGCTTGAGACCGTAAGGACCCAAGATCACGGGTTCGCCGAAGATGTACTGCTTGTGGCGGACGACGGTTTCGGGAAGCGGACCCGTCTTGATGAATACAGCGTTCACTCGCGCGGCGGAAAGGGTATCAAGGCCATAGCCCTTGAGCGTGGGAAGGGTCGGGCCTGTGTCGCCGGAGCGCGGCTCGTGAGGGAAGACGACGAGATCATGATCATTTCTTCGCGTGGGATCCTCATCCACGTTCGGGTGAAAGATGTGGCAAGAAAGGGCCGGGTAACCAGGGGCGTCGTCCTGATGAAACTCGAAGAAGGGGATTCCGTTGTCTCGATCGCCAGGGTTTGAAATACTGGATCATACCGCCGACATCAGGCTGGCATCAACCGGCAAAACCCTCGAGGAGACGATGTTCGAACTTATCAAAGGAGTCATAAGGCTTCTTGCGAAAACCGAAACCGATCTTGGCGAACGGCAAAGCGATTACTTTGAGGATATATCTGAAGATATACGTGCAAAGACCGAGAGAGAAATCCGGGTGACGGCCCCAAACCTCGAAAGAGCGGTGGTAACACTCTTAAACGAGATAATATATCTATACGACGCCGAGGGCTTCGAGCCATCGGACGTCTCGAGGTTGGCGGTGGACAGGGGCTCCGTGGACGGGGGTTCCCAAATACGCATCACCGTCGGAATCACCGGCATCGGTCAAGGACACGCCGATGCGAAAGAACGCCGGCCGAGCCGGATCAAGGCTGCCACTTATCACGGGATCGTCGCTTCCGATACGAGAATCGAAGTGGTTTTCGACACATGACCCTCTCTGCCCCGGTCGGTCGGATCATTTCGGAGGGTATGATGGTTATGTCTACTCAGGACGAAAAGGGCGAGAAGTGGCAAGGCCCGCTGGAGAGAATAGACGATTATAGGTGGAGGATTCCCCGCGGGTATAAACCCCAGATGAAAGTGCCGGGCATCATCTACGCCGATCCGGATCTCCTTTCCAGTATCCGTGCGGACAAGGCGCCTGAACAGGTCGCCAACGTGGCATGCATGCCCGGTATAGTCGGGGCGTCTTTGGCCATGCCCGATATTCACTGGGGTTACGGTTTCCCCATCGGAGGAGTCGCGGCCATGGCTGTAGATGACGGCGTCATCGCACCCGGAGGTATAGGCTATGACATAAACTGCGGTGTAAGAATACTCCTCACCTCACTCAGCGAGGACGAAGCGAAACCGCGCCTCGAACGGCTGATGGATCGTCTGTTCGAGGAAATACCCCTTGGAGTCGGTTCCGAAGGGGATCTCCGCTTGAACCCGGATGACTGGAGGGGCGTGATGACTCGCGGTGCGGAATGGGCGGTGGAGCGCGGGTTCGGGCTGTGGGAAGACCTCGAGGCTTGCGAGGAAGGCGGTGCCATGCGGGGCGCCGATCCGGACCAGGTGTCGAGTAAGGCGCGCAAAAGGGGTGCTGGTCAGCTCGGTACGCTCGGTTCGGGTAATCACTTCATAGAAGTGTCGGTAGTAGAGAATGTGTTCAATGAGGCGGCGGCTTCGGAATTCGGCCTGTTTTCGGGCCAGGTGGTGGCCCAAATCCATTCCGGATCACGGGGTTTCGGACATCAGATCTGCACGGACTATGTGGAAGTCATGGCTGACGCCTTGGAGAAATATGACATTTGGGTACCGGATAAACAGCTCGCATGTGCCCCCATCAATTCCCCGGAGGGCAAATCCTATTTCGCGGCCATGGTGTGCGCCGCCAATTACGCCTGGGCGAATCGGCAGATATTGGCGCACCACGTGGTGTCGGCGTTTGAGAAGGTATTCGAGAGCTCTCGAGCGGGATTAGGGATAAAGACGCTTTATGACGTAGCCCATAATATAGCCAAGATCGAAACCCATGAGGTGAACGGAAAACCGGTCAAATTGTGCGTTCATAGAAAAGGAGCCACCCGAGCCTTCGGACCCGGCCGGCCGGAAATCCCGGAGCGATATCGAAAGGTCGGCCAGCCGGTATTGGTGCCCGGTGACATGGGAAGGAATTCCTACGTCCTCCTGGGAACAGAGCGGGCCATGGAAGAGACTTTTGGGTCGTCGTGTCACGGAGCGGGGAGGTTGATGAGCCGACGCGCCGCCAAGAAGGGGCTTACGGGAAAGACGTTACGCGAAGAATTGAGACGACGGGGCATACTGGTCCTGGCTAAGAGCGACGCTTCTTTGGTAGAAGAGGCCCCGGATGTGTATAAGGACGTAAACGAGGTCGTAGGGGTCACCCATTCGGCGGGGATTTCGACCCTCGTGGCAAGGTTAAGGCCCTTAGGGGTCATCAAAGGATGACCGAAAGTCCGGCAGATAAAACACCGATAAGAACGGTAACACGCGGGTTACAACTTAGGATCGGGCCGCAACGTGGGACTACAAGAAGATCGCTATCCGTCATTTGTCCGGTAGCACAGGGGCATCTGACGGATACGAATATGCCATGAAAGGGGGAAGCGGCGTCTCCCCCCGGGCTTGAAAGCCGGGGCCCCGACGCCGCGTAGTTTGGTGGGAGTCCATGAACGGGTCAAGGAGATAAGGGATTGGTATAACTCGGGCAGGGTTGAACGCACTCTAGTCGCGTTGAAAAACCGAGGATTTGGCGCCGAGTACGTTCGGACTTCGGAGGAGGCCAAAAAGACGATCCTCGAAATGATTCCTGTAAACGCCACGATAGGTTTCGGCGGTTCGTTGACGCTGCTTCAGGTGGGTGTTCTACAGGCGCTTAGAGATCGCGGAAATCCAATGATCACAACGGTAGGAGCGCCGCCTGGCCCCCAGATAATAGAAGAACGCAGGAGAGCCCTTACGTCCGACGTGTTCCTCACGGGATGCAATGCCATCGTGGAGGATGGCCGTCTTGTGAACATGGACGGCACGGCGAACCGCGTGGCGTCGTTGGTTTTTGGCCCCAAACGCGTCATAGTGGTGGCGGGGATTAACAAGATAGTACCGGACCTCGACTCCGCCCTGTGGAGGGTGAAGCACGTGGCGGCCCCCATGAATGCCAAGAGGCTCGGGTATAAAACGCCGTGTGCGGAAACAGGAGTCTGCTCCGACTGTTCGAGCCCCGAGAGGATCTGTAATGTCATCTCCATAGTGGAAAGGCGTCCGAGCATGTCTGACATAACCGTGGTCCTCATCGGTGAGGACCTCGGACTTTGACTTCTCGGTCAGTACGTGGGAAAGGGAGCCAGGGCTTTTTGACGTTCGTAGTGCTGGTGAGTGAGACTTCTCGGTTAGTACTTTGGAAGGGGAGGCTTCGTTGATGAAGGACTTTTCGGCGGAGATCGGGGTAATCGGCGGGACGGGTCTTTACAGCCTCCTTGATGACGTGGTGGAGAAAATGGTAGACACACCCTATGGTGCGCCTAGCGACAGCATAGCCGTGGGCACGGTCAGGGGGCGCCGGGTGGCGTTCTTGCCTCGCCATGGGAAACATCACCAGTATCCCCCACATGTCATAAACTACAGGGCCAATCTGTGGGCACTGAAGGAGCTGGGAGTCACCGCAGTCTTGTCACCGTGCGCCGTGGGGAGTCTCAAACCCGAGATCAGACCAGGTGACTTCGTCATTTGCGACCAGTTTGTCGACCGGACTACGGGTCGAAAAGATACTTTCTACGATGGTCCCGTGACCACACACGTCAGTACGGCCGACCCATATTGCCCCGTACTGAGGGAGGTAGCCGTATCGGTATGTAAGCGCGAAGGCGTTCCCTTCCATGACAAAGGGACTATTGTGGTCATCCAGGGACCGCGTTTTTCAACCAGGGCGGAAAGCCGATGGTTCAACCGGATGGGTTGGGACGTAATCAATATGACCCAATACCCGGAGGTCGTCCTGGCAAGGGAGATCGGTCTTTGTTTCGTGAATATCTCCCTGGTAACCGATTACGACGTGGGTCTTGAGGGAAGGGACGACATCCTCCCGGTCACCCACGAGGAAGTGGTTCGGGTATTCAAGGAAAATACGGAGCGTCTACGGTCTCTGATTTTCTCCGTCATCGAACAGATTCCGGCCAAAAGGGCTTGCCGCTGCCGTGAGTTGCCCAAAGAGGGGCGACTAGAGACGTGAGGCCCGAGACGAGCGCCGATGTGAGCGACGTAAACGTAGATGTTACGGGCGAACACGGCATTGCAGCCGAACACGGCCGGTGGCGAACCGGAATGCTTTCACCGTTACGCTTCACCGGCGATGCCGTCTACATGGTCGACCAGCGGCTTTTACCGTTTGAATTCGAGGAAGTCAGGTGTGAAACCGCCGAAGACGTGGCAAAGGCCATTCGTACGATGACAGTGAGAGGGGCCCCCGCCATAGGTATCGCGGCGGCGTACGGAATGGCCCTGGCGGCGCGGAGGGCGGCGGAGGAAAATACTGAGGAAAATAGAGGTGCTGCCGACGCGGATCTCAGAGGATTCTTAAAGGAGATGACGCGCGCGGCCGAGGTCTTGAAAGCCGCACGTCCCACTGCCGTAAACCTCGCGTGGGCGGTGGACAGGATGCTGGGGAAAGCACATCAAACCGTTGCCGAGGTGAAGGCCCGAGCCGTCGCCGGAGCGAAAACCCAAACCGTTACCCAGTCGACGTTGAAACATATAGCGGAAGACCTCGCCGTGGAAGCCCTCAAAATACACCAAGAGGACGTCGCGGTCAATAAACTCATCGGCTCTCACGGGGCGCATCTAATCGGGGAGGGATACGGGGTCCTGACTCACTGCAATGCTGGGGCCCTCGCTACCGGCGGCTATGGCACCGCCCTCGGTGTAATACGGGCGGCATGGGAAAAGGGAAAGAGATTCAAGGTCTTCGTAGATGAGACGCGCCCCTTTCTTCAGGGCGCACGGCTTACGGCTTGGGAACTCTTGCAGGATGGGATCGATGCTGTCCTGATAACGTACAATATGGCGGCGTACTTCATGTGGAAGGGCGATCTTAACATTGTAATAGTGGGCGCAGATAGGGTGGCCGCCAATGGTGACGTGGCCAACAAAATCGGTACTTACGGGCTTGCAGTCCTAGCCCGGGAGCACGGCATACCCTTTTACGTCGCCGCGCCCATATCGACCCTCGATATATCGACTCCCAACGGGAGTGCCATACCTATAGAGGAACGCGATAGGGCTGAGGTCGTCGTCATAAACGGAAAGGAAGTGGCACCGGCCGGGGTGGCGGTTCGCAACCCCGCCTTTGACGTGACCCCGGCGCGGTACGTGACGGGCATTATCACCGAGAAGGGCATAATTTATCCGCCGTACGAGATTAATCTTGATAGGGTGATGAGGGGTGCTTGACGTTAAATTCATTCGCCAGAACCCGGACTTGGTCAGGGATGCCGTGAAGAAAAAGGGCATGGACGGCGAGGTGGACATCGACAGGATCCTCGAGCTCGACGGGCGGCGGCGGTCCATCCTATCCGAGGTAGAGAAGGAAAAGTACCGCAGGAACACGGTGTCGGAGAAGATCGGCGAGATGAAAAAACGCGGCGAGGAACCCGTTGGCCTTCTCGAAGAAATGAAAGCGGTGTCTTCGCACATAAAAGAACTCGATGAGGAAGTCGCGCGAATAGAGGAGGAACTTCAGGAACTCTTGCTATGGGTCCCGAATCCCCCTCATCCGAGTGTTCCTGTGGGGCCGGATGAAACGGGGAATGTAGAGGTGCGCCGGTGGGGTACACCGAGGGAGTTTGCGTTCGAGCCCAAGGCGCACTGGGATATCGGGTCGAATCTCGGCATCCTCGACTTCGAACGTGCTACCAAAATTGCGGGTTCGCGCTTCACGGTGTTCTGGGGCGTCGGAGCGAGACTCGTCCGCGCCCTCATCTCCTTCATGATCGACTTGCACGTAAAAGAACAGGGGTATACGGAAGTCCTTCCTCCTTTCATGGTCAATGAGAAGGCCATGATCGGTACGGCCCAACTCCCCAAGTTCGCTGAAGACGCATTTCGCCTGGCCGGCGATGGATTTTATCTCGTCCCGACGGCGGAAGTCCCCGTGACCAATTTGCATAGGGAGGAAATCCTGGACGGCTCGGAGTTGCCTTTGTATTATGTAGCCTACACCCCATGCTTTAGGTCCGAGGCGGGCTCCCACGGAAAGGATACGAGAGGGCTGATACGTCAGCATCAGTTCGACAAAGTGGAATTGGTCAAATTCGTTTTGCCAGAAACGTCCTTCGAGGAGCTCGAACGACTGACCGAGGATGCAGCCGAAGTATTGAGGCGGCTGGATCTGCCGTATAGGGTCATCGAAATGTGCACGGGGGATATGGGTTTCGCCCAAGCTAAGAAGTACGATATCGAGGTATGGATGCCGAGTTACGGGCGATACGTGGAGATCTCGTCGTGTAGCAACTTCGGGGATTTCCAGGCGAGGAGGGCCAACATCCGGTTTCGGAGAACCGCACGTTCGCGGCCAGAATACGTTCATACGTTAAATGGATCCGGACTCGCCGTCGGCAGGACGGTAGCGGCCATATTGGAAAACTGCCAAGAGGCCGACGGCAGTGTCACCGTGCCACGTGAGCTACGACCCTACCTCGGTGGCCTCAAACGTATAGAGGGTCGTTCGGAAAAGGACCCGGCTACTGCCGAATTTGACGAAAAACCGCAAAAACCGGGAAGAAGGCCGCCCGTATCCAAATGATCGATTGACACGGCATGGGGCATGTGCTATAGTCCTGTTGGTACTAAAGGCAGCACGCTGGACGCAGGAGACGTTGCAGCAGCTTTCTCACCACACATAGTACGAGCACTTTGCGCATAAGCGACGCTTCTTAGACGAAGCAATGTACGGTGCAAGAAACGAGTTTCGTAGCTATCAAACCACATTGCCGACATTACAAAGACGCATGGGGTCGTAGTATTGGTTTCCGGTAATATTCCGATGCCCAGCGTCTGCCTTTATCTATGGGAGGGGTGGCGGAGCGGTTGAACGCGGCGGTCTTGAAAACCGTTAGGGGCGCAAGTCCCTCGGGGGTTCGAATCCCTCCCCCTCCGCCATTGTGGTTACGCTGATTGTGTGTTATCATCTGTGATGATTGATGCTGTAATGCGGTAGGAGGGGTGGCTGAGTGGTCGAAAGCAGCCGCCTGCTAAGCGGTTGAGGGGACTAAATCTCCTCCGCGGGTTCGAATCCCGCCCCCTCCGCCACGAATCCCAAAAGCCCGAAGCAAAAAGGGCTTGGCGATACGGCCCGGCGATAGGGCCCCAAAACGAAGGAATAGCGAGAGAAACCGAGAGGAAATAAGGGCAAGAGGGATAAATCGAGTAAAGAGGAGCGCCCGTAGCTCAGCGGATAGAGTGACGGACTACGAATCCGGAGGCCGCAGGTTCAAATCCTGCCGGGCGCACCATTCAGGTGACGTGATAAAAAGTCAGATAAAGAGGCAGATGCGCCCGTAGCTCAGGTGGACAGAGCAGGGGTTTCCTAAACCCCGTGCCGGGGGTTCGAGTCCTCCCGGGCGCACCATTTTTATCCGAAGTTTTAACCAGGGTTTTATTTAGGTTGTCTGAGGGTTTATCCGAGCTTTGTCTGGGGCTTTGTTTGAACCTTCATCTAGGGCTTTATTCTAGGGCTGTGAAGTCAAGTGGGTCACCGCGAGTTCATGGCCGTTGCGCTCGATGCCGCAAGGCTTTCGGCGTCCCGTGGCGAGGTTCCGGTAGGAGCCGTGATAGTCAAGGGCAACGAGATCGTGAGCGTCAAGGGCAACGCTCGCGAGGAAACCAACGATCCCACGGCTCATGCCGAGATACTGGCGATCAGGGAGGCGGCCGAGAGGCTCTCGAGCTGGAGGTTGCTCGGGACCATTTTATACGTTACTCTCGAACCGTGCCCCATGTGCGCGGGAGCCATTATCCAGGCCCGAATTCCCTTATTGGTTTTTGGCGCAAGGGATCCCAAGGCCGGGGCGTGCGGTTCCGTAGTCAACTTACTGCCGGCTGACGGAGATCGTCTTTTTGGCCATAAAGTGAATGTAATAGAAGGGATAATGGAAGAAGAGTGCCGGGCGTTGCTGAGCACTTTCTTCGAAGAAAGACGGGCCCAGAGATGAAAAGCCCGGACATAACCCTGACATAAAAAGTAAAGCGAAGGAAGGATCTCGAGGCCATATAGTTCCGCGGAGGGATGCCGGAGCGGTTGAACGGGCCCGTCTCGAAAACGGGTAGGCGGCCAAAAGTTGCCTCGTGGGTTCGAATCCCACTCCCTCCGCCACTGATGATCCATTGACGACTGACTGCGGAAGGGTGCCGGAGCGGTTGAACGGGCTCGCCTGGAGAGCGAGTAGACGGGCAAAACCTGTCTCGTGGGTTCAAATCCCACCCCTTCCGCCATAAGTTTAATTGAGATGTTGATGGAGCATTGGCCGTGCTAGGCGGGGAGGTAGCGGTGCCCTGTAACCCGCAATCCGCTAAAGCGGGGCTGAATCCCCGCCCGAGACCCGCTCTCTTCGGAGCCAGGGCCGCCGCGTGCGGCGTTGAACGCCGGGCCCCACGCAACGCATACTTGTGAACCCCGCCAGGACCGGGAGGTAGCAACGGTAAGCAAGACCATGCGTGTGCCGTGGGCGAACCTGACGGGAGCCGACCGCGACGGTGACGTCCGGGGAGGAGGGCCGGAGGCGGGTGCACGGCCATTTGAATTTCGGGGTGATCCGTTTGCACCTGGCGCTTTATCGCCGGTGGCGCCCGCAGACCTTTTCGGAGGTACGCGGCCAAGAGCATGTCGTTCGGATACTGCAAAGCGCTCTCAGACTCCGGAGGATATCCCACGCATACGTGTTCGCCGGCCCGAGGGGGACCGGCAAGACCTCCGTCGCGAGGATCCTCGCCAAGGCCCTCAATTGCCGTGAAGGGCCTGCTCCGGAACCATGTAATCGTTGCCCTATGTGCGTATCCATCACGGAAGGCAGGTCCGTCGATGTACTCGAAATCGATGCTGCCTCCAATCGCGGCATCGACGAGATAAGGGACCTGCGGGAGAAGGTTCAGTTCCTGCCCGCCGAGGGTCGCTACCGAGTTTACATCATCGACGAAGTTCACATGCTTACACCTGAGGCCTTCAACGCGTTACTGAAGACCATCGAAGAACCTCCAAACCACGCTATCTTCATTCTTGCCACCACGGAGCTCCATAAAGTGCCGCTGACGCTCCTTTCACGATGTCAGAGGTTCGACTTTCGGAGACTCTCGACGGCCGAGATCGTGGAACACCTAAAGGTGGTGGCCGATGCCGGAGGGATCGCGGTGGACGCATCCGGCTTGCTTGCCATCGCGTCGTCTGCTGACGGCGCTTTACGCGACGCCCTATCATACCTCGAACTCGCCTCTCTTTATACCGCTCTGCCGATAACCGAAGAAATCGTTTGGAAGGTTTTGGGCAAAACCCGACGGAGTCTATGTCAACGCCTCAAGCAGGCGGTTTTTGAGAGGGATGTTGCCGGACTCTTGAGTGCAATAGAAGAGGCGATGTCCTCCGGTGCGGATCCGCGCCAGCTCGTGAAGGATTTCATGGAGTACCTGAGGGGCGAGCTCCTTTCCCTTGTGGAGGGTAAACAGCGACATCCGGTAGGGTTGGGGGAGCTGGCGGACCAGGTTCAAGGGATTGACGGTAAGCGTATGACGGGGCGTATGACGGGGCTTGAGGGAGATGCTGGGTCCGGTGAGGATATAGGTAAAGTCACATGGCTCTTGAGAGAACTTTCCAAACTCGACGTCCAGATGAAGTCCAGTTCGCTCCCACGCGTTGCCCTGGAGGCGGGTCTCATCGACGCATGCGTGACGGGTTACCCGGCCCTGAGTGCCGGTGTTGGGGCTTTACCTCAGGCAGCGCACCAAAGCGCTAGACCCAGCGCTAAACCCCAAGACACCGACCTCGAAG
Organism: Clostridia bacterium; assembly: GCA_012842575.1. Lineage (GTDB taxonomy): Bacteria > Bacillota > Sulfobacillia > DUSP01 > DUSP01 > DUSP01. Next base: position 28,716 of record DUSP01000030.1, read on the forward strand.
GCGCTGGACCGCTACGGGGTATCAAACTCGAGGGCGCCGAAGCGGAGGGTGCCAAACCTGAGGGCGTCGAAGCCGAAGGCGCCAAACCCAAAGGCGCCAAACCCGAAGGCGCCAAACTCGAGGGCTTCAGTCCCGAGGGCACCAAGCCCCAAAGCACTAGATCCGAAAGCCCTTTACGGCCCAGGGGTACGCCGCCAGAGCATAAACCCCACGACGCCATATCCGAAAGCGCCGCACTGGACAAGGTTTCAAATGCGTGGCCTTCCATTATGGAGCGCATCAAGAAAACCTCTTTGCCGGTGCACGCGTTTTTGCTCGCGGCCAAGCCAGTTAAAGTGGAATCCGATACCTTGATCCTCGAATTCAGCCTGGAATTCCACAAAGAAAAAGCGAGCGCTCCCGACAATTGCAGAATCATCGAGAAAGAGATCAAGAAAGTCACGGGTCTCGCGCTGAAAGTGGCGTGCAAGATGGCACGTAGGGTAAAGGGGCCTGGACCCGAGACGTCCGGTAACGTGGAGATAGCGGCCGGAACCGATATAGGGTCAGAAACAGCCGAGGGCAAAGATCTCCTGCTCAGGTTGTCCCGAGAGTTTGAAGGCGAAATAGTGCCAGGGGGATGGCCCGGTTCCAGCGGCTCCATATGAGTCATGCGATGAGGAGTGAAAGCGATGGGTAAGGGTTTTGGCGGCATGGATTTTGGAAAGATGATGAAACAGGTTCAGAAAATGCAAGCGGACATGATGAAGCTGCAGGAGGAGCTAGCCCAAAAAACCGTGGAGGCGAGCGCGGGCGGAGGGGCGGTACGTGCCGTGGTCAGCGGGAGTCTGGAACTCAAGTCCCTTACCATTGACGCTGCGGCGATGGATCCGGACGACCCCGAGATGCTCCAAGATCTGATCGTCGCCTGTGTGAACGAGGGCCTACGCATGGCCAGGGAAATGGTCAACGCCGAGATGTCCAAAATCACGGGAGGACTCGGGTTGCCCTCCGGAATGACGGGGATGTTCTGATGCGTTACCCCCGGCCCATTCTACGCCTTATAGATGAACTCGGTAAGTTGCCCGGTATCGGCCCGAAGACGGCTCAAAGGCTCGCCTTTCATATCTTGAAAGCGCCGAGGGCGGACGTGTTGAATCTGGCGGAGACATTGATAGAGGCGAGGGACAAGATCAGGCGTTGCTCTATCTGCTCAAACCTCACAGATGAGGACCCTTGCGCCATTTGTTCCGATCCGAGTCGAAATCGCGGAATAATCTGCGTTGTGGAGGATCCTAAAGACGTGATGGTTATGGAGAGAACAGGAGAGTATAACGGAGTATATCACGTCTTGGGTGGGGCGATATCGCCCATGGAAGGAGTGGGACCCGAGGATCTGAGGTTGAAGGAGTTGGTGGATCGAGTGAAAAAGCAAGGTATCGAAGAGGTGATCATCGCCACCAACCCCGACGTTGAGGGGGAAGCTACCGCCATGTATGTCGCCAGGATCCTGTCACCGTTCGGGGTGAAGGTCACGCGGCTGGCGCGAGGGGTCCCCGTGGGCGGCGATCTCGAGTACACCGACGAAGCGACTCTCGCGAGGGCGCTGTTGGGTAGGCGAAGGATCGACGAACAGTAAGGAGATCGACGAAAAGCGAGGGTTTAACGGCTGACAAATAAGATTTAACGGCTGATAAATATAAAGAAAATATAAAGATAGGATGTACGAATAAAGCAAACCCTTCCTGGACACCCTTCTTTTGGTAGGCAGCAATCCGCTGGATTCAGAGTATGTAGTATATGGATTGTTGCGTGAAGGGTCGGGGAGGGACGTCCTTTGAATACACGGAACACACGTTTCTTGACCGGCATGAAGAGTGCCGTTTCAGGCCTCATTGACAAGGTCTTGCTCCCCCAACCACCGGAAGCGCTGAAGGAGAAACCGCCTTCGATGCTCGAAGCGGTGGAACAAGCGCGGCTTGAGTGGCTTGCCGCCAGAAGGTATTTCGAGACCGTAACGGACCCCGATTTGATCGATCACGCCGTTTATCTACTCGAGGCAGCCCAGCGCAAGTACACCTACGTATTAAAGAAGGCCAGGGAGAGCAACGTAAGAGGGAAAACGTCCACAGGCTAGGAACGGAGGTGGAAATTGCACAGGGCCGAGCTTCGGTTCTTCGCTCCGGGTCAGGACCATATACATCCTAGTGTAGTGGCCACATACGAGCTATGCGAAGGCTGGGGAAAGGATTCGCGGCCGTTCCGATATAGCGCTCCAACGAGGCGTTCCGGTGTAGCACTCTGGCCCGCGGCGGTCGCCGAGCTGGTCGCCGAATAGACCCGCGGGCCATGGTCGGGGGGAAGGACCTTGGGTATAGACGCCTTGCTCTTATATGGGGTCGGGATCGTGCTCCTTTACCTTTTGGTAACGGTCCTCTGGGTACCTGCTAGGTATGCGTTATCCGTCCTTTATCACGGCGTACTCGGAGGCCTTGCTCTCTGGGCGTTCAATTACATTGCGGGGGCCTTCGATTTCCACTTGTCCATAAACCCCGTAACCGCCCTTGTGACCGGTTACCTTGGGATCCCGGGGCTCGGTCTCCTGATAGCCGTTCAGAGACTATTGGCCATGAACCTTGACTGATAGTACGGGGGTTGCTAGACTATTTACGGGCTTTTCCTTTCAGTCCAATGTCTGGACCGGGCATGCCACGGCTCGGCTCCACCATGGACAGGCCTCGCTCAGTCGTGCCGGTTTTGGGCAGTCACGGAGCGGGCTATATTCTTTTCCAGGGGGGTCACGAATGAGCCAGATGCTCGAAATACGATGGCACGCCAGAGGCGGTCAGGGTGCTAAGACCGCTGCAATCCTCTTGGCGGAGGCCGCAGCGAAGGCGGGGAAGTATATTCAGGGTTTTCCTGAGTACGGTCCCGAAAGAATGGGCGCTCCGATGTTGGCCTTCAACAGGATCAGCGATGAGGCCATCCGAGTTCACTGCCACGTCACCAACCCTCGTGTAGTAGTCATTCTGGACCCGACTCTTGCCGGCAAAGTAGATGTGGCCGAAGGTGTACCTGACGGCGGCATAATCTTGGTCAACACATCCGAGTCGCCCGCGAGAATGAGATCGCTATTGAAACTCGAAGGTCGACCCCTCCAGATCTATACGGTGGATGCTTCGAAAATAGCCTTGGAAACCCTCGGCCGGGATATCCCCAATACTCCTATGATGGGGGCGCTGATGAGGGTCACGAAGATTATGGATTACGACTACTTTTTAAACCTCATGAAGGGCGAGCTTGAGCACAAGTTCAAGTCCAGACCCGAGGTAGTGGAAGGCAATATCAAGGCGATTTCGCGTGCCTACGAGGAGGTCAGGGGTGAATGATCGGGCGAGCATGGAAAGAGATCCCGAGGGGGGCGGTCATACCGGAACCGGGGAACGCCCACCACTACCAAACGGGAGACTGGCGTTCTTTCAGGCCCATCTGGCTTAAAGACAGGTGTATCCAATGCTTAAGGTGCTGGATCATGTGTCCCGATTCGGCCATCATCACCGAAGACGGAAAAGTAGTCGGTATCGATTACTCACATTGCAAGGGTTGCGGTATTTGCGCCAACGAGTGCCCCGCCAAAGTGGATGCCATAAAGATGATCAAAGAAGACGAGGCCGACGACTTCGACAAAATCGCGTCGAGCATTCCGGACAGTGGGAGCGTCGGGGAGGTAAATCGTACCGAGCCGAAGACCGGTTTGCGTGCCGACGAAGGACACCGGCGTAGTGGCGCGAATGCCGGGGCTGTCGGGAGGGAGGCTTGATCATGGGAAAGAGGGTAGCCCTTACCGGTAATGAAGCTGCCGCCTTGGCCATGAAGCAAATCAACCCGGACGTCGTCGCCGCATACCCCATCACTCCTCAAACCGACATAGTGCAGTACTTCTCCTCTTTCGTGCACGATGGCAAAGTCAAGACGGAGTTCGTCACGGTGGAAAGCGAGCACAGCGCCATGAGCGCTACCATCGGAGCGTCGGCGGCGGGCGCTCGCGCCATGACGGCCACATCTTCCCAGGGGCTCGCTTTAATGTGGGAAATGCTTTACATAGCTTCTTCTTATAGGCTCCCCATAGTCATGCCCGTGGTTAACCGAGCGCTTTCGGGTCCTATCAACATACATTGCGATCACAGCGACACCATGGGTGCCAGGGATTCCGGTTGGATCCAGCTATATAGCGAAAGCGCGCAGGAGGCGTACGACAATCTCATACAGGCCGTAAGGATTGCCGAACATCCTGACGTAAGGCTTCCGGTAATGGTCTGCTTCGACGGGTTCATCACAAGCCACGGCCTGGAAAACCTTGAAATTCTGGAGGATTCTGAGGTTAGCGAGTTCATAGGGGAATTCGAACCCGAATACTCTTTGCTCGACCCGGAACACCCGGTCACGTTCGGCCCTTTAGCCCTTCAGAACTACTACTTCGAGTTCAAGCGGCAGCAGGCCGATGCCATGACGAAGGTGGCCGCGGTGGTAAGGCGGGTCGGCATGGAATTCGAAAAGGTTTCCGGTCGACATTACGAGTTGTTCGAGGAGTATCGGTTAGGCGATGCGGAGATGGCGATGGTTGTGGCGAACTCCACGGCCGGAACCGCAAAAGAGGTAGTCGACGAGCTTAGGGCCCAAGGCAAAAAGGTGGGACTTTTGAAGATAAGGATGTTTCGACCCTTCCCAAAAGAAGAGATCGCTGCGGCCCTTTCTTCCAAGCAGATCGTGGCAGTGCTCGATAGGGCCGACACTTACTCCACCATGGGCGGTCCTATATACAACGAAGTGCGTTCCGCTTTATACGACGAAAAACTACGGCCACTCACCATGAGCTACATTTACGGATTGGGCGGCCGCGACGTGGGGCTCGATGACATACGCAAGGTATTCTCCGATATGGAGGCCTCGAGGACTGCCGGGAAGGTTTCGGAGCCCATCAACTATCTAGGCGTCCACGAGTAAGGCGGCCGAGTAAGGCGGCCGTGCAAGGCGACTGAGCAAGGCGACTCAGCAAGGTGGCCGAGCAAGGTGGCCGAGCAAAGCGCCGCCCTCGATACTCGGCACGAACGTCAATACTCGACGAGGGGGGTAGTCTTAATGCCAGTACCGACAACGCTTAAGGAACTGAGCAAAAAACCCGAAATCTTGACCGGAGGACATAGACTGTGCGCCGGGTGCGGGGCTCCGATAGCGGTACGGCAAATCCTGAAGGCGCTTGAGACCCCCGTAGTAATCGGTAATGCTACGGGTTGCCTCGAGGTGGCCACGAGCATTTACCCGTATACCGCATGGCGGTGTTCTTGGATCCATACGGCTTTCGAAAACGCCGCAGCGACGATCTCGGGCGTAGAGGCCGCGTACAGGTCTTTGAGGCGCCAGGGAAAAGTGAAGTCGGAGTTCAGGTTTATCGCCTTCGGCGGCGATGGAGGTACCTACGACATAGGCTTACAGAGCCTTTCGGGCGCCATGGAGCGCGGCCATAGAATGGTTTATGTTTGCTACAACAACGAGGCGTATATGAACACCGGTATCCAAAGGTCAAGCGCCACCCCGCTTGGCGCCGACACCACCACGAGCCCGGCCGGATCGGCCATACCAGGCAAACCTGTGCCGAGGAAGGATCTGACTGCCATCATGGCCGCTCACAACATTCCCTACGTGGCTCAAGCGTCACCCTCCAATTGGCTCGATCTCATAAAGAAGGCCGACAAGGCATTGAACGCAGACGGACCCGCGTTCCTCAATGTTTTGGCGATCTGTCCCCGGGGATGGCGTACGGAAAGCAACGAGGGCGTAGAAATCATGAGGCTTGCGGTGGATACATGTTACTGGCCGCTTTATGAGGTGGATAACGGTGTTTGGCGGATAACGTATAAGCCGAAGGATAAGAAGCCCGTGGAAGAGTGGCTCAAGCGGCAGGGGCGGTTCAAGCACCTCTTTACTGCTGAGAACAAACACATCATCGAAGAGCTCCAGGCGGAAGTGGATAGGAATTGGCAGCGTCTGCTGGAGCTTTCGGAAAAGACGTCATAGAGACAAGGCGTGGCCGGACCCAGACGTCATCGGAAAAGACGTAATTGAAGGCGGTAGCACACAAAGGGCGGTCGTTAATAGATGGCCAAGGTCAGGGTGAGATTCGCTCCTTCTCCCACCGGCTATCTACATGTGGGAGGGGCGCGTACCGTTTTGTTCAATTGGTTGTTTGCCCGCAATCAAGGTGGAGACTTGGTATTACGGCTTGAAGACACGGATACAGACAGGACGGTAGTAGATGCGGCCGAGCGCATAATGGAGTCCCTCCGGTGGCTGGGCATAGACTGGGACGAAGGACCCGACGTAGGTGGGCCCTATGGCCCTTATCGTCAATCTGAAAGGCGGGAATTCTATCGCGAACACTCAAAGCGTCTCCTCGAGGAAGGGCTCGCATATGAGTGTTACTGCACCCCCGAAGAGTTGGCCAAAGAACGGGAACTAGCCAAGAGAGAAGGGAGGCCCGCCGGGTATAGTGGCAAGTGCCGCAATCTCACCAAGACCGAGCGCGAGAGGCTCAAGACCCTGGGGAGAAGGCCGGCATTACGGCTGTGTGTTCCAAGCGTTGGCGAAACCGTCGTCGAAGATCTCATACGAGGGAGCGTTTCCTTTGAAAACGCGGAGATAGGGGATTTCATCATCGTAAAATCTGACGGAATGCCCGCGTATAACTTCGCTTGCGTAGTGGATGACGTTCTCATGAAGATGACCCATATCATCCGCGGCGACGAGCATCTTTCGAATACCCCGAGGCAGATCATGATTTATAGGGCCCTGGGGTATGAGCTGCCGCAGTTTGCGCATGTCCCGATGATATTGGCTCCGGACAGAACCAAACTTTCCAAAAGACACGGCGCCGTGAGCGTAGAAGAGTTCCGGGACGCAGGCTTCCTTCCAGAGGCGATATTGAACTATATCGCTTTGCTGGGTTGGTCGCCCCAGGACGGCGAGGAATTCATGACGAAAGACGAAATGGTGAAGAAGTTCTCCCTCCAACGCGTCTCGAGCACCCCTGCTATTTACGACATCACTAAACTCGGTTGGATGAACGGGTGTTATATCCGGCAAAAACCCACCGAAGAGCTGCTGAACCTGACGGTGCCTTTCCTCAAAGACGCAGGGCTCGTCGACGACGAATTCGTAAGGGATCGCAAGACGTGGTTATCCGAGGTGATTGAGTCCGTTAGGGACCGCGTCCGTACCTTGGCTGAGGTCCCGGACGCAACCTCGTTTTTCTTCGCCGGCGATTTCGTTTACGACGAAGCCGGGGTGAAGAAGTATTTTGAAAAGCCCGATGTTTTATCCATCCTTACACGTGGGCGTTCGTCCTTGGAAAACCTCGAGAGCTGGGACGCACAGAGCATCGAAACGACTTACAGGAAAGTGGCCGCGGACCTGGGAATCAAGGGCGGAGATTTGATTCATCCCACGCGTCTTGCGCTCACCGGGAGGACCGCGGGACCGGGGCTGTTCGTGATAATGTCCTTGCTCGGTAAGGCAGAAGTTTTGAAGAGACTTGATCGGGCGATAGGGTGGATCCAGAACAAGGGTACCGGCAGGACTCCCCTTGTGCCTTGAACTCCGCGCAAATACCGTGCTATAATCTAAGGTGCTTTGAGAGAAAATCGGAGTACTCTGAGTGAACGTAAAAATGAGTACTTTGAGTTGGACGTAGAAAACAGAAGGCAGTCATCGGTATTCGATCTTGCTGGGGAGTGGTCTAGTGGTAGTGACGCCAGACTCTGGATCTGGTTGCGGTGGTTCGAATCCACCCTCCCCAGCCATTTGATGTAGAAACCGTATACGGACTCGTCGTTGTCGTTATTATAGAAATCGATATAGAAATCGATAATCCTTCATTCGAATGTGCTCAGCCTCTCAGAACGGTTTTCGTAATGATCGTTAACCGGCCGCGACAAGGAAAATGCGCTCGGCCGGCTATTTGTCTATGGAAGCGGTGTTTTATCGGTCGTTATCGGTCGTTCATCAGTCTCTTTTTTGCCGCTTACGTCAGTATTCGTACCCCGCGTCGGGTTGTCTTTGTCCGTCATCGGTCCTTCATCGTCGGACAAGCAACGGTCTAAGGGAGAGCGATAATGAAGATCATATCGTGGGAGAGGAGATAACCGGTGAATACCTGGTCTCAAGCAGCGCTAGTCCTATTCTTGCTCACAGCCTCGGTGGCCATGGCGGTGTCGGTGGTATACGTCGTAAAGACTCTGAAACGGATTGAAGCAGCGGTTTCGTCGATGGAACGGCTCGGAGAGACCGTTTCCGGGACCGTGATGGAACTGAAATCGGAACTGAAAGGAACCTTGCTGCCCCGAACCCTAAGATTGGCGCAAGAAGCCGAAAGCGCGGTCGGCCGGGCCAACGACGTGATCGCTCAAGCTAAAGACAAGATGGAACGGCTTGATCACATTCTCCATGACGGCGAAGTGGCGGCCCGTAGCTTACGTACCACGATGCTTTTGCTGGAAAGGGTTCTTGGCTCCCCCCTCATCAACGTGGGCGGCTTCGTGGGCGGCATAGTGAAAGGGTTCCAAACGGTAAGGAGGTTAAGACGGTTAAAAGGTTGAGAGATTAATTGGAAAGGGCGTCGGGGTAAAATGATTACGCCAAAGATTACACCGAACAAGTTTATCGGGTCATGCGCTGAGATTGGGGTAAGATTCAGAAACGAAAAACGCTAAGATGACCCAGCAAGCCAACCCAACCGATGCGGCCAACCATGATTCAAACAAACGAAAGCGCTAGGATGACATGAAAACCGGACGACTCCGTGTGTAAGAGGAGGCGAAACGCTGTGGCAGGCAGAAAAAGCGGTTTCCTGACGGGTCTCTTTATCGGAGGATTGATTGGAACGGTAATGGGAGTCCTTTATGCTCCTAGGTCTGGCGAGAAAACGCGCGAGAAGCTGACAGAGAGAGGAGAAGAGGTTGCGAACGATTTGAGGCGTGTGGCTTCCACCGTTGCAAGGAGCGGAGAAAACATTATCGACAACCTCAAGTCAATAGCGCTCGATGCAACAGGTTTGTTGTCAGATACCTTAAGGGTTTTGCGGCGGGAAATACGCGAAGAAACCGAAGAGCTACGGGAGATGGTGAGAAGAGAACGAGAGGGAAGGAGTGCGGGCCGGTCCGACGAGTCGAGGGTCGGCCGATCGGACGAAGAAGATGAAGACGAACGTGGTGCCTCTCGAAAACACGGAGGCGAAGTTGTGGAGGACGAGGCCGTCGTCGTGGAAGGTGAGACCGAACCTGATGAGGAAGGCGGATGGGCCGGCGACCTCAATGGCGAAGACGAGGTGTAACATGTCCCAATGTGGGTTTGTCGCGTTGTCGAGGGTGCGTTAAGGAATTGTCGAGAGCGTATTAAGGACGTATTAAGAACGCGTTAACCTTCACGGATTGGGCATGGGCTATTTACAATGGCCGAGGTATATTATATAATGATCAACGCGTCGGAAATCCGGCGCACCTGGCCCCATCGTCTAGAGGCCTAGGACGCCGCGCTCTCAATGCGGTAACAGGGGTTCGAATCCCCTTGGGGCTACCAGTAAGACTACCGGACCGAAGACTGCCGGAGCGATTTCGATGTAAGATTCGAACCGAGCCTGACTCCGGTAGATGGGGCCGGTAGAGTAGTGAACTGTGCCCGATGGCATCGGGCAGCCCTTCAAAAGTCCGCTCTTTGAAAACCTGGCAGCGTGCGAGCCTAAAACCAATTCACGGAGAGTTTGATCCTGGCTCAGGACGAACGCTGGCGGCGTGCCTAAGACATGCAAGTCGTGCGC
>DUSP01000036.1 GCA_012842575.1 Clostridia bacterium
CCCATTCCGGATGGACGGAAAAAGGCCCCGTTTCTTTGCGACTCGTCACTTCTTCCGTAGAGCATCCTTCGGTTTTGGAGACATTTAAGCAGCTTGAGAAGGCGGGGTTTACGGTGACCTACCTCCCCGTGGACGCCCGGGGAATAGTGAGCCTCAGAGATCTCCAAGACGTACTCAGCCCCGATGAAGCGGTATTCGTCAGTGTAATGCACGTCAATAACGAAACGGGAAGCATCCAGCCCATATACGAAATCGCCTCGCTGGTCCGTCGGGTCGCAATGCAATCGCTCTTTCACGTCGACGCCGTTCAATCCTTTGGAAAGCTCCCCGAACCCATCATCCCGGACGATCCCGACCTTAGCCCCGATCTCATAACCTTGAGCGGCCATAAAATCCACGGCCCTAAGGGCGTGGGTGCCCTGTACGTGGCCCCCAACGCTCCAATAGGACCTATAGTTTACGGGGGCGGCCAAGAGTACGGCATGAGGTCGGGTACGGAGAACATTCCGGCTATAACGGGATTTGGAATAGCCGCAAAAGCTTCGGCCAGCGATTTGAAAGAGGCCTACCGTCACGTCGGTGAGGTCAAGGCGGCATTCCTGAAGGAACTCGAGAATGGGTGGGAGAGGCCTTTGAAATGGACGTTGAACGGAGAACCGCCGTCGAGCGGTCGCTTTAGTCACTATATACTAAACGTCGGCTTTCCCGGACTCAGCGGGGAGAGCATCGTACATCACCTTGAGGCTCGCGGTGTATACGTCTCCACCCAATCAGCCTGTTCTTCCCGGAAGCCGGGGCCAAGCCACGTCCTCAAGGCCATGGGCCTTGACCGTGAAACCATCGAGGGGTCCATAAGGATAAGCTTCAGCAGATTTACTTCGGTGAGCGATGCGGTGGCTGCGGCAAAGCACCTGAAGGAAGTGGTCCGGGAACTGTCGGAACTCGGCGGGCATCGCGTCTTCAGCGCAAGGTCGCGTCGTTAGCGCATTTTAGGCAGTGTCAAATCGGTGTACGATTGGCTATCAAGTTATAGTTGGGCTTGCGTATGGGCTTGCGACAGAAATGTCGCGGCAGGAAGATCGTCCATCCATATGACCCTCAGAGCGGACTTGTGCAAGAATGAAGCCCGTTTATGAGATCGGGAGGATGTGCTCGTGGCAAGGGCAAGGGTGAGGCCCGTTCTCCTCGTGAAGTACGGAGAACTGGCGCTAAAGGGCCAAAACCGCCCGTATTTCGAAAAGACCTTGGCTGATAACATACGTCAGGCCATTTCCGACGTATGCGGGGATTGCCTTCGGGTGGTGCGGGTTCACGGTAGGATCGTCGTCGAGCCCTTCCACGAAGAAGGACAGAAGGCACGGCGAAATAAGGCGGCGCAGAATGGGGTGGGACCAGAAGAAGCTGCTTCACAGAGCGACCGTAAAGCCTTGCGGCGAGCGGCGGACGCCCTTCGGCGGGTTTTCGGCGTCGTTGAGATGAGCCTCGCGTACAGCGTGGCAGCGGATATGACGGAAATCATCCGTGCTGCCATCATGGCGGCCGAAGAAGCCAGGGAGGAGTTGACAGGGGAAGCCAGGGAGGAATTCACAGGGGAGGAATTCAAAGCGGGTCGGAGAGTCCCGGGGGTTATACCCTCGGACGTCCCGGCACATGACGAGCCCGTGCGCGCCATTACCTTCAAAGTGACGACCAGGCGTGCGGACAAGGACTTCCCACTCGATTCTCCCACTATCAACGCCGTCCTCGGGAGGGAAATCCTTTGTAACGTTGATGGATTATCCGTCGACGTCCACAACCCGGATTTCGTGGTAACCGTAGAGGTTCGGCGGGAAGGAGCATTCGTCTACTATAAGAGCGTAAAAGGGCCGGGTGGCCTGCCGGTCGGGGTGAGCGGAAAGGGGCTCTTGCTCTTGAGCGGAGGGATAGACAGCCCCGTTGCGGGATGGATGGGCATGAAGAGGGGCCTGGTGATGGAGGCCGTTCACTTTGACAGCTTCCCCCTCACGAGCGAAAGATCTCGCGAGAAGGTATTCGACCTGTGTAAAGTACTGTCCCGTTGGCAGGTGCCCATACCCGTTGTACTGCATCTGGTGAGTTTTGCGGACATTCAGAAAACCATCTGGAAGGGCGGTTTCGAGGAACTCCGGGTGACCGTCATGCGTCGCGCTATGCTACAGATCTCGAATCTGATAGCACAAAGGACGGGCGCGCAGGCTCTCATCACAGGAGAAAGCCTCGGGCAGGTCGCAAGCCAGACCCTCGAGAGCGTGGACGTGATAAATCGTGCCTCGACGCTTCCCGTACTCCGACCCCTCATCGGATTCGACAAGACGGAAATCGTGGCTTTGGCCAAAGAAATCGGGACTTTCCCGGTGTCGATCCGCCCATACGAGGACTGCTGTAGCATATTCGTTCCGAGGCATCCGGCGACACGACCGTCCCTAGATTCCGTACTCGCCGTGGAAAAAAGGCTGAACCTCGGCCCTTTGATCTTCGAGGCCCTAGAAAGGGTATCGACCTACAGTTTCGCTTCCGTATGAGCCCACTTATCCGCCACTCGGTACACCCGCGTATTACGCGCTTTGTATTACACGCTTGGCGCCCGCCAAATCGAACGGGCTCGCCACCATATCGAACGGGCTCGCGTGCCTCGTACGTTTGAATGAGCTCCTGGAAGCGCTGCGGCGACTGGCGAGCGAGGTGGTGGCTCGCATGCCTCGTGCGTTTGAATGAGCTCGCGTACCTCGTCTCTTTAGAACGGGCTTTTGCGCCTCGTGTGCTTAGATACGTCCGGGACACATATACATATTCCTGAAAGTTCCTGAAAGTAAACCTTCCGGAAAGTGAACGCGCCCGGCGTATCGCGCCCTAAGCGGCTAAAAGCGGCTCGTCGGTCACCGGTCGAGTTGCC
>DUSP01000120.1 GCA_012842575.1 Clostridia bacterium
ACGGCTTTACCGGGATATCCCTTTGCATCTGCGCATCGTCAGCGTAAGATGCCGACTCAGGGAGGTTGAGGGGGCCCAAAGAGAGGCGGGCTCCCCTGATAGCTACTTCCGCATGATTACACGGATCCTAATTCGTCTAGGAACTCGCTACAATCGCCTATGATGAATTGCCGGACGGCTTGAGGTTCTTACTGTACCTCCACCCGAGCGGATGTCCTTCCGCAAAGGCTTTGCGCCCCAGCGCGACCAGAGCCGGATTACTCCACACTTCCAGAGCTTTTCCCAGGTTTCCGGTCAGGGCGTTGACCAGGGATTCCCCGAACTCTTCATCGCCCGATATCTTCCACTGCCCGTCAACCTTCTTTAAGGGAAAGACCGCAGAGGTAGTGGCGACCGGCGCGTTCGGGTCGGTGATCGCGTTAAGAAACATCTGCTCGGTCATTTTTTCGACGTCTCCCCGGGTCTTTTCGTCTCCGAAAGCGGCGGCAAACGCCATCGGGAGCGCTTTACCCACGACGTCTGCCACGACGCGGGGCATGTTTATGGAGGTGATCTCCACTTTTACCTCGGCGGTATTACCTTCCGTCTTTGAAGAAATGACTTTGAAGTCCAGTTTCTCGGAAAACGCTTTCCTGTAGGCCTCGGCCGTAAAGGCGTCTTCTTCCTGGCGGAGCGCCCCTTCAAAGGAAGATTCAAGATCCCTTATGTTCTTTTCTTCCGCGAAGTAGCCGGGAAGCGCTTCATAGTCCCATTGCTTCAGTTTTTCAAGGAACTCCGTGACGACCTGGTCGGGGGAAGGCGTTTTCGAGCATCCGAAGCCAGAGACGATAAGGAAAAGCAGAAGCCATAGAAGACAAACGACCTTTGCCATCGAAATCTTCCGGGTAAGCACGTGCATGGAAGCATTTCCTCCTTGGGGGATACTCAACGCCGTACGGGTCGTGATCCAAAATACAGGCGCGGTGACTTTACCGGATTCGGTCGCGATATGGGGGACCCTAGATCCAGCGTACCATAGATGGTCCGTCACCTGGTGTCGGTATACGATATCTATCACTCTCGGACTTGTTTTTCCGGGTCACCGATATCGGCTTCCGGATCGGGAAAGAGGCGATCGAGCATCTTCTTCCACCTGTCCCTGCAGTGCGTGGCGAGGGTGAGGGCGCGCTTGTAGTCGCGGTCGGTCTTGTAGTTTTCGCGGCGAATGGAGTTCAGGCGGCCTTCATAGTAGCGGATCCTATTGAGAACCGTCTCGCGCTTCAAGCGGCATCCTCCCTTCCCTGCTCCATGGCGAAAGCGAGCCCGGCAGCCGGGAAGCACCCGTTCTAAGCCTATTATCTCAGGTGGGAGCGACACGTGGCGGCGGTGATGCGAGAGGGCCAAGCGCCCTTGTTTTGGGATATACAGAAGACGGACGGCCGCTTCACGCCGTCTGCGCTTTTACCCTTCGGGAACGTTACTGATAATCACGGTTTACGAACCCAAACCTCCGAAGTGGAAGAGTGAAAGGACAAGGAGGAGCGAGAAGGAATGGTAACGCGCTGCCATCTATGCGGAGGGAAAACAGTCAAAAAGACGGTCACTGCCGAGAACTGGTGGGGCGACAAACTCACCCTGGTGGAAGATGTTCCCGCCTGGGTATGCGAGGACTGCGGTGAAAAATACTTTGACGCCGAAACGTGCCGCGCCCTGGACGCCATGAGGGAGGCGCCACCTGCCGAAAGGCGCACCATCCGAGTCCCCGTTTACACCTTCGGCGCCAAGGGGGCTATCTGACGCCGATTCTTGCTCGATATTCCCTAGTGGGGCCAAAGCGGTTTCTGAATGTCCCAACAGGTGCCCCGCCAGTTATATACCACGCCGCAATCCCCGCATTCCGGGCAGATCCACTCCACCTCGCCCGTATCGGGAGCCCGCACGACGCGGATGTATCCGGTACACCGCCTGTGTCCCGGTCGACGACGGCATAAGACGCCAGTTTCCACGAGTTCCCCGGGGGGATGCGCGAAGTCGGACATGACGATCCTTCCCAGGTAGCGGGCCAACCTGCCGGGCCGGCCGGGAGCGGGCGAACTGTCGTCGTCCATGAAATCCCTTATGTCTGTAACCATCATGCGTACCAGACCTCTTCACGCGGCTTATTGCAGTTTTCTTGTGCGTACCGCTTTCAGTGCCGCCGCTGTGAAAGCGCCATTACGCGACCTCCGCAAGAGGATACACGAGGCCCATACGGAGCACCCTTGCCGCATAGTCGAGAGCCGCTCTGACGCCTTCCTCGGTGAGTCCTGGATGGGCGGCGATGATCTGATCGACGGTCTCTCCTGCTGCGAGCTTTTCGAGAATCAGTTCAACCGTAATCCTGGTGCCCGCAATCACGGGTTTTCCCATCATCACTTTTGCATCAACCACCACTCGGACGGTCTCGATGTCCATAACTCTCCCTTTCAGGTATCTGATCCCAGCGCCATTGTACACTCCGCATACGCCGTTCGCGCTCCTGAGAGACCCAACCTGATGAGCGGAAAGGAAAGTCGCTGAGGCTTCATTCCTCGAGTCATGCGTTACGGACGATGCACGGCCTTCCAGACGACCTCCCATGGGGATTCTTACTACGGACCCGTACCGATTGACTCGATGCGCCAGCCTGTGGCGCGAGTCTCCCGGACCATGAGGATGAAGCGCGGCTGGGGGCCGCTGTCGTAGGTGACGGGCCGACGCACTCTGAGGTCCACTTCGACCTGATAGAGGCGGGCTCCGGGCGGGTCGTTTCTGCCGAAGCTCCCTTCGGGCAGCGCTTCCATCGAAAGGACTTCCGCCCCGGTTACGTTGGAGAAACCGTCCGCTTCGTCGTCTTTGAAGTCAGGGTTATAGAGGGTGTTGTTGTCCATGTTGGCGAAGAGGCGGCGCGGCGAGCTGTTTGAGGAGGATTCCCAGTTCCGATGGCACGCCGTACCACCCAGCGGGAAACTCGACATGCCCCAGTTCTCCCGGAGGGGAGGTCTTGAACAAGTAGGCGTACCGCGGGGTCTTCAGGCTGCAGCCCCCACGCTCCAGGTCAAAGGAGAGGGCGTAACGCTCCCAGGGCCAGTACTCGGGGGGCTCGGCCTCTCTCGCTTCGCCGAGCATGCCCTTGAGGGCGTCGAGGATCCGCCGGTCCCGCACCTTCGCCAGCCGGACGTAACTTCCGTCGCTCTGCATCCAATCCAGGTATATGGCGGTGGCGGCCTCCGCGAACTCGGAAGGGGTCGCTTCCGACACCCTGCCGGCGCACCCTGCAAGAAGGATCCCTACGATGACGATGATAAGGAATACGTTTTTCTTGCCCATGCACGTCGAATCCCCGGGCAGCAATTCATGGTTCACCCTAGCGACGTCCGAGGGGGCGAGATGTTCCGGTTCATCGCGCCTGTGACAGGTAAACCTATCTCGGAGGACAATGAGGGCTCTCCCGAAACCGCCCGTGCCTGATCGGCCAAAACCAGACGAATAAAAGGACTATCGCCAGCAGCGGGTACTGGGCCAGTACGTTTAACGCCCGCCATCCAAGTAGTAGATCCCGAGTGAGCGTGTCTACGGCAAACCACGTCGCGAATACCCTGAGCAGTATACCCAATACACGGCCGTACGCGATGGGAAGGTGGGGCTCCACGAAGCGCGCGAACAGCCGGGGTGCGAAGACGACTAGAGCCAGCAGCAACCATAAGGCCCCCCTCGTAGTATAGCGGCCAAGCCACATCCCATCCGTGGACATGACGGAGACGTGAAGATCGCTTTCCGGGAGGCGCTCAAACGTTGCCGTCCAAGTGCGTTCCCCAGTCTTTCTTAATGGTATGGTACTGGCCAGGCTGTACTCACTGTTCGGCAGCTCGACGGAAACCTTCAGGTCCTTGAAATAGGCCCAGTGTCTGGCGGGTCGGAGAAAGTAGGTCAAGTGGGAAATTGGATTCGGGTAACGGACGCGATCCACTCCGAGCCGCGCTTCGAAGGAGACTTCCACCTCATGGTCCCCCGGGGGTAATTCAAGAGTGAACAGGACGGGATTCACCATGATAGGACCCATAACGCCCTCCGGAAACGGGTACGGTTTTCCCGTCATGGGATCAAGCCAAATGTGGGCCGTCTCTTCTCCCGCCGCATCGCCCGTCTCGGAAGCCGACGGTGAGCGTGAAACCGAAACCGCTCGTTTGTCCAGGGTCACGCTGTACCCGTGCGCGGCCTCCCCTATGAAAAGCACCGGGACCGTCAATGGATCAGGGTCCGGATTGCGCAGCACATAGGTTGCAGAAACCGTACAGGTCATCCAGGAGGGCGAACGCCGCCGGGGGTCGCGCTCCGAAAAACGGACGTAGATCTTTTCGGATTCTATTCCCACCGGGACGTCGCTTGCAGGAGCGATCTCCCCTGCAAGACCGCCCGGCATTTTGAGAGGCAGGCCGTTGGCCATCGCCGGAGCCGATGCGATCAATCCGCAAATCGCCACGATCACCGTAGCCGTGGCGAGAGCCCACATCATACAAAGCGGGGCCCTCCTCGCAGCAAGAGCACGGCCTTCACCATATTCCTTCTTTAGCACGAACGGTCAACCCTCCACGGGACTCTCTTTGAGGCCCTCGGGACAACCACTCGATGACCAAGGGATTCGAATAAGGCTCAGTGGGAAGGGTGATCGCCTGAGCCATGACAACCTTCATCCTTTTTCAATCACGCGTATTCTGCATGTCAGACAACATTCTTTCCTCCGCCACCTTCATCTTTCAATTACCCGGACCAACTTGGCGGTGTTGTACTCACACGAGAAGGTACAGTTTATCCCATATTCGTCAATCACCACTGTGGCCTTACCCGAGGAACCAGGGGGCCCTAATAGTTCTTCGGCCTCGTCGTGATTCGTGAACACGAACCACAGAACACGTTTATCAGTTTTCTCTCTGGGAAGGCACGCTTCGCTTTCCGCGTCGACCTCGAAGCGTATCTTGCACCCCAACATTTCCTCATCTTCTTTTTCGTGAGTGTACGTACCGCTCACAGTGGCTTGGCCGGAGAACTTAACCCGCACCGAATAATTATCTTCGTCAATGTCATTGACCGATAAATCCACAATCTCCATTCCTAAGACCTTGTCGCCTACTTTGACTGCTTTGGCGTCGAAGATATGGTCCTGTGTAGCTTCGTCTAGATCGGGCTCCGGAACGCTCACGGAGGGTTTGCCCTCATCTTCAGCGGGCCTGGCGGTATCGACCGAGGCCTCGTTTTCTTCCTGTTGGGAACAACCGCAGGTTCCTAAAGATAATGCGAGGATCAGCAATACTAGGATAACGGACAGCCGAACGACCCCGGTTTGAACTTCCGGTAGACGGCGCACTGGTTTACTCACCTCTTAAGTCGCATAGTTCCTTTAGAGCCGCTGGAAGCAGTGCGTCTACCCCGGCGCGTACCGGGAAAGCCGGCGCCTACCCTCTCTTCGGGTGTGAGATCCACACTTACTTCGCGTTGACGACCAACAGGGCAAAAGGTTCCCGCCATAGTCCGATACGTTTGATTGCCGCCCTTTGTGGAATCCGTTCGGCATCGCCTCAGTAAGTACACAAGGTAAAGCGGTATCCCTATCGCAAAGGAGAGGTTAGAGATAAGACAGACCTCACGGCGGGAAAGCAAGCCGAAAAAAGGGTTTCCATCCAGAGGATAAAGCGGTCTCATATACCCGTAAATCGAAGAGTCGAGCAGCACGTGGGAGCACGCGCCGAAAACGGAACTCAAAAGCATCTTTGCGAACGGGGAATCCTGCGCCAGGCCGAAAAAGGCCGTCAACTTCCGGATTCGGCCTCTCAAGGAATAGGAGGCCGCTGCAACGAAGACCGCCAGAACCGAACCGCCGAGGAAAGTATGCCAGAACCCGTGAAGGGGCCGGGAAGCCCCGAAGGCCAGCACGCAAAACGGTTCGAAATCCGGTATGACGCTCCCGACGATTAGCGTCGGAAGATCAAGGACTCGAAGGAAGAGCAGTCCCGCGCAAGAACTCGGGCCCAGGTGACACGGCGTAAAAGGCACGTTTAACTCCCCCGATATCGCTCGTGGTTCGGTTCTGGGCGTGACGAGTATACCGCTCGTAGTCAGCTGGGGTCCGTTCTGAGGAGGTCATCCTCGTCCTCCCTAAGAGCCAACAGATCCTCGATGAGGTTGCGGCGGTTCTTCCATTTGCCGGCGACCGATCCAACCAGGCCTTCGGCCTTTTTTGCACCAGGGGCTTGATAACGATCTTGTTGCGGCCCCCGGCGATCTCAACCGGGTCGCCGGGACGGAGGTTGGCGGCTTTCAACATCTCGCCGATCGAAACCTTGCCGTCCGGCTCGATTCTCTTCCTGACGGGCAGCAAGAACCATCCCTCCACAATTATCTTCGTGCAAACACTGAGTCACGGCATTCTTCTCGGGCCGCTTACGTAAAGCACGGCTCCATCAATA
>DUSP01000038.1 GCA_012842575.1 Clostridia bacterium
CCACTGACGGTCGTGGCGAGATTATCATCAACTACCACTCCCCGCTCGACCTTGCAACCCAAAGCCGATGCGAGTTCAACCCTGGACCGAACTCCCGAGGCCACCAAAACCATGTCAAACGCGTGTTTCTCACCACCTTCAAGGGTGACTTCCACGCGTTTCCCAGGTCTTACTTCGATTCCCTCGCACTTTTTCCCAAGCAGAAAGTTAAGGCCCATACTTTCCAACTTCGCCCGTAGGATTTCCGCACCTTTTTCGTCAAGCTGCTTTTTCAACAAATGGGCTGACTGCTCCAACACATGGACCGAAAGCCCAAGCTTCGACAGGCTCCGGGCCGCTTCAATGCCCAAGAGTCCTCCGCCTAAAACCAGAACGGAAGACGCCTCTTCAGCCGCTTTTCTCAAGGCCTTTGCGTCTTCCGCCGTTCGTAAAACGAAAATGGGGGGTTTTAGATCAAGTCCCGGAATAGGAGGCACGAAAGGCCTTGCGCCGGTGGCCAATAAAAGAGAGTCGAAAGGCACGTTTTCCCCATCCGCGGAGATCACGTTACCTGAAGCGAGGTCGACTTCCGTCACTTTAGTGCCCAGATGGAGGTTGATGCCTTGTTGTCGATACCAATCAGGCGTATATACCAGAAGAGATTCAAGTGTGGCCTCTCCCGCCAGGAAGTCTATGAGTTTGGGTCGATAGTAAAGGGGATAGGGTTCTTCCGTGAAGATATGGATTTCCGTCTTTCCCATTTTCTCGCCCGTGGTCTCTCGGATGGCCCGCGCAGCCGAGATCCCCGCTATACCCGCTCCTACTATGACAAACCGCAAACTGTCACACCTCCTCGACCTCGTACGTTACGCTTCCGTTACGCTTCGCTTTTCCCGTGACCCTCCAGCCTTTCAGATCTCTTTCGCCACCAAAGCGCCGCCGCTTATAGCAAGCACTAGTTCCGCACTACACCACGGGCAAATTACCTTATCTCCGGGGCCTTTGTCCTCAGGAACCTCGAACTCCAATCCACATACGGGACAGAGGACATTTCGCATATACAGTTCTTCCCTTCTATCATGAGTCTCTTAGGAGCGTTCTTGAGGGGCCAGACCTCTTCCCCTTCCTTTAAAGGCTCTCACTGCTCAAAGGCTCTCACTGCTCAAGACCCTCTTTTCTCGGTTCGCCCACTACACAAAAGTATTCTACCACATATTGCCTAGATTCTGACCAGGGGCTACGACAACGCCGCACATATCGGGGCATTCCAACTTGTTCACATTAGCAGTCTATGGTATCCTTCGGACGAGGGGGGCCCAGGGGACATCCTAAACGCGCCGACGCTTGACGAGCACGATGAGGCCGTGATCTGATTACGGCCTCATCACCTCAGTAAAAGGCGCTTCTTGAGATCATTCGCCTTCTTTTTCCTTGTCCTTCCCTTTGACGTAGCCGACACCGCTCTTTGAGAGCTCCACTTCTACTTTATCGGCTATACGAATGGTAAGCTCATCTTCCCTCACGTCGGTTATGGTGGCGTGAATACCCCCTACCGTGACGATTCTGTCACCTTTCTTCAACTTGGAAAGCATTTCTCTTCTTCTTTTCTGTTGTTGTTGCTGTGGCCTGATCATTAAAAAGTACATGATCGCAAAGAGTAGGATGATCCATATTAGACTGGACGCGCCTGCGGCTCCCTGGGGCAACGCTTTTCAACTCCTTTCCGGCGGGGCTCTTGGATATGTCTTCCTCTTCGACATAATCTCTCCAAAACCTCTTGGCTTATTCGTTTTATACCGTCCTCACAGGCCTACTCCAAAACGAAGACAAGTCACTAGGAGCTTTCTTGAGATTCCCTTCTCAACCAAGGCTCCTTCAAGTCCCTTGACTCTCGCTCGAAATCTCCACGTTCGATGGAACTTCTCAACCGCCCCATGAACCTGGCCATGAAAGTCAGGTTGTGGAGGGTGAGAAGTCTTAAGCCTAAGATCTCGTCGGCCTTGATCAAGTGGCGAATATAGGCTCTGGTGAAACGACGGCAAGCGTAGCAAGGACAGTCTTCTTCGATCGGCGAGAAGTCCTGCGCATACGTGGCATTACGCAATACGAGCCGCCCCCGGAATGTCATGGCGGTACCGTGGCGGGCATTCCTCGTCGGGAGGACGCTGTCGAACATATCGACCCCCCTCCTCACCGCCTCAACGATGTCGCCTGGGTCGCCGACGCCCATGAGGTACCTCGGTTGGTCCTCCGGAAGAGTATCCGTTACCACCTCGAGGATCTCGAAGGTCAGTTCCTTCGGCTCACCGACACTAAGCCCTCCGATGGCATATCCGGGAAAGCTCAGATCCACGATTTCCAGTGCGCTCTTTTCACGTAACCCCTTGTCGAAGGCGCCCTGTACGATGCCGAAGAAATCTAGGTTCTGTCCGGACCGTTCTTCGGATTCACGGATCGCAGCCAACGTTCGCCGTGCCCATGACGACGTCAACCGGACCGAAAGCGCCGCCTCATCTTCGCCGCACGGATAAGGAGCGCAGTAGTCCAAGGGCATTGCTATCTGTGGCTTCAACGCCTCGTGAATCTCCACCACACGTTCGGGTGAAAAAAAGTGCTCGCTGCCGTCGATGTGAGATCGAAAGAGGACTCCGGACTCTCCTACATCTCGGAGCGGCGACAGGCTCATAACCTGAAAACCGCCGCTATCCACCAGTATTGGTGCCCGCCAACCGGAAAACGCGCCGAGACCGCCCGCCTTCCTTATCACCTCCAGGCCCGGCCGAAGGTAAAGGTGATAAGCGTTACCCAGTATTATTGTGGCCCCCGTTTGGCTCACCTCGTCCGGGGAAAGCGACTTGACGCATCCCTGGGTCCCTACCGGCATGAATACCGGCGTCTCGACGACCCCCGCTTGTGTCACCAAAACCCCCCTTCGGGGGGCGACTTTTGCCGAACCGTTTCTTAGAGTGTGATCCGCGGGCTTCAACAGCTTGAACTGTATCATGGTATGGACCCGTTTCCCCGAGGAAACCGAAAAAACCGGGCGAAGACACCTCCCAAGAGCTACTTTTGATGGAGCCGCTTTTCTGGAGGGTTGCTTCCGTTTGTCATCGACGTGTCAAAGAATCAACATGGCGTCGCCGAAGCTATAAAACCTATACCGCTCTCTGATCGCAATTTCATACGCCTTCTTACAGAAGTCTCGTCCGGCGAACGCATAGACGAGCAAGAGCAAGGTGGAACGGGGCAGGTGAAAATTGGTGATCATGGCATCCACGACGCGGAAGCGATAAGGAGGGTAGATATAGAGGCTTGTCCTCCCCGACATGGGCTTCACCCGGCCCTCAGGAGTCGCGCACGTCTCGAGCACCCGGACGCACGTGGTTCCGACCGCCACCACCCGGTTGCCCCGATCCTTTGCTGAGTTGATGGCTTTGCAAGCTTCTTCCGTCAAATTAAATCTCTCTTCATGCATCACGTGCCTTCGTACGTCTTCCGTCTCGATAGGCCTAAACGTCCCCGGCCCGACGTGCAGGGTCAGGTTGGCGGTCACTATTCCCTGTGATCTCAATGCCCCGAGCAGTTCCTCGGTAAAATGTAGACCTGCCGTGGGCGCCGCCACCGAACCGGGATGTAGCGCGTACACCGTCTGATAGCGTTCGGGTTGGTCCAGGCTTTCCTTTATATAGGGCGGAAGGGGAACCCTCCCCAACGATAAGATCTTTTCATATACGCTGGAGCCCGCTAAGCCCGCTCTAAACTCCATTACCCTCTCGCCTCGATCCCCGGCGGAGATCACGGTCGCCTCGAGGTCTCCTTGTCCGAAAACCACGGAAGACCCGGGCTTCAACCTGCGCGCGGGTTTTGCTAGGACCCTCCATTGTTCGACGGGTTCGGCGGCCAAAACCGCCCCACTTAAGCCATCGCCGAAATCCCCCGAAAGGCGTTCCACAAGGAGGACCTCCACTTTCCCGCCAGTGTCCTTCCTATGGCCATAAAGCCGCGCCGGTAACACTCTGGTATCATTCAAGACCAGGCAGTCCCCGCAGTCAAGATACCTCCCGACGTCTTTGAACACACTGTGCTCGATGGCACCGCCTGACCTAAACAACACCATGAGCCGCGAGCGGTCCCGCGGCTCTATGGGTTTCTGCGCGATGAGATCCTGGGGAAGGGAGTAATCGATATCCTCTATGGTCAGGACTTCGCTCCCGGGGGACCCGGTGCGTGAATCCGGGTCAGCTGCCCTCGTCGTCCTCGGGTTCGTCTTCGTGAAGCCATTCGTCTTGAGCCGTACCATTTTGGACTCGTGCCCTTTCAAGCTCGACCTCTTTACCGTCGTCCTTTTCTTCACCCTCATCATGCGCGGTATCGTCATCCATTGCATCCCCGCCGGCCCTCGCACGGTTGCCATCCGTAGCCTCGTCGTCATCTATCGCATCGTCGTCGCCATTACCGTCATCCTCGCCGATCTTGACCGGAGTGCGGACCGGCATAGGCGTCTTTACGCCGGACGCCGGTTTTGGGCCTGCTCCTGTTCCCTTACCCCCCGGTTTTTCCTCGCGCTTCTTGTACTTTTCCTTTTCCTTCGAAGGTGTCCCCTCTTTCGAATCATCTTCCTTGCCGCCCTCGTTTTGACCGGCAAAACTTGGAGTTTTGTCGCTGGGCCCTTTATCCGCCGGCACCGCCACTTCGCCATTACCGGGAGCATGGGGAGTGATTTTGCGGTGTTGGCCTTCATTTTCCTTGCCGGTGGGGACTTGAGCTTTTTTCTCCTTAACCCTTCGCAATAAAGCGCCTAAGTCTGGATTGGTCGCCACGCCCCTCGCTATTTTCTCCGGATCCCCACCCGCCTTCTTCAGCGCTTCAGTCATGCTGCCTCTGGCCATATCCTGCGCCCTGACTTCGATGCCCTGGTCGGCCGCCTCGAGCCATAAAGCGTACCTCCCGGGGGGGATGCCGGCGTCGAGCGCGCTTTCCCTTACCTCCTGCGGTAGCAAGGCCGCTATGACCACAACTTCACTCAAGTCCATCCTCGAACGGAGTTCGTCCTCCGCCGCATTCTTCAAAGCTGCGACCCTGTCTTTTAGGTCTTCCATCCCTTCATCTGCGTCGGCTATATCCCTTGGGGAAATGGTGATCATTATGAGCTGTTTATAAGGATGGTCTTCGGCTCTGATTTTCCCTTCTCGGAGATCAGTTTCCTCTCTTTGGCTTTGCACATTTTCCGGCCCTGCTCGATCTCGTACGCTTTCTACTCCCACCCGTGTATCGATGCCGCCCTCCTTTACGGAGGCAGGTTTTATCGCGCCCAGATCAACGGCTGCCTCCACCACCGCCCGCGTCACCTCTTCCACATTCTTCCCGCGGACTCCGCCCAGTCTAGCCACGAGGGCGGCCGTTTCCGAATCGCAGGCTCTCACACGGATTACTTTACCCTTGGCGTCTATCAACATTTCCACTGAGGGATTTATGTCTACATAAACGTAGGCGTAAGCGCGGCCGGGTGCCAAGGGACCCCAAAGGCGGAATACACCCATGGCCAAGAACAATAGAACCGTCGCTACAGCACATGCCACGCGCAGGCCCGTGAGAATTCTCGGATATAAACTCGGATACAAGGCCGTACGTGCGCCAGGCTCGGGAGCACGACGATAGTATATCTCGCGGCCGACAATGTCTTCTCCCCCCGCGACCTTCGCGACGTCGCCGGCCAAGAGAGGTACTGCCCGCTCGAAGCCGCCGTCCGGGGTAAGTACCACCGCGTACTTACCGTCAAAGGAAAGCGCCACACCCCGCCCCATTTCTGACCCTTGCCCTTCAGACCCTTTAGGGGAAAGCGACGTCCCGCGTACCCGGCTTTCTCCGAGTACCCCCGCAGATGGTCCTACTGCCCGCGACCCGAGCCGCTTTTGCGATTCGGAGCGGTTTTCAGGCCCATCGAGGCCTCTTGGGTCGTTTGAGCCGTTTGGCGTAATCCGCTTCATCCTCGATTATCCCCTCCGGCGCCTCGGTTATCCATGAAACCTTAGCACCTTTAACCCTGTCGTAGACAGTGCCCAGGGTTCACCCCTGCCGTGAAAGTCCCCACCATGCATCCGTAGGGTTAGTGCCAATAGTGCCAACCAGGTACCTATATGCAAATGCGCGCCTGGTATCCATCACGCACTCCCGGGAGTCAAGTACTCTTCGAGGCTCGGGAAGTCTCCCGAGAATATGAGAGTCAGGGCCGTCAAATACCTCTTTTGCCTCTTCAAACGTCTCGCCGGGATCCCGAAACGTCGCGCCATTTCTTGTACCGGGAGATCCTTCTTTGATAGAAACATGTTACGGATCGAAGCATCGCCGGCCGCCATTCTGGCAATACCCAACGCCCATCGACGAACGTCCTCGTGCTTAGGTGAAGCTTCCACGAGGTCGTCAAACTTCAAGCCGAACTCCAAAAGAGCCGCCGAGAAGCGTGCGATTTCGTCCCGTTGTTCGGCTGATCTTTGATCTAGCTCATAAGCCAGAGCGGCCTGTTCGAATTCGCCGGGCCAAGTATCGCCGTATCCCGGACCATCTTCCCCCTCCTCTCGCAAAGGAGCATCTTGTCCGGGAACTCCGCAGAGGACCTCTCGATCGTGCCTGCTGGACGAGCGGAAGTAATCGATGAGTCTTCGCCTTATGACCGCCTCCGAGAATGCGAGGAACCCTCCAACTGATCCCCCATCCCCTTTATCCGGTTCGGTCAGTGCCGAGCCTGAAGGTTTATAGCAATCTATGGCCTCGTTAAAGGCCAAGAGCCCGATACTGGCTTCATCGTCTTCTCCGAGCGTCACGTATCTCCCGCACGTTTTCGCAACGACGCCCAAGACAAACGGCCGGTATTCTTCGAGGAGCCGCTCCCGCGCGTCGCGGTCCCCTTTTTGTGCCCGCCCCAAAAGGTGCATGGGAGACCTGAGATGCAAAACGTCACAGCCCTCCCCCATAAGCTTCGACGGAAGCCGTCAATTTGTGGTCCGGCAGGATGGATAAAAAACGTGTCCCTTCAGCTTACCTTCGAAAGAAAACGCCCAGGATCAACGAAAGGACGATGCTTAAGACTATGGAAGTGACGATCGGGAAATAGAAAGTGAAGTTGCCCCTCTGAATGTAGATATCTCCAGGCAGTCTGCCGAGCCCAAATATCCTCCCCGAAAACGTCATAAAGGCTCCCAATACCAGAATAAACAGTCCGAGCATCATGAGAATTCGTCCGAAATGTTCAAATCCTCCCATCCTCGTTCACTTCCCAGCTCCTTTACTTTTTAAAGCAGAACGCGTCAGAAGCAGAACGCACCGTCGACACCTGTATCACGGTGACCCTGCTCGATGCTATTTGCCCTGCTTTCGCAGACCCGAGAACAGACCCGAGAGGCGTTTCACCAATCAAGGCCTGTGCAACGGTACCTTGTCCCGTGCTACCGAAGCTTTTGCTTTCGGTATCTATCCCGTTCACTGAATATGCAGCCGCAATAGGGCTGGCGATAAATACCCAGTTCTTTAGCCTTGTTTTGACCTTCGCGAAATCCTTCCCGGAAATCATGGTAGAAAAACTCGACGCCTTCTTCCTCCCCTATTCTTTGGCCCATCTCTTTGATTAAATCGTGGAACTGGTAGGGACTCGAAAGGAGCGTCGTCGAGTAAAGGTCAAAGCCCTGTTCCCTGGCATAACGTGCCGCCTGGCGCAGTCTCATTTCGTAACACAGGGCGCATCTTTTCCCGAACTCAGGGCGTTCCAAGACTTTCCCGAGAAACCCTTCGAGGTCATAAGAGTCTTCTATATGGAGGTCGAGAGCCTCTTTTGCGGCGTACCCCCGGAGCGCGTCAAGGCGCCGTTTGTACTCCATGAAGGGGTGTATGTTGGGGTTATAGAAGAAACCCTTTAACTTCATCCCCTGCCTTCGCAACACATCCAAAGGATGGATGGCGCAAGGCGCGCAACATATATGAATCAGTAGCCCTTTGCCGTCACAGTGATCCGCCACAGTCACCCACCGCCTAAAGCGCCTTCAATCGAGCCCTTCCTCAAAAAGTGTCCGCTGCGCCGGTCCTCGCCCAATACCAAAGCCGCCGCATGCCGCGCCCTGTCGGGGACCAGAACGCGACCCCGCCTCGATGCCTCCGCTTTTGCCGTTTTCCCTCTCCGAACAGAGAGCACCGAGTCCCAGATGCTCGTACGCTAGGGTTGTCACCATTCTCCCTCTGGGGGTTCTTTGGAGGAAACCGATCTGTAACAAGTAAGGCTCGTACACGTCTTCAATGGTGTCAGGTTCCTCCCCTATAGCGGCGGCTATAGTGTCAAGTCCCACGGGACCTCCCTGGTAGTTATTTATTATCGCAAGGAGCATTTTACGGTCAATCCCGTCAAGGCCGGCCTCGTCCACTTCCATCAGGGCCAGTCCCTCCTCGGCTACCTCAAGGGTGATCTCGCCAAAGGCCTTCACCTCCGCATAATCTCTGAGTCGCTTGAGCAGCCTATTGGCCACCCTCGGCGTTCCGCGGGATCTACGTGCGAGGTTTATGGCCGCGTCTTCCGTGAGTTTTACACCCAGTATGGATGCGGAACGCATGATTATTTTCAACAGGTCTTCAACCTTGTAAAAATCCAATCTCGAGATGACGCCAAACCGGTCTCGTAAGGGCGAAGTTAAAAGCCCCGCCCTGGTGGTGGCCCCTACGAGCGTGAATTTCGGGAGCCCGAGCCTCAGGGTGCGAGCGCTTGGTCCCTTTCCGATGACGATGTCCAAAGCATACTCTTCCATGGCAGGATAGAGTATCTCTTCGACGGTCCGTGGCAGACGGTGTATTTCATCGATGAAGAGTACGTCGCGTTCGTCCATGTTCGTGAGGACAGCCGCCAGATCCCCCGCTCTCTCGAGCGCCGGACCGGAAGTCACCCTTATTCCCACTCCCATCTCGTTGGCGATTATATGGGCCAAGGTGGTCTTTCCGAGCCCCGGAGGACCGTAAAGGAGCACATGGTCCAGCGCCTCGTTGCGGTTCCTGGCGGCCTCGATGAAAATGGCGAGCCTCTCTTTCACCTTATCCTGTCCTATGTACTCGCTCAAGTATTGCGGCCTTAACCCAGGCTCAAAGCCCGCTTCGTCCGCTTTTGACGATCCGGATATGAGTCTATCCCTATCCTTCAAGTCACACCACTCTTCTTTCGCAGAGGCCTGCTCGGAGTCGCTGACCTCACCCGGGGTTTTATCTGGATTTTTCCTTCTTCTCATCGCCGGTCGCTCGTGGTGATGGCGTAGACAAACTCTTGGACAAACTCTTGCTCCTTGATAAACTCTTAAGGGCGGACTTCACCAGGAATTGGGCTTCGATACCCCCTTCGCCGAAAGGTCCCTTATCGCCAAAACCCTGGACGCCGCCCCCATTTAGGACTTCGTTCAGGGCTTCTCTCACTTCTCGATCGGAGTAGCCCAGGGATATGAGGGCGGCCTCGGCCAAGGCTATCGCATCCCCGAGCCCGGTTTCATCCGCCGTCGCCACTGCACCGGTATCGGCCTTTAGAGAAGCGTCTTCCGAAACCGTCCCTTTTCGAAGGAGATTCGGTAAGGAGCCTCCTCGGCCTCTATCGCATAAGAGATCCTTGAATCTCTTCTTACTCAACAAGTCCTTGAGCTCTACTATCATCCTCTTTGCGGTTTTCGGGCCGACTCCAGGAAGCATCCTCAAATCGCGTTCGTTACCGGTCATGATGGCCTTTACAAGGTCATCGACTCGGCTCGAACAAAGGATCCCCAGGGCTACCCTTGGACCTATGCCGTCCACTTCAAGTAAGGTTTCGAACATGACCTTTTCCACCGGATCTAAAAAGCCGAAAAGTTCGATACCATCCTGCCGGAGGTGGAAATGGACATGAAGTATTACCTCGCGCCCTTCCTTCTCCTCAGGAGACCGAGACAGGGAGGCGACGGTGGATGGAGCTACGAATACCTTGAAACCGACGCCGTTGACGTCCATCACGACGTAGTTCTGTTGGCAAAATACGACTCTCCCTCTGAGGTAAGCGATCACTCGTAGCTCTCCATTCTGGAAGAATTGATACAACATATGGCCACCGCAAGGGCATCAGCGGCATCGTCGGGTCTTGGCAACGTAGGCAAGAAGAGAATCCTTTGAACCATTGCCTGAACCTGCTCTTTGGCCGCCCTGCCATATCCCGTGACGGCCGACTTTACCTCGAGCGGCGTGTATTCAGATATGTCGATACCCATAGATGCGGCCGCCAGCACCACAACCCCCCTCGCCTGTCCCACCGCCAAGGCGGTCTTGGCGTTCTTTGCAAAGAAAAGCTGTTCCACGGCAACCCTGTCAGGCCTGTTTTTTTCGATTATCTCAATGATGCCCCGGTAAAGGGCGAGGAGCCTCTGCGCGGTGCTTTGCTCCGGATGAGTGCGGATGCACCCGTAATCGAGACATTTCAAGGTACCCCGTCCGGACGAAACCACACCGAATCCCACTGTAGCCGTACCGGGATCTACACCTAATACTATCATGAGAAGACACCATCCAGAAAAGGTCGGTGACGGACAGTGGTGACTTCGACGGTGAAGGTCGCCTTTCCTCTGCGCTTCAAAACCGGATAGGGCATCTACCCTGGAAAGTCAGCAGAAACCCAGATGCATGTCATAGCTGCATGTCAAGATAAAGCTGCATGTACAAGATAAAGCTACACGTAAATGTAAAGCGATGAAGGGGTCAAGGGCTGTTGGCCTAGTCCGTGAGTCCTTCGAGAATCCTTTCGAGGTCGGCATCGCCTACGGCTACTATTCCGGCTTCGAGTCGTTTTCGATCGGCCGGATAAAGGTCTTTCGCGGCGATGTCCGTCATGGATTTGAGTACGGCATTTTCCTTGGGCCTTCCGTAAAAGACCGCCACGTAGCCGTCTTTTAGGCCTATGTGTCTAAAAGTGCGGTCGTCGGGACAAAAGTCGTTCACTACCTTCTCGATGGTAAGCCCATCACCTGGTCCCGGATATATTCTGTGTTCGGGGTAATCCAAGGCCAGTTCCCTGAGGGTCTTTTTCGCCATGTCGTTTGAGACAAGATCCTGGTCTTCTTCGGAGTGCCCGCACCGCGTGTAAAAGATCCTCCTCAAGACTGGCGCCCCCGCCTTCGGCTTATACGAAGCCCAGTCTTCCGCGGGATATAAACCGTTTGCGTCTATCATCCCGGGCAAGGGTTGGGGAAACGTTTCGCCGCTTCCCTTCCCGGGCGGGAATGGGTCCCCCATCTTCCTTTCCGGACCAGGGTTATGACCTCCCAACCCCACAGGACCCAGGGCATATCCCGCCAGAAATCCGGCGACGATGACGATCAGCAACGAACCGATCAACATGAATGTACGTTTTGAGGGCATGTATCAGACACTCCATCTTTCGGAAAGGTCTTCAAATTAACATGCCCTCAATATGATCGCCATATACGCCGTTTGCCTTCTTTTAGCCCAAAACGCCCTGTGCGCCATCCGCTTTCTCTGGCTTAAGAACCAGCCCGAGAATCGCCGTATACGCCATCTGGCTTCTCCGATCTACTGTGCCCTCTTTTGCATTTCCTCCTCCGGGATGTCGAAGTTTGCGTAAACTTTTTGAACATCTTCGTGTTCTTCGAGGGCATCCATGAGTTTTAGAGTCTGTTCCGCCTCGTGCCCTGTTATGCTTACCGTACTTTGGGGAACCATGGTGACCTCACTCATCGAAAGGGGTATCCCCTTGCTCTCCAGAAACCCCTTGACCTCCTCAAGATCCTCGGGTTCCGTGAGTATTTCGTAAGAGTCTCCCTCCCTTGAGAAATCCACGGCCCCCGCCTCTATTGCAAGGCCCATGAGTTCGTCTTCGTCCATTTTAACCTTCGAGCGATCTATGAGGATATAACCCTTTTTCGAAAACAACCAGGATACACACCCCGCCTCACCGAGGCTTCCTCCGTGCTTGGAAAAAATATATCGCACGTCACTCGCCGTGCGATTCCGGTTATCCGAGAGGGCTTCGAGCATTATGGCTACGCCCCCCGGCCCGTACCCCTCATAAACCAGTTCCTCATAGTTGGTATCATCTTGACCTTTCGTCACACGGGCGATGGCCCGGTTTATATTGTCCATGGGAATGTTATTCTCGCGGGCTCTTTGAATAGCGGCCCTCAGACGAGCATTGGCCTCCGGGTTCGGCCCGCCCTTACGTACGCTTACGATGATTTCCCTGGTTATTTTCGAGAATATGTTTCCGCGTTGCGCGTCTACTTTCGCCTTCTTGTGCTTTATATTCGCCCACTTGGAGTGCCCCGACATGCTTTACCCTCCCTTGGGAAAGATCTTCACACCGATAAATGACACCTACTCATGACATCCTAGCCAGGAGGCTCCTCGCGATCCGAATAGCCCTCATAACCCCAATACCCGGGCGGATCCATGCCATTTCCGTACGATTCCTCAAATGTTCCGCCAGAACCCTCCGATGTTCCCCGAAACCCGCCCGACTCCGGTCCTATCGCCCGCCTGACTATTGATGGCAGAAACCTACCCGATTTGGCGGCCTTTCTGTCGTAATACCTTATAAGTCCAAACGAACACAGCAAGAACCCTAAAGCGGTCGCGACCTCGACGCTTTGCTTCGAAAACAAAACCTCGCTTTGGAATGTCGCCGTGTGCAAGAGCCCCCCTAAGACGTAACCGGCTGCGGCAGCCATGAGGGGAACCATATATACGATGAATGCCGAGACGAGGACGTCTCTTGACGGTAACTCCACGACGACGCGCTCTCCTGCTTCGGCTCCGGCGTCATTCCGTGCGGTCACCACAATGTCGGTCATCCCCCGGCTCATCAGTCCGCATTTCCCACATGACTCACACATGGCACGCCGCTCTATTTTGACCTTGGCCAAGCTCCCGCCAGGACGCACTTCGACTACCAGGCCTTCTTCTTCCAAAAGATCACTTCCTCTAAACTAAACCGTCTCAAAACACCCCAAGCCAGTCCAGTAAATGTACCGAATGCGTTGTACCAAACGCGTGTCCCGACCCGGGATCACTTCTCGCCAATGCCCCAGTTCAGGTAGGCCCGGGGCACTTCGCCGGCTATTATGGCTTCCGTCAGCGGCATCGTCACTTTGACCTTTATCACCGATGGGAGTAACGGGATCACCACGCGAACGTTCGCTTCGGTTTCTATGTAAATGGAGTGACGTACATTATTTATACCTCTGGACTCGAAGGTATCCCTGACCCTAGCAGACGCCATACCCATGGCTTTGAGGGTGACGGGGATCGACGGACCTATATTGGCTAAGAGACTGCTTCCCAAGGCCTGACCCAAGGGCAGTTCCATCTTTATGCCATCGATCTCGCCTAAGGCCTGTTGCACACAAAGGAGCGTCTCGGCCTCAACCCGCGTCACTTCGTCGGTATTGGCCTGCATGAACACGATTCTGCCGCTATCATCCTTTTCGATGTATATGAGATCCCTATAAGAGACCCGGTTTTGAAGACTATCTCTTAAATGCCTGGCGAGGATCTCCGTGACCAGCCCGGACACTTCGAGCTCGGCCATGGTTCGAAGGCTCGGAGCAACCGTCACCTCAAGAAACCAGATCAGCATGACCGCGGTCGCCACCATGAGCACCATGACACATCCAGGACGACCCAACCCCCGCCGCTGCCAATACCTTTTCGCACCGCTCTTACGCGGCAACCAAAGCGCTTCCGCCCTGCCCCCTGCACTTAAGCCGGGGCCGTTTCGGCGAGATTCTCCCAAATCGACCATAACGGTCGCCTTCCCTCGGCTTATTTCGCCGGTTTTATTCCGCCCGCTTTATTCCGCCCGCTCGCTCCGCTTTGCCCAATCGCCGGACCACTTACATCCTGACTAAGTCTGCGGACGAATTCTACGGGCCGTGATCCCAGGCCTATCAAATTATATGCCCTGGAAGGCCGACCTGTTTTTCATCCTCTAGCGCTCAAGTCTAACTTGGGCAAAACGCCTCTTACCCACTTGAATGATGAGTCCGTCTCGTATCGGTACGTCCACTTCGTCGTCGGTTACACGCCGTTGGTCGACGCGGACCCCACCTTGAGTCACGAGTCGCCTCGCCTCACTTCGGGAAGGTGCAAGCCCGGCACGCGTGAGGAGTTCTACAATCCACATCTTGCCTCCGGTCAAATCCCGCTTGTCCAAGCAAACGACGGGTATTTGGTGAGGCAGCCCTCCTTCCTGGAAAACCTGCTTGAACTCTTCTTCTGCCGCCCGGGCCGCTTCCGCCCCCCAGTACATCGTCACGATCTCCCTGGCCAGCATCATCTTGACGTCCCTGGGATGGAGGGACCCAGACGAAAGACCTTCCTTGATGAGTTCCAGCTCTTGATCGGATATGGTGGTCAGAAGTTCAAACCACTTGACCATGATCCCGTCGGGGATGGACATGGTCTTTCCGTACATGATGGACGGAGGGTCATTCAAGCCCACGTAGTTGCCGTAGCTCTTCGACATCTTTAATACCCCGTCCGTACCCTCGAGCAAAGGCATGGTGATGACGACCTGCGGCTCCTGCCCGAACTCCCGCTGTATGTCGCGGGTCATCACGAAATTGAAGGTCTGGTCCGTCCCGCCGAGCTCTATGTCGGCCTCCAGCGCCACGGAGTCGTACGCCTGCGCCAAAGGGTACAGGAACTCATGCACACCTATAGGCTTTTGCTCCGACAAACGGCCTCTAAAATCGTCCCGCTCGAGCATCCGCGCCACCGTGTACTTGGACGCAAGACGAATGACGTCGGCAAAAGAGAGCTTGCCGAGCCAGTCGTTGTTGAAAGTGATCCTGGTCTTCTTCGGATCCAGGATCTTGGAAACCTGCTCGTGATATGTCCGCGCGTTCTCGAATACTTCTTCTTCCGTCAGTTGCCGCCTGGTTTCAGACCGTCCGCTCGGATCCCCGATTCTTCCGGTAAAATCTCCGATCACGAAAATGACTTCGTGTCCGAGATCTTGGAACTGCTTCAGCTTCCGCAGAGGAACCGCATGACCGAGGTGGATGTCCGGAGCGCTGGGGTCAGCTCCGTATTTTACTTTCAAGGCCCGGCCTTCCCTTTGCGATTTCTCCAGTTTCTCCACGAGCTCTTCCTCTGAGATTATCTCTTGCACCCCGCGCTTTATCATCTTAAGCTGGCTTTTGAGATCCATCCGGTCGCGTTCCTCCTAATGCTCCATAATACAATATCAATTACCGATAATGCTCCAATGCTCCATATATCAAGGACGATATATATCAAGGAGGATACAGGAGCACATACGTCGCCCCCTGGCGATAACGTATGGGGCGCTCCTTGACAAACTTCGAAGCAAATTATAGCACATGCCAATCTAACCTTAAACCGCAGTGACCTCGGCGAACTTAAGGCCCAAGCAGCGAGTAGGACGCGACGGGATTGTCGCGGCTGAACCTGTTAAAATAAAAAACGTCATAATAAGCACGAAGAGTAAGTGTTGAGAGAAATAATCCGCCGCAAGAGATCAGGCCGCCCACTGGGTATTCGGCTCCGGATGCAGCCGCTACCCAGAATACCAGAATATGAGACGGTGGCCGTGTGATATAATTAGTTGATCGAATCCGGAGGGGAGCTTCATGTCCACAACGCGAAGCAGGAGGCGGCGAAGGTCAGTTCGCTCCCGTCCCGAAAACACCAATACCAATGAAACGCCTGCTAAAAGGCGAGGTCTTTTCGGAAGAATTGCGGGAGCCATCGCTTTAGTCATCCTGTTGGTCGTTCTACTCGGAGTAGGCGTTGCGGCCGGACTCGTAGCATCGGCCGTAAAAAGCATGCCCGCGCTCGCGACACTAGATCCCGTTCAGAAAGTCACCTCGACGATTTACGACCGCAACGGACAGCCTGTCGCTCAGTTGCATTCCCTGGAAAACCGAATACCGGTAAAACTCGAACGTATCCCACAGCATCTGAGGAATGCCTTTATCGCATCCGAGGACGAGCACTTCAATGAGCATAGGGGGGTAAGCCCGAGGGCGATCCTGCGGGCTCTTTATGTAAACCTGACAGGCGGCAGGCTCCAGGGCGGGAGCACCATAACCCAGCAGCTCGTCAAGACGGCCATTCTTCGAAACCCCGAGCGCAGTTTGACCCGGAAAATACAGGAGGCCATGCTGGCCATCGAGCTCGAGCGCCGGTACACCAAGGACGAAATCCTCGAGATGTACCTGAATCAAATAGCGTTGGGCCATGGCGCTTATGGCGTAGAAGCGGCTTCCCAACTCTACTTCGGAAAACACGTATGGGAACTGGACCTCTCGGAGGCCGCCCTGATCGCCGGTTTGACACCGGCTCCCAATAGGTACTCGCCATATCACGACATGGAAGCGGCTAAGAAACGGCGGGCCCATGTCCTTTCTCGGATGGTGGAATGCGGCTACATCTCCGAAGCTGAAGCGAAAAAGGCCGAGGAAGCGCCCATCAAACTCGTCGGGCTAAAGAGGGAGGATTGGGGTGAAGCTTCGCCGTTCCTCGATTACGTACTGCAGTATCTCCTCGACAAGTACGGGCCGGATAAGGTCTACGGCGGCGGGCTCAAGGTGTACACGACCTTGGACCCCGTCGTTCAGGAGGCGGCTCAGAAGGCCATAAGCGAAGTACTCGACCCCGTTTTCCC
>DUSP01000024.1 GCA_012842575.1 Clostridia bacterium
AAAATCCCTAAACACGGGCACGAGCAGCACCATAACCCTCGTCGACGACGGGAGCACGCATTGCCTTCGAGCGCTGGGGTTCCTCGACGACATTGGGAACTTAAAACACGTTTTACAGCCCGCTGCCGACGCCGAGATAGTCATTGACGGTGTGACCGTGACGAGGAGCTCGAACGTCATAAGCGATGCGATCCCTAACGTAACGTTGAAACTTCTTAAGGAAGGAACTGGCGCCGCTACTGAAGTGACCGTTACCACGGACGTCGATGCGGTTGCCGGCAAGATAAAGGATTTCGTGAATTCGTATAACGCGGTGATGACCCTGGCCAATACAGCCGGCGGCAAAGAAGGGGACCTTCAAGGGGACTTCGGCCTCGTAATCGTTTCAAGCAGAATACGCAGAGGAGCGACAGATCCTGTCGTCGGGGGGACGTTCAGTGCTTTATGGCAGGTTGGGGTGTGGACGTCTGACGAAAGCGGCCTCCTTTCAGTCGACGAAGCCAAGCTCAAGGCCGAACTGGAGAAGAACCCCGAGGCCGTCAAGGCTCTATTCTTCACGGCGGATGCCTCTACAGACGGCGTCGGAGAGAGACTGTCCAAGGGAATTGCCGACCTCACCTCATCTCCGGATGGGCTCGTGTACTCGCGCGGTAAGGCGCTCTCCGACATGGTGAGCGATATCGACAAAAGGGTCGAGGAGCTGGAGTATAGGCTCGATCTTAGAGAAGAGTACTTGATCAGGCAGTTTACGGCTATGGAGGCTGCCCTGGTACAGTTGCAGCAGCATTCCCTGTGGCTTTCGAACCCGTGGATTAGCGGCGTGAGCAAAACGTGAAATTCGAACAAAATGTGAAATATAGTCCAGGGGGATACACGTCGATATACAATCGTGCAAACGAAATGAAAAGGAGCGTGGTCTCGGATGGCTTTACCCGTTTCGGAAATGTATAAGAAGATGCAGGTGAGAACTGCTCCGCCTACCGAGCTTCTCCTTATGGTATATGATGTCGCGATAAAGAGCACCGAAAGGGCGATTGCCGCGATGAAGGCCGGGGATGGCGCCGAAGCCAATCGCCACTTGTTGAAGGCGGAGGGTGCCATCGACGAGCTGAATGCTGCCCTTGATTTCGAGATCGGGGGCCAGGTCGCCAGGAACTTATCCTCCCTCTACGACTTCATCAAAACGTCGATGGTCGAGGCGAACATCAAGAAGGAAATAGAACCCTTGACGCACTGCCTGAGACTTTTGGGGGATCTGCGGGAAACATGGGCCAAAGCGAAAGCAAAACTCGGATGAAGAAAAAGGTTGGGTGGCTGAGTACCCAGAGCATTGGCGAGATACTGGAGGCCGAGGACGGATGAAGAAAAAGCTTGGGTTGCCGAGTCCCGGACCGTCGTATGGTGACGGCCCGTCCAGAAACGAGGCGACCGGCGACATGTCGGCGGACGGCCGTTCGTTATCGAACGAATGGTCTTCCCTTCTCGAAAAGCTTCGGGACATTGCCCGGTCGGAGAAAAGGGTTATAGAGGCTCTGAAGCGAAGCCGCAGGACAGGGACTGTAAAGACTGGCGGCGAGGCGCGGGCGCCGGTTCCAAGCCCAGAGGAAATGAAGCTTATAGACCGACTATACGAAATCGTCAGGGACCGAGAAGCCGTCGTCAATAGGCTCAGGGAACTCTCAGCGACTATGGCGGCGGAAGAAGTCGACATGGCGAGGATGAGGAAGATCTTTCGCTTGGCCGCTGATGATATCGACGAACTCGACCGCAGTTCCATGGACATTGTTCGCGCTCTGACCGCGGAGTTGAGTAAGACCCTCGAAGGCCCGAGAAACGAAGGTAGAAAAAAGGCTCGGTCGAAAACCGCCGGGGCTAGCATTGTATCTGGAACGGGTTCCGGCACTTCAAACGAGCCGGTGTTCATGGACTTTCTCTGTTAGTTTTAGGGTGTTGCCGATATGATTTTCTCGGATACGTTTCGACATTAGTTTCAACGCTATGTAGGTTTATGCGGATATATGGAGAGAATTCCACACCGTTATCCCCAGACGAAATCCAATCTGAGCAGGTTATCAACATACTTATCCACATTATCCACAATTCATCGCTTGCATAACGCCCCTTAATGGCACAAAATACCTGAGCTTTCAACGCTCGAGCAGGCCTTCTTATGTTTTTCAACGATATCGGCATTTTCGCGCGAAATTTGACTTCAAGTTCGTCAGGTGCTATATTTGTTCTGCGAGCCAGACCACGGGCTTGCGGAACTTGTCTTAGGAGGAATGTAAGCGAATGTTAGGTAGGGTAAAGTGGTTCAGCGCACAAAAGGGTTATGGTTTTATCGAGAGAGACGATGGAGGCGATGTATTCGTCCACTACAGCGCCATTCAGGGAGATGGGTTCAAGACCCTCAACCAGGGCGAGCGTGTCGAGTTTGAAATAGTGGAGGGGACAAGAGGACCTCAAGCCGCCAATGTGGTCAGGCTCGGTGAGTAGTTTAAGCGTACCTGAGGTGCTAATTTATACCCCGGATGTCATGATCCGGGGTTTTTGTTTGTCGGGTGAGGTGCAGCGCGTACACGCCCCTGGACACCTTGCGAAGTGCTTGAGTTTTTGTCTGTCGGATGAGGTGCCAAGTGAAGGCGCAGGTCGGTTGTTGGGTGAGGTGCCGCACAGGGCCAAGGGTACCTGCCGAGTAAGGTGCCGGGCAGGGCGTAGGTCACTTGTAAGGCCAGCCGGAAGCGGGAGGATTCTTCTGGGCTCAGGGGAATAATATTACCTACCGAGGGCAGCATTCCCATCCTGCGACGCAGTCCGAAAGGGTAAGCCACGGGATCCCTGCGGCTCTGAAAACAGACCGATGAATGCCGGTGCCCGAACGAGGTCGAGGCCTATTCCCCAGGCGCTACAGCACAAGCTCGAGACCTTGAGGATGGCATGGATAAAGGACACATGTGGCCCATTCCAAGGTGTTACAGCACAAGCTCGAGCGAAAGTGAGGAAAAGTAAAAAAGAGAAGGCGGCCGGCGGTCAAAAGAAGAGAAAGCGCTCAGCGTCAGATGGATACTACGCGTGGGCTTTGGATGAAGGAGTTGAAGACCTATGCAGATTGTAGTACGGGGGAAAAACATCGAGGTTACAGACGCCCTGAAGAGCTACGTCGAGCGAAAGCTCGGAAAACTTGAGAAATACTTTGATCAGAGTCTTTCTGCCCAGGTTACCATGAGTGTTGAACGTGGGCGTCATATAGTGGAGGTCACGGTTCCCCTTGACAGTATATTACTGCGAGGCGAGGAAGAAAGCACCGATATGTACGCCTCGGTGGATTTGGTATCCGAAAAGATCGAGCGGCAAATTGAGAAGTACCGTACGAGAATCCTGCGGAGGTTGCGCCGGGAGCCCACTAAAGAGAAGATCCCTCAAGTCGCTGCGGACGAAAAAGAACCGGGTATAGTCAAGGTCAAGAAGATCACCATCAGGCCCATGACGGCTGACGAGGCGGTTATGCAGATGAACCTGATCGGGCATGACTTCTTTGTGTACGCAGATGCAGAGAACGGTAACGTGAGTGTGGTTTACCGCCGTAAAGATGGAAATTACGGTGTCATAGAGACGAGGCTTTAACTCCCCCTACCGGGGAGCCGCCCCAAAAAAGCAGGGACGAAAGGCCGGGGCGGCGGGGGTGGGGGTACTCTTGGTATTTCAGGAAGCTTCAGCGTGTTTCCGTGGCCCGCGACATAGATCTGTACCAAGTTGACGAGTAGAGGTTGGGAGAGGATGAACTTCAAAGACGACACGGCGGTGGTCATTTTCGAAGGCGGCTGCCCCCATGACCCGCTAGAAGAGACCTTCATGCGTGTCAGAAGGGAGGTAGTGCTCGATAATATCGAAAAAATCAAAAAAATAGATGGTGGACCTGAAATACTGCTGGTTACCGATAGTGAAAGCCTTGCGGAGCGCGCGAAATCCTTGGGAGCGACGACTGAGTGGTCAGGGGTGCCGGACGGCGGCACTTTTCATTTCGGCGAGCGACTGAGGGACATAATAAATCGAAACGGGCTAAAAAGGGTTTTATATATGGCAGGCGGGAGCGCCCCGCTTATTGCGCAAGAAGACATAGTCGATATCCTGGACAGACTCGTTTCCCGTGACGATATAGTCATGATGAACAATGTCCAGTCCGCGGACATAGTGGCTTTTGCACCGGCGAGCGCCATAAACCGGATCCAGCTGCCGTCGAGCGATAACTCCCTCGGTTACCTTCTTAAGGAGCTTGGGCTCAACAGAGAATTCCTACCCAACGCTTCCCGCATGAACTTTGACCTCGACACCCCCACCGACGTCATGGTCCTCGGCTTTTGCCGTAACATCGGGCCGAGAACCAAAGCCATCCTATCAACCCTTGAGTGGAGAGAAGCCTGGCGACGAATGTCCATGGCACGGGAAATCCTGTTCCGTCCAATGGCGGAAGTAGTCCTGGCGGGGCGAGTAGGTCCTACCATTGTCTCCTTCCTGAACATGAACTTCAAATGCCGGGTACGGGTTTTTTCCGAGGAGAGGGGCATGAAAGCGCTTAAGCGCGACGTGGAAGGAAAGGTTTTCTCGCTTCTCGGGTATATGTTAGAGGAAGCCGGGCCCCGAAAGTTCTTCGAAGTAATGGGGTCTTTCGCCGACGTGGTCTTCATGGATACGAGGGTGATCTTCGCCCACATGAAGGAACCGGTAGATGAATGGGACCGGTACAATTCTGACTTGGGATTTTGGGAAAACATTAAAAACCCGAAGGTTAAGGAGTTTACGCGTTGTGCTGTGTCGGCACGGATCCCGGTGGTTTTGGGAGGTCATTCCTTAGTATCGGGCGGTCTATGGTTGCTCGCCGAGGAGTTGCTCGAGGAAAGGGGATTAACTCCGCTCGAACCGAGTTGATTCTCGAAGCCGGCAGAATTGAGATCACTTTTGGATTCTTTGCGGGGAAGGATTTGCCAGCGTTCTCTAGAAATCTCCTAGTACGACAGAACGGAGTGCACCAATGGTTTCCGATAACCACCCCCAAAATGGGCTTTCACCCGGCTTAGAGTCCATGATCTTACACGTAAAAGACGTGTTATCTTGTCGCGTCGTCAGGGACGAACAGGGACAAGTAGATAAAGCATACGTTCTGGCGCGCGTGGGACGGGGCCCTGGCGCTATAGCACA
The DNA here is from genome assembly GCA_012842575.1 of Clostridia bacterium. Taxonomy (GTDB): domain Bacteria; phylum Bacillota; class Sulfobacillia; order DUSP01; family DUSP01; genus DUSP01. The sequence continues at coordinate 5,197 of DUSP01000024.1, forward strand.
TGACGTAGAGACTGTTTTACTGGGATACGGTTTAAAAATCGACAGGTCGAAAATCAGTGTCGCTCAGGTTCGACATCATGCCGAAGACATAACTGCGCCGAGACAGATAAAGCTTGCGAGCTTGCGCTACAATTATTCGGGCGGCAGGATCGAGGTGGAGGTCCAATTACGTATGGGCGATGAGACCTCGATGGGTAAAGCCAGCGGGTCGGCGACTGAAGACGTTCGGTTGTCATTGTCCGCTGAAGCTATAGTGGACGCTTTGAGGGCTTTTCTTCCAGGGGACCTCATGCTCAGCGTCGATGAGGTTTTTTGCGTGAACCCGAAGACGAAAAGCATCATCGTCGTTACCCTGAGCGTTTTAGGACCTGAGAATTATGAGGCGTATATCAGCGGATCTTACGTGGTCAAAGGGGACGAGATGGAAGCGGCGGCAAAAGCGACGCTCGACGCGGTGAACACAAAGCTGATCGAAGACGACTTCGTACTGAATTGGTGATTGTTGGGGGAAGTCCCTAGGTAAAAAGGGCCGATAGCCAAGGACTCCGAGCGAAGTGAATCCCCGCCCTCATAGCGGCCAGGCGGAGGCTTCACCGGGGGTACTGCGGCGTGAAGAACATTCTCAAGGCCATCGTTGCGTTGCTGGCACTAGTGCTGGCGGGCGGAGCGCACTTTCAAGTAGGCTAATCAGATCGGCCGAGCGGGGCTATCGGCCCTTGTTAACAAATGAAATCGCCGGAAACGGAATCTCCGGACGAAACCGGCTTGGCCATCAAACTCGACTTTGCGGAGACGAAAGAGGGTATGATGAACAAAGGACATTTCCTTGAGGCATACATTTGGATTGTAATCCTGGCCGGGATCTCGTTTCTCCTTCTCGTGCGTCCTGACCTCAATGCTGTGAGAATATCGAGTATAGTAACATTTGCATTAGTCATGTTTTTGACGGAGATTGTCTCGGTTTCGCTTCCGAGAGGCGGGGGCACGGTGTCGGTGAGCTTTGCAGTGTCCTTGGCGAGCATTATAGCCCTGGGGCCCGAAGCCACGGCGTGGATGAGCGCCATCGGATCGATAAGGCTTAAGGACTTGCAAGGGAAGATCCCCTTAAAAATAGTTTTATTCAACCGGGCGATGCTCGCGCTCGTTGACGGGTTGGCGGGTATGGCATACGTGGCGGCTGGGGGCAAAGTGGGGTCCTTTACATTTTCGCGATCATTTCATGCACTCGCCGTATGTGCTGTTTGTGATGCGTTTTTGAACGTTACGCTCGTCGCGCTTTTCATCGGGCTCAAGGAAAAAAAGAGCCCCGTTTACATATGGGTGAGCAACATAAAGCAGTTAATGCCGAATTACGTTGCCCTCGCGCCGGTGGGGTTGTTGGTGGCCATCGTGTATATGGCGTATGGATATATCGGGATCACCTTATTCTTTGCACCGCTGATTGTGGCGCGGTACTCTTTCAAGCGTTTTTTGGACATGCGCCAAGCGTACCTTGAGACGCTGAGGGCTCTCGCCGGAGCGCTCGAAGCCAGAGACGAATACACACGGGGCCATTCGGAGCGTGTGGCGGCGATTTCCACCGAAATAGGCAAGAAACTTGGCCTACCGCTCGACAAGATCGAACTGCTCGAGTACGTGGGTTTCCTCCATGACGTTGGAAAGATCGGTATTCGCGATTCCATACTCAGAAAACCCGGCATTCTGTCCGCCGAAGAGTACGCCGAAATGCAGAAACACTCGTTGTTCGGCGCCTATATCGTAAGCGGTATCTCCCTTCTTGGAGCAGGGGCATACTGGATCAAGCACCATCATGAAAAGTATGACGGCACGGGTTTCCCGTCTAATCTCAGCGGTACGAGGATTCCCATCGAAGCCCGAATTATATCCGTTGCTGACGCTTATGACGCCATCACCTCCACGAGGCCGTACAAGCGACCTATGACATATCGTGAGGCCCTTGACGAATTACACCGTTGTTCGGGAGCTCATTTTGACCCTGTGGTGGTATCCGCCCTTGAGAAGGCGATAAACGACCGAGTCCGTGTTTCGCCTGCCCCCGGCGTTGCCAATTGAATTGACCGGCATAAGAACTTAAGACCGAGGGGGGTTCTCGAGCGGAACTTTCCCGAAAACAAACGGGGGGTTGAGAGGCCTGCTAGAAAGGAAAAAGCGCCGGTGAAGCCCGGAGCTCGGTTGCCGGCCGAGCTTTTCACTTTAGCCCTCGTAGGTCTGCTGATCTCAGAGATGTTCGTTCTCATAACACTTCTTTTGGGGCCGGCGGAGTCTGAAGTCGCCTTTTTTGGGTATACTGCTTTCTTCTCGATTTTGGGAGTCTTTGCGGAGCTTGTCGGCCTCGGTTTCTGGGGGAGAGCCCAAACCTTTCCGCAACTCTTTGTATGCGTGGTCGCACTTTACTCGTTGTCACCGAGCCAGGCCATTGGTGCAGTAGTGGCATCGAGGATCAGTGCGAGTTTGGTGAGGGTTCTCTTGGGGTGTTCGACAAAGCGTACCATCGAACTAGACATAGCCCTGGACCATCTTGGGCGCTTACCCGGTAAGGCCAGCACTGACTTATCCTCGACCATCATGGCTACGTTAGGAGAAGCCAAGCTGTGGAAAGGGGTCTCTATTCAAGTAACGGGCGCCTTTATAGGGTATGCTTTGGCAGCTGGATGGATCCCCTGGACGCCGTTTACCGGTCTTGAGGTCAGGAGGGTCACCGTAGTAGTTTGTTTTCTTTTAGTACATTGGTTCTTGACGGGCCTTGATTATTGTATAACGTACGGTGCTTCGATTTCTCGGACGGCGCTTCTCTTTCTAGGCCAACTATGGGCCTACGGGTTAATACTTGCAGTCGGTAGTGTATTTAGCCTGCTCATCACGCGTATACACTTAGGTCCGACGGCTTTATACGCTTTTCTCCTATACGTGGCGCTTTTGAGTTACGCATTATGGCTCAACCTCGGAGTGAGCGAAACATATAAGTCCACCATCGAAGGGTTGACTTGTGTCATCGAGAATAGGTACAGGTACATGGTGGGTCACGGTGCTACTGTAGCATTGCTGTCTGCCGCGACTGCGAGGAAGCTTGCGCTTTCCGACAAAATGGTCGCGAGGGTGTATTGGGCGGCTTACGTTCACGACATCGGTATGCTGGGCATAAATGATGAGCTGTTTGACAAGGAGACGCCCCTTACATACGAGGAATGGTTGGAGATGTCGAGGCACGTTGTGGAAGGGTATAGACTTTCGACGATGATACCGTTTTTATCCCTTTGCACGGCCGGGCCTCTCTATCACCACGAACGATATGATGGGTCCGGTTATCCAATGGGGTTGAAAGGGAGAGCGATACCCCTTGAAGCGCGGGTGGTGGCTCTTGCCGACGCTTATCACTCCATGATATGGCCAAGGCCTTACCGTCCGGCACGTACTCACGACGAGGCGGTGTGCGAAATCAAGAGACTTTCTGGAGCCTGGTTTGATCCTGGGTTGACAGATGTATTCATCAGGGTCTGTGATGAGTTTCAAAGGTGGGGTATTGATGCTTTTGACCGCATTTATAACATCCATAATCGTTGCTAAACTTCTTGGGGGGCGGCTTAGTAGGCTCGGTCAAATACAGTACAGGCATCTTGATTTTCTCATTATGTCGGTGACAATTCAGATATTCTTGCATGCCGCCACAATGGTCGGCTGGCACTTGAGTGGAAAGTCGATTCTTGCAGCCATATCGGCATCGTACGCCTTATTGTGCATTTCACTCCTGTATAACCTGAGACTTCCAGGGATCCCATTCGCCTTGGCCGGGGTGATCGCCAATGCCATAGTAATATTGGCCAACGGCGGGAAGATGCCGATTTCAAGACCTATGTTGGAACGGGCGGGCCTACTGCGGTATCTTGAGATGCTTTCGACAGGAGGCAGTCCGACGCACCAACTGATCGAAAAAACCACTAAGCTCGCTTTCTTGAGTGACATTTTCGCCGTTCCTCCCCCATTCTGGAGGCCGTTCGTTTTCAGCGTGGGGGACGTGGCCATTGTAATCGGGCTGTTCATCCTCGTTATCAAAACGACGGTTGTACGTCATGGGGTTGCACGTCATGGGTAAGGTATAAGTTGTGAGACACGAAGTTAAGCAGGAATCGGCGAGGGTTGTGTCAAACAATAACCACAAGAAAAAGAGTTACGGGGCAGTAGCTGACGGGGCGGTCGATATTGTGGGGCCAGACGAAATTGACTGGTACGGCCGTCCAAGAGAGATAGAGGGACAGAGTGGGCCTAGGAGTGCGCGATGCGCGTCTTAAGGCCCTAATTCTTTCCACCGGGAGAGGATGGACCTTGCATCCAGTACGTTCGGCGTTGATTCAAGCGGGTTGGAACGGCTCAAAAGGGGATATGATCGCAAAACATATTCACCTCATCGAAGAGGCGTCCAAGGAAGGCGCCCAGATAATTTGCCTTCAGGAACTCTTCTTTACCCAATACTTTGGAGTTGAACAGAATCCCCGGTGGTTTGAAATCGCAGAGGAAATACCAGGCCCTACAACGGAGCTTCTTCGAGAGGTGGCGCGGAAACGTGAGGTCGTCATTGCCGCTCCCATTTTCGAGCGGGCTGGTGTACGTTGGTATTACAACACGGCAGTGGTGATAGACGCTGACGGAGAAATTCTCGGAATTTATCGAAAGCATCATATACCTCATCGCGAAGGTTTTTGGGAAAAATATTACTTTGCCCCCGGTAACGTCGGGTTTCCGGTTTTCAAGACAAGGTATTGCACCATAGGCATATTCATCGACTACGACAGACACTACCCTGAAGTTCCAAGGGCGCTTGCCCTAAAGGGTGCGGAAATACTGTTCAATCCCTGTACGACCACCATGAGCCTTTCGATGTATCTTTGGTTTCTCGAGCAGCGGTCTTATGCGGTCACAAATGGCGTATTCGTCGGTTCCATCAACAGGGTAGGCGTAGAAGAATTGACAGACGAGGTGTTCTTCGGCAACAGTTACTTCTGCGACCCGTTCGGTGAAATCCTGGCCCAGGGGAGTGGCGACAAAGATGATATCGTCATCGCCGACCTGGATCTGGAGAAGATCAGGTTGGCGCGACAGATGTGGCCCTTTTTCAGGGATAGACGACCATCGAGTTATTTGGAGCTCACGGACCCGTCTCTTGTGTGAAGTCGCCTCGGGTTTACGGGCTTGTGCTTTTGCGAGTGTTGCTTTGACCGACATCGCCCGTGTATAGGTAATAAACGCACCATACTCCGTGAGCAGCTCCTTTGACAATCAAATACGTAGAAGTTGGTGACCGCTTAGGGTTTCGGAACGTCAATTTCGAGTTTCTCCTGGCAGGGAGGTGAGAGCGTCGAGGAGCCGTGAGGAACCAGAGGAGCCAAAGGATAGATCGTATTTGACCCGACACCGAGCAAACCACCCAGTCGAGAGAGGTGACCCCAAATGCTAGAGAGCCGGCTCGTAGCAAGACGAGCAGCGAGCGAAAGAATCAGGGACTTCGGTGAGATTGTCCCCGGGCCCACTGCGCAACAGGTCGTGCTGGAAGCAGGGCGCTGTCTCCTCTGTGACGATGCCCCGTGCTCCAGGGCTTGCCCTGTAGGCCTCGATATTCCCGGACTCATGCGACGGACGAAAAGCAAAGACTTCCTAAGTGCGGCGAGGCTTCTCAGACAGTTTTGCGTCCTACCGGGGACCTGCGGGCGCGTTTGCCCTGTCGAGAACCTTTGTGTGGGCGCCTGTCTTTCCAAAGCGCTCAGTTCTCCTATTGCCATTAATGCGATACAGCGCTTCGTCGCCGATGTCGCCTACGACAGACTCGAACCCGTCGTCAAGGCCGCTCCAAACGGCAAGAAAGTGGCCGTTATCGGAAGTGGCCCTGCGGGGTTGGGGGCCGCTTATGACCTTGCGCTCAAGGGATATGAGGTGGTCGTGTTCGAGCAGAAGCCTATGCCGGGAGGAATTGCCGCTTACGGGATCCCGCCGTACAGGCTTCCCAAGGATGTCTTAAAACGTGAGATCGCACAGGTGGAAGCGCTGGGGGTGACCATCAAAACCCAAAGCCCCATTTCGGCTAAGACCGGCGTGTCAGGTTTATTCGAGGAAGGGTTTGACGCCGTATTCGTGGCCGCGGGCCTTTGGGAATCCACTCCCATGGGCATTCCCGGTGAGGACCTAAACGGCGTATACCGTGCTCTGGATTTCCTGAGCGCGATCAATGAGACATTGGGCTTCCAGGTAAAAGACAAGGGTCTACCCACCTTAAAGGGTAGGGTATTCGTCATAGGCGGAGGAAATGTGGCTATGGATTGCGCTTCTTCGGCAAAGAGGCTTGGCGCCGAGGAAGTGACTGTAGTTTACAGGAGAACTGAGGCCGAAATGCCCGCCTGGCGCGAAGAGATTGAAGTTGCCAGAGAAGAGGGCGTAAAATTCATGTTCCTGACTGCGCCTGTGAGGATTATCGGAGATTCTGACAGAAATGTGACCGCTCTCGAATGCAAAAAGTATAGGCTCGGAGATCCGGATGAATCCGGAAGACCGCGTCCGATACCGATTGATGGCTCCGAATTCGTCTTGAAAGCGGATTACGTGATCATGGGAGTGGGGCAGAGCCCGGCCGCTGACGTAGCAGGGATCGTATCGGGTCTTGCATTGAGTCCCGACGGGCTCATACCTGTTGATCCCGATACCGGACGCACGCAAATGGAAGGAGTCTTTGCCGGTGGCGATATTGTGAACGGCGGGAGGACCGTGGTAGAGGCTTTGGCTTCCGGCCGGGCCGCCGCTTCGGCCATAGATCGATACTTGAGCAGCCGGTAGGGCGGCCACATAGCATCGCCACGCTATATGCCCTTTTGCCATAAAGGCCTTGGTCTATGATTTATCGGCGGCGGCAGCACGATAGTTACTCCAAGGAGAAAGGAAGTGTTGGTCCAAATGCAGATAAGAGGCGTGGACCTTTCGGTTGACTTCTGCGGGCTCAAATTCCCTAACCCGTTTGTCTTGTCGTCCGCGCCGCCCACCACGGACGGGGCCATGATCAAGCGCGCCTTCAGCATGGGTTGGGGCGGAGCGATTACGAAGACGTTAGGTCTTCCCAATCTCGAAATCGTCAACACGACTCCAAGACTTGCTACTATAAGAGGTTTTAAAGGAGACCTCATCGGCCTCGAGAACATAGAACTCATTACCGACCGGCCGCTTGATGTTTGGCTTGAAGAGATCAAGGAGATAAAGAAGGAATACCCCGAGAACATCCTGATTGCGAGCCTCATGACTGCGGCCGTCAAAGAAGATTGGCAGGAGCTGGTCAGGCTGGTTCAGGCGACGGGAGTGGACGCTTTCGAGCTGAACTTCTCTTGCCCCCACGGCATGCCCGAAAAGGGGATTGGAGCGGCGATAGGACAGGACCCCGAGATCGCATCCACCATCACCCGTTGGGTCAAGGAAGTGGCCGAAATCCCCGTTATCGTGAAACTTACTCCCAACGTGACGAACATCGGCGTAGTGGCCAAAGCGGTGGAAGCGGCGGGAGCCGACGCCATATCGGCCATCAACACGGTTTCGGTGCTGATTGGCATAGACGTCGAAAAGATGGAGCCCATTCCCACGGTGGACGGGAAATCCTCGTTCGGCGGGTACTCGGGTCCGGCCGTCAGACCGATAGGGTTAAGGTGTGTTGCAGAGATTGCCCAGGCCACTAAGCTCCCCATCTCCGGTATAGGCGGCATATCGACCTGGGAGAATGCGGTGGAGTACATGTTGGTGGGCGCATCCACAGTGCAGCTGTGTACGGCGGTGATGTTCGAGGGGTATAGGATTATCTATGACCTCATCGACGGGCTGGCCGACTATATGGAACGCCACGGGTTCAAGAAGGTACAGGAGATCGTGGGGCTCGCTCTACCGAAACTCAGTGCCCACGAGAAGTTGAGCCGTGAGTACAAGGTAGTGGCCAACGTAAATCCTGACCTTTGCATCAAAGACGATCTGTGTGCCAGGGTGTGTCAGGACGCCGGGTACAGCGCCATCCAAATAGGGCCGGACAGGATCGCCAAAGTGGATGAAGAGAAATGCCATGGCTGCTCTCTCTGCCAGCAGGTTTGCCCTGTTTGGGGTTGCATCCAAATGAAACTCGTGAATCAAAAGCGTGGTGCGGGTGTGGAAAACACGTAGCTGCGGTTTTAGGCGGACTTAGATTAGAAGCTAATTCAATGAAAACGATTAGGAGAAATAACAGTTGTAGGGTTTTACGGGGCGGTGGCTCAACTTAGATTCAAAAACCAATTCACTTGAAGAAGCCGGATGGGGGGTTTTATGATGCCGAGGATAATCAGGGGTGGTCTGATACAGGCAAAGCATGAGGTTCACGGGTCGCGGCCCGTAGAGGAACATAAGAAAGCCGCCATCGACAAGCACGTGGCCATGATCGAACAGGCTGCCTCACGCGGGGTTCAAATCCTATGTCTACAGGAGCTCTTCTTTGGCCCCTATTTCTGCGCCGAACAGAACAGGAAATGGTATGACGCTGCCGAGCCGGTACCTGATGGGCCTACAACCAAGCTCATGCAGGATCTCGCCAGGAAGTATAAGATGGTGATAATAGTCCCGCTGTACGAAAGGGCTATGACGGGAGTGTACTACAATACGTGCGCGGTCTTGGATGCCGACGGGACTTTCCTCGGGAAGTTCAGGAAAATACACATTCCCCATGTCGACCCCGGGTTCTGGGAGAAGTTCTATTTTAAACCCGGTAATCTCGGTTACCCGGTGTTCGATACCGCCTATGCCCGGGTTGGAATCTTCATCTGTTACGATCGGCACTTCCCGGAGGCGGCGAGAGCGCTTGGTCTCGCAGGAGCGGAGATAACCTTCAATCCATCCGCTACTGTGGCGGGACTTTCAGAATACCTCTGGGAACTCGAGCAACCGGCATCGGCGGTGGCAAACGGCTTCTTCGTCGGGGCCATAAACCGAGTAGGATATGAGGAGCCTTGGAATATCGGCGAGTTCTACGGGTCGAGCTATTTCTGCAACCCAAGGGGCCAGCTTCTCTGCAAGGGTTCCAGGGATAAAGACGAGGTGGTAGTGGCGGATCTGGATCTCGACCAGATCAGGGAAGTCAGGAACATTTGGCAGTTCTTCAGGGATAGAAGGCCCGAGACATACGAGTCGCTGGTAAAGTTGCTTCCGTGATGTCTCCGTGACGGCCGGCCCTGTAGCTATGTAAGAGTATGTAAGAGTAGGGATCTTTTTCAGGACTTCTTCCAGAAGTTTAAGGCAGGAAGCGCAAGCGCGAAGGTCGAAAAGACTGATCCGGAAGATGCCGCATGAAGCTAGTCAGGTAGGGGCGGGGCTCTTGGCCGCGGAGGGATGGGTGCTTGGCTTTAACCTTTCTCGACTTGACCTCGATAACTGTGGAAAGGGCAGCACTTCTTTTGGTGCTGACCCTTTCCCGCGAGGACGAGCAAGAATTGAAACAGATTCTCGAACGGAATGGACGCTTTAAATGCGCGGTCACAGAGCTCGGAGCGAAGACGAGCGTCTTCACCGAAAAGATAATAAGCGCGGTCATCGGAGCATCCCTGAACTGTCAGGTGATAAGTAAGACGCCCCAGCACATTCACGCCTTGGTTCATGCGACGCACGAGGCGGTGCAGAGCCTTTTACCGAACCCGTTCTTGACGGGTGACTTGGGGGTGAAGGTCGGAATCGTTCGGGACAGCCAATGGATCGCCGTAGCCATGTTCGGCGAGTCGGCTGATCATACCATGTCCAATCATAAACGTGTGGGACTTGGTGTCATGCATATGCTTTACTGACCTTTGTCTTAACGCCAAGGCAACTTTTTGCCTCAGCGGTAAGGGCGAGGGTCAGGTATTAGGGGTCTTCGTTTGAGCTGGAAAGCCTGCACATTGTCGGGGTTTATCCCAGGGACTCACCGGCAAAGACTCAACCGGAAGCCTATCCCGAGAGACGGGGCTTTTTAGAGAGCAAAGCGTCGCGGCAAGGATGGGAGTGACGAAAATGAGTGAGGATGAAGCGAGACGTCCCCTAGAGGGTATAAGGGTCGTAGATCTGAGCCGGGTACTGGCGGGCCCTTACTGTACTATGATCCTCGGCGATCTGGGAGCCGAGGTCATAAAGGTGGAAATGCCGGGAGAGGGCGACGACACGCGCAAGTATGGGCCCCCGTTCATCAACGGGGAAAGTTCCTACTTCCTGTCGATCAATCGCAGCAAGAAGAGTATAACGTTGAATCTGAAGCACCCCGAGGGGAAGCGCATCCTCGAGAAGCTCATAAAGCACTCGGATGTACTGGTCGAAAACTTCAGACCGGGCACCATAGACAAACTCGGGTTCGGTTGGGAACAGGTGAGGAAGATTAATCCGGCCATCGTGATGGCTTCCATCTCAGGGTTCGGACAGACCGGACCTTACGCTGAGAAACCCGGTTACGACGTCCTGGCGCAAGCCTTGAGTGGGATGATGAGCATAACGGGCGAAGCCGATGGACCCCCGGTCAAAGTAGGTGTTCCCGTCGCTGACATCGGGGCGGGCATGTGGGCCACCATAGGGATTCTCGCAGCGCTGGTTGCGCGGAAGTGGACCGGTAAAGGGCAATACATAGACGTGTCGTTACTGGATGGTCAGATAGCGTGGATGACCTTTATGGCGGGGATTTACTTCGCCACGGGGAAGAGCCCAGGGCGTTTGGGAACCGCGCACCCGACCATAGTTCCGTATCAAGCCTTCAGGTGCGGAGACGGAAAATACGTCATCGTGGCCGTGGGAAGCGAATCCCTCTGGAAGAAATTTGTCGGGATCATAGATGAGTTCGACACATCAATAGGACGTGATCCCAAGTTTGCCACCAATGCGGACAGGGTCACCCACAGACAAGAGGCGGTATCGAGGCTCTCCTCGGTATTCGAGAAAAAGGATTCGTCGTGGTGGGTGTCACGCCTGGAGGGTGAAGGGATTCCTGCAGGAGTGATAAACGACCTGGCCGCCGCATGTGAGGATCCCCATGTCAAGGCTAGGGGTATGATCTTGGAGTATGACCACCCGAGGGCCGGAAAGATCAAAGTGACGGGCAACCCCCTGAAGTTCTCGGCGTGTCCGGGCGAGCCGTCCCTTAGGCCGCCGCTTCTCGGGGAGCACACGGAAGAGATCCTCGGCTCCCTCGGGTACCAAAAGGAGGAGATAGAGGAATTAAGACGCGCAGGTGTCGTATGAAGCCGCGACATCTTACGAAGCGGCCGAATACATCGATTTAGGAGGTTTTAGCCGTGAACTTCGCTGAAATGGAAAGGAAGTACGTGCTCCGGTCCTGGGCTACACAGTCCAAGAACACGTACACCGTGGTGACCGGCGCGAAGGGGTCCTACTT
>DUSP01000148.1 GCA_012842575.1 Clostridia bacterium
ACCGGAGTAGATGAAAGGCCTTTGAGGGACATCTTGGATTATTGGTTTTACGCCTCGTCCTCCGTGATATCCCTAGAAGTCATTAAAGCCACCGGCAAGAAAATGACGATCAGGCTGGAAAAAGGAGAGGACGAGGACCCGGGGATCGTATTCGAGGAATCCTTGTTCGACGGAATGCGGGCGTGTAAAAACGACTGCATCTTTTGCTTCGTAGACCAGCTTCCACCCGGCTTGAGGAAAACCCTCTATCTAAAAGATGACGACTATCGCCTTTCCTTTCTTCACGGTAACTTCATAACGCTGAATTCCCTCTCCCCGCGGGATTATCGTCGTATCGTCGAGCAGAGGCTCAGCCCCCTTTATGTTTCGATTCACTGCACTTCGGCCGAGATTAGGCAGTATCTCATGGGGACGAAGGCCGCGCGCTACATTATGGAGAGGCTACAGAGGCTCACGAGCCAAGGCATCGTCATCCACGGTCAAATTGTCGTTTGCCCTGGGATAAACGACGGGGAGATCCTGGAGCGAAGTATCGAAGACCTGGTGCGCCTCGGCCCGAACTTGAGGACCGTCGGGGTCGTCCCGGTGGGTACCACGAGGTACACGATGGGCAAAGGGGATAGACCTGCCGTGAGGCGCCCCACGGAGGTCGAGGCCAAATCCGTAATCGATCGGCTGACGGCCGTTGGTGAGAGGCTGATCAGGGAGACGGGGCGACGCTTCGTATATCCTGCGGATGAGTGGTACGTGATAGCGGGGGAGAAAGTTCCCGAGGCGTCGTTTTATGACGGGTTCGAGCAGCTCCAAAACGGTGTGGGTATGCTCGCTTTGGCCAGCGAAAATGTGAGGAAGGCCATAAAGCGGGCGAGATCACCCATAAAGCCGGGTCCCGGGGTCCGTGAAGGCGGTGGGCGGCCTGAAAGTGAAACCGGTATAGTCGGTTCCCCTTGCCGTAGGCACGTTATAGTCGTGACTGCTCCGGCGGCTTACCCCCATGTGGTCGATTGGGTAAAAAGGATGCGGAGCGCAGGCGCGTTCGGGTCGAGCGTATCGGGCTTTGATGACATGCGTTCCGAATACTTTGACGGGGTTTGGGTGAGCTCGGTATACTTACCGGAAGTCTTGGCCGAAATAACAGTGGCGAGCGTCAAGAACGAGATGTTCGGACCTCAAGTGGATGTTGCCGGGCTTCTCACCGGCAAAGACGTGATGAACGCGCTGCGAGCGGTAAAGAGAATGAGGACGGCTTCCGGCGGATGGATTTATCCGGACGGATACGGAGGCGGATACAGATATGAAGACCCTTTGGCGGTGGGTTCGGAAGGCACTGCTTTTGCATCGGGCCTGGCGTCGGTCCGAAGCTCCGGAAAAGGGGAGGACGTTCTATCCGCCGACGTGGTCGCATTGATCCCGGCGAGCTGCGTTATGTCTATGGGAAATTTATCGCCTGTGCCTCGAAGAAGAATGGGCATTGGTTTACCCGACTGCGTCACGTCCGTTGAGAAAGTGTTTCTTGATGACATCTCCGTATCGAAGATCGAAAGGGACTTGGCCCTTCGCATACGGGTTGTGGATCCGCTGAACGGGGATATGGTGGAAGCGTTGCGGGGCGTCATCTTGGGTACTTCTCGGGGGGTGAAGACCAATGACGACCGTGGGCGAAAGTACTCGTTTGAGAACTCCTCTCTTGGCTATAATCGGGAGACCTAACGTTGGGAAGTCGACGCTGTTCAATCGTATCGTACAACAGCGCAAGGCCATTGTAGACAAGACTCCCGGCGTCACCAGGGATAGGGTTTACGCGGAAAGCGAGTGGGCCGGTTTTCCGTTCTCAGTAGTGGATACTGCCGGGTTGCCCGGGTGGGACGAGCCCCCTTATTCCGGGAGGAATGGCGATCCTACTCTGGAAGAGTTGGTGAGAGAACAGGTTATGGTTGCAGTCTCCGAAGCCGACCTGATCCTATTCGTGGTGGATGGAAAGGAGGGTCTTGTCTTCCAAGAAAAGGAAATGGCCAATGCCCTTCGCAAAGGGAAAAAGCCGGTGTTGCTCGTGGTGAACAAGGTGGATAATCCAGATAGAGCGGCCGAGCTTTCGGCGCCGTTTTTTGAGCTGGGACTTGGGGCACCGGTATGCATCTCCGCCGAACACGGGTTGAACGTAGGCGATCTTCTCGACGAGGTGAAGCGCATCTTGGCGGAAAGGCAAGGCGCATCCGATGCCCTTCCCGGCACGCGGGCCTGCGATGAGGATGAGAATCGGTCGGACGGCTTACTCCGAGAAGGTGACGGGACGCCAGTGCCACCCCGCGACAGAGGGGGAATTAGGGTCGCCATCGTGGGAAAGCCCAACGTGGGGAAATCGTCTCTTTTCAACGCCATAGTCGGGGAAAACAGGGCCTTGGTCCATTCGGAACCAGGTACCACGAGAGATGTCGTTGACGCCAGTCTGAAGATCGG
>DUSP01000061.1 GCA_012842575.1 Clostridia bacterium
GTGGTGGCGTCCACCACCGGTTATACGGCGCGGGCGATGGTCGAAGCCCTGGAGGAGAAAGGAATGTCGAACGAGACAAACCTTGTGGTGGTCACCCATGCATACGGGTTTAAAGACCCCGGGACAAACGAGATGAGTGAAGAGACGAGGGACTTCATAAAGGCCCGTGGCGCCAAACTATTGACTCAAACCCATCTCTTCGCCAACGTGGAGAGGTTCGTGACCAAGAATTTCGGAGGGCTTTATCCGGGAGGGCTCATCTCAGGTGCCCTTCGGATGTTCAGCGAGGGAACCAAGGTATGCGTTGAGATTGCCGTGATGGCGCTTGACGCGGGCCTCATACCTTATGGCAGAGAGGTCATGGCCGTGGCAGGTACGGCAGGAGGGGCGGATACGGCCGTGGTGATCAAGCCCGCCCACGCCAGATCCATCTTTGAAACCGAAATCCGTGAAATCGTCTGTAAGCCCAGGATCCCTGTGCACTGATTCCGTTCACTATTCCGTGCACTGTTTCCGTTTCCGTGCGCTGATTCTGCGATTCCATGCTTTAATTGTACAAAGAGCGCGCTCCTTCAGTGGTTCTGACTGGAGCGTTCTGGAGCGTTTCTCGATGAAGGGTTCCTCGAGGAGGTTTTCGTTTTGCGTCTTGTTGCGGACCTTCATGTTCATTCCATTGCCAGCGGACACGCATATAGCACCATACTTGAAATCGCGGCGGCGGCGCGCGATAAAGGTCTTTTAGCGGTGGCCGTTACCGACCACGGCCCCACCATGCCAGGCGGTCCTCACGTGTACCACTTTTCCAATATGGCGACGCTGCCGCGCGATATATGCGGCGTAAGAGTTCTGCATGGAGTGGAAGCCAATATCCTGAATAAAAAGGGGAAGATCGATCTTGGGTACCGGTATCTCAAAGACCTCGACATAGTACTGGCAGGGTTTCACGACCCATATGAAGGGGGAGGGGTCACCGAGAATACGGACGCCATGATTGCGGCCATGGAGAACCCGTATGTGGACTTCATCGTCCATCCGGGAAACCCAAGGTACCCTGTGGACGCCGAGGCGATAGTAAAGGCATCTATAGAGCTCGGTGTTCCGATAGAGGTGAACAACGCTTCCTTTGGGGATTCCAGAGAGGGCAGTATTGGACCGTGCTCTACGATAGCGAGACTTGTTGCCGACGAGGACGGCCGCATTATAATCTCGAGCGACGCCCATTTCGCCTACAAGGTGGGTGAGTTCGGGGAAGCCATGAGGCTCGTCAGTGAATGCGGTATTGCCCCTGACCAGATCCTGAACACCTCCCTCGAGGCCGTCATGGCGTACCTTGAGTCCAGGCACAATAAAAGGCCTTCCCCAAACGAGCAGGCCTTCGACGATGAAAAGAGACGATGAAAAGAGATGAAAGAGATCTGAAGGGGCTTCGAAAGGGACGAAAGGGAGAGGTGGCCGTGTCCGAAAAGAGCATCCGCCTCGTGGCGGGCGACACGCCGAGGACTGTATTGGAACTGCTAAGGGAGGTGGGGGTCAGGTTCGACGCTCCCTGCGGCGGACAGGGGGTGTGCGGGAATTGCGTGGTAAGGGTGACCGGAGAGGTATCGGAACCGACCGAAGCGGAGAATTCCGTGCTTTCCGACCTGGATATGGCCGACGGGTTCAGGCTCGCCTGCCAGGCCAAGGTGACCGGGACCGTGACGGTGACGCTGCGCGGTGAGGATGCGGAACTCCATAAGGCGGCCCTCGATAGGGAAGGGATAAGACTAA
>DUSP01000175.1 GCA_012842575.1 Clostridia bacterium
CCCGCTCCGTCCGGCCTTTTTCGTAAGTGGCGAAGGTCCAGCCCCGCTGGGCTGCCACAGCTAAGCTGGCTGCTTCGCCGTCAGCCAGGACTGCCCGCAGGTTCACATAGACTTCTACTTCCTCAATACCCTCGACGTACGTTTCGCACAGCGCGCCCCGTCGTAATTCCTCCTGCAAGACAGCTCGTTGGCTCGGGCGCATAATCTCTCGCGTGACGTTGTTCACCACCCAGAAACGGAACCCTCTAATGCCCAGAACGCGAGCAAAACACCCCAACTCGATCAGGTCGATGATCACGTTGGTGTCGAGGAGTACATCCACGTTCAGTCCTCGCTTTCCGGGACTGAGTTCTCGGTCAGCGCCCCGATCTTCTCTAGAGTCGGTTCCAGCTCGTCAGGATCAAGACCGCCCAAACGCAAGACTTCCTCGAACTTTCGTCGAGAGATGGCCTCTTCCCGAAGTGCCTCCAAAGCCAAGTGCAGCAGTCGTCGACGAGCGAGGCGTAACTTGGCCGGAACGAAAGATCGCCCCGTACCGACACAAACCGCATCCTCTCCTCGAACCTCGCCATCAATTTGGGGCTCGCCGTCAATACCGAGGGCGCGAGACAGCATCCGCGCAGACCCGTCCTGCTCGGCAGTTAGGAGGTTATCCCGTTCCCGCTCAGTGACAAGCCTTAGGTTGAAGAGCCGCCAGATCATGGCCAGTCGGCTTACCCGAAAGTGACCTGCCAGTAGGCAAACGTGCCACAACCCGATCTTCGAGGTTTCCGGACCGAGACGCCCCTCCACGAACTGTACCTCCCCTTCTGGATGAACAACGGCCTCTCGAGGCCTGGAAGGGAGCCCTTTGTTTAGGCGGGACAGATAATCGCGAATACCATCTTCGGGCATGAGGAAGGCTGCGGCAAAGGCATTGGCACGGACCTCGCGCAGTTCGTCTTTTTCGTCCTGTCGACTAATGATACCTGGCCGATCACGGTCCGCCAGGGCGTGGCAGTACTCGTGAGCGAGAGAGAACCGCTGCCGTGTCGTAACGTGACTGATATTAACCCCGCAGACTACGTTTCCATTGAGGCGCACCGTAAACCCAGAAAGGTAGTCGGGTAGTTCCATCTCCAAAACAGTAATGCCTTGATTTTCCATGATATCCCCCAGGTCGTCCACAGGCGCAGACCCTAGCTCTAAACGCTGCCGTTCCTGGTGCGCAAGGCGTTTCCCTTGTTCCAGCGCTTCCCACCGTCCTCGAATGGGTGAGGCAGGAAATTGCGGAAAGATAGCTGTCGCCCGTTCTACTCCAAGCAAGTGCTCGAGGTTAGCAATCTCCCGGGCCAGGGCGATGCCATTGCGGATCGCTTCTCGGGTCCCTTCCTGATCAACTGTCTCGGGTAGAGCACGTAGGAGCACCGAAACCCCGTCCATTGCGAATTCCGGGGCGAAAAAATCGTCAGGTGAAAGCCCATACAGGTACGCCAGGCGCACCAGCTCCAGCCCCGATACTTTTCGCTTGCCCCCCTCCATAAGTGCGACCGCCGAGCGCGGGAGACCGAGATGCCGTGCTACCTCTTCCTGGGTTAGGCCCGCGCGTTCTCGAGATTTCCTAAGCCGTGCAGCAAGGTCATCCGCCGTCAACATAGTGATCCCTCCTGGCAAAAGTTTAGGATGGAAACCGTGCGATGTCAATATACGGATGCAATGTTTTATAATGTAACGCGCCAACAAAGGAGCAGAACTTTAAACTGACCGTCGGGCCGCCAGCCGATGTATTCGGAGGCCCTTACAAGGCCTTTACCATGCACAAGCAAGGAAGATATTCCACGATATAGCCCGAGGAGAGTATGGGCTCGTAATCACAAACTATGTCCGTACCGAAACTCACGCCTTATTAGTGGGGAGAGCCGGAAGGGATATACCTCTAAAATTCTTGGAGGACACTTCCTGGATCGTAGAGCGAGTTTCGCCGGAGGACGAGGAAAGAGCGATGGGAATTCTGCGCACCTACCGCGAAGAGCTTCTCTTTAACCGATGCCGCCAGTTTTGTGGTCATGGAACGATTGGGGATCGACACGGCCATCGCATTCGACCAGCATTTCCAGCAATATGGATTTAAGGTCCTACAAGGGATATCGTAAATGCCTCCGACGAGCCCCCAGGTCCAGAGCGGCGTCTAAGGCTTACTAGATGGCTACGGTGGAGATTGAAGGACTGAAGACCAGTTATCGTATTCTAGCGCAACCTTGTGGCTGCAAGGACCGTAAAGTTGCGAGCGAAGGGAGTAACCACTGGCCGTCAGCTCTATTGATATCAACACCCAGGCCCCTGTTGTAAGTAACTCCGAGTCGTTTTTCCCCATAGAGCCGCTTGATGAGTCGAACACGCACTACAGCGACCTTTCGGATGGCGACAGCGTTCATATCTTTCCACCGGCATTGGGGGTTAAACTGGCAATATCGAGTGCTTCGAGGAGGGACATGAGGATCTGTGAAACCCATGCCCACAACTTGTACTCCCTCTACGCATCGAATGGCTTAACCATAATTATAACCGGACGCCAAAGCAATGTAGATGCTAGGCCTGCTTACGTTCTCGCACGCTACATCGTTTCTATATTGCAACGTGTTATGATTAACGAGGGCATCTCTCTTCTAGCCCAGCACCAGCCGTAGCGGCACCACGAGCGTTCGATCCTCACACAGGCGGTGTGTGTTCCTACTTATGATGATCCGAGCCGCTGGCGAAAACCTGCGAGCGAAATGTTCGAGACCGCGAAGTCCGCGTGGATCTAAGGGGTCGCCCCTGAACTTCACCTCGACAGCCAGTAAGGCGCCGGCGCAATCCACAACGAAGTCGACCTCTCGGTCCCGGTCCCTCCAATAACGAATATCTCGCAGGTCATGGCGCTTGAACTCAGCAAATACGCAGATCTCCGCGAGGCGCCCCCACTCGCCCGTCTGATCCAGATCTGTCGGATCGACGCGAGCGAGCGAGAGGTATAGCCCCGGGTCGATGGCGTATACGCGCTCGGTAGACCGTGCTTCAGTCTCCACAGAGGTTGCGAATTTCGGCAGAAGATACAGTAGCCCAGCCGAGCTTAAGGAACGAAGGTAGCCGGCTACCGTCGAATATGGTGCTCCCAGGTTCCTGGACGCTTCTGAAATGTTCATGAGGGCACCGCTCTGGTTATTGGCATATAGAAACAGCCTTTGCAGGAGGTGAAGGTCCGTCGTGCCGAAAACCGGCCCGATGTCGTGAAAGAGCGTCCTTTCCACAACGCTCTCCAGAAAGTAGCGGGCCTTGTAGCGCGGTGACTCGGCGAGTATATACTCGGGGAAGCCGCCCTCAAGGAGATAGAGCCTCAATGGCAACTCGTCCAGAAGGACCGGCCCATACTCTTTCTCCACCTCTTGCAGCCGAGCGTGAAGCCGCGTTATATCCAAGTGCTTGTAAAACGCCGCCCAGGTTTCGCGAAGCGACGAGTGTGCATCAGTAAACCTCGACTCCGTGCCTCTCAGACTGGCAGCCTCAGACAGGCAGAATGGATAGACCTGCACCGCGGTTATCCGTCCGGCTAAGGTCTCGCGCGAGCGCTTTTTCAGGAACGCCGCAGCCGAGCTCGTGCACACGAACCGGAGTGGATACTTCAAGTCGTAGTAACGCTTTACATAGAGTTCCCAGTCACTAAAGGCTGTCACCTCGTCAAGGAACACATAAAATGTCCCCTCAGCGCTGCGGAGGTCCTGCTTCGCCGCGAAGTGCTCGAAGTAGTCCTGGATATCCTTGAAAAGAGTCTCCTTGTTGAGATATGGGTCGTCTACCGACACATACAGAATGTGGCTGGGCGGGATCCCGGACGTCAAAAGATGGGCAATAGCCTGGTAGATGAGGGTGGTTTTGCCGACACGGCGGGGACCCTCCAGAAGGAGGACCTCCCGCTGGGTGGAAAGGTGCTCTGCGATGTGGTCATAGTATAGTCTACGGACGGACCCGACAAGATCGGCGGGGACCGCCCCCGACACCCACCATGGGTTCTGCTCACGTAAAACGTTGAGGTTATTCTTCCAGAGGTCTATAGAGATACGCCTCCTACGCACGCCACCGGGATCATATTAAATCCTGCAAACCTGCGGCACCATTACCGAAATCTGTGCGCTTGTAAACAGTATTCACATTTGAATGATAAAAATGCCTACAATTATCATATCGGGTAATAGACAGTTGTCAATGTCAACACCCGCCTCTCACCCGTCGCCGCAAAGCCCACACCCTACCGCCGCCCGCTGCCAGCGCCAGTCCCCCATGCTTGAGCGGCCCCAACAGTGCCAGGTTCAAAACGATATTCAGCCCGACGGTCCCAATCCCCACGATCATCGGCGTCCTCGTGTCATGAAGCGAGTAAAACCCTCTCGACACGAGGTCCCTCAGGGAAAAACCCGTGATCCCCATACAGAAGAACAGTAGCGCGAAGGCGGTAGCCTCCGTCGCCTCCGCATCGAAGGCGCCCCTCTGGAACGCAAGCTTCACCACCGGCACCCTCAGCACCATTAGCCCGACCGACATGGGAACGAGGAGGAAGTTAACATCCTATCAACCATGATCCACGGTTGACCGGCAGCGGAACGCGGTTTCCCGAATGAATCCGAAGATCTTGCTAGCAATACTAAGCGCCGCCACTATACCGGCGGCTTTGATTAGAGTGACTCTGGTGCTCATGGATGATCCTCCGCGGCAGCAGGCTTAATCATTCCTCGTCTCAGCCTTGATCAGCCTGAATACACAATACGTTAAGCACTCCAAACTCGTAATTGAACCGATATAGCCGCTCTCATAAGTCAGGTTGTGCGTGCCCCGTATCTCAACCCCGTAGCAGTCATCGTATAAACATCTGCGGTTGCGTTCTAGCAATGCTGAATACATTCCGACTCCAAGTGCCCCCAATACATCAACATCCAGTCGATCTCCAATAAACAGGCATGATTTTGGATCTAACGAAAGCATTTCGGCAGCGCGCAGGAAACCCTCAGGAGCCGGCTTAGGCCTATACATGTTGGCGAATACCACAACATCTATGAAAGGACGTATTCCTAGTCGTTGCAGTTTTCGTTCCTGTAAAGGGGGATAGCCGTTTGTAACTATACCAGTCTTAATATCATGGAGTTTCAGCCAACGCAAACATGGTAGTACGTCAGGGTAGGGCATGATTTTCTCTACCGTGGCTTCACGATAACAATTTACGAATTCTGAAACCAGGTTCTGCTTAGGAGTAGTATTGTCGCACTGTAAACCTTGCAGGAGTCGAGTAAAAATCTCTTTAGATTGTGTTTGGCGTAGCTGCCACAACCGGCGTAGGGTCTCCTCCCTGGGTACTTCGAGTTTAGTCCATACGATGTCACATACCTTTGAAAATACCTCATTAAGGAAGGCATCTTCTGGGTAGAGCGTATCATCAAGATCAAATAGAACGGCTCTTATATTAGTAGGAAATTCGTCTGCCCTCTGCATCAATGGCTATATCCTCCCAATACCTAAGAAGCCTCGTTCCCCACTGAGGCGTGGGAACCTCAAATTCCTCCCCCAGGCAAAGCTTCACACATAGATAGGGAAGATTTACTCCGGCCGCCGTTGCTGCGACTATTGTCCCGGAAACACGGGGATTGATTTCTAAGACCTTGGGCTTTCCCGCCATATCATAACGAAACTGTATGTTTATGCAAAAGCTTAGGCCGAGTAATTGAACAATATCTCGTGCAAGTTGTATTAACTCTTTGTTCTCCTCAATAGTGGAGTCTATTGCAATACCCTTACTGGTCACGTTTCTGCGACGGGGTATCACAATAAGCGCCTGGCCATGTTGAGCCAAAACATCAACACTCCACTCGTCCCCTGGCAGGTATTCCATTACCAAGAGTTCGGGCAACTGATGACCATCAACCACGCTCAATAGGTCGGGTAACGTGGTAAGAGTGGAATCCGGCTTTTCGTTGATGTACTGAACAAATCTGTCCGCGGACCCATCTAGAACGCGGTAACCACGACTTCCTTTCCCAAAGGCGGGTTTTACGCAAACTTTACGCTCCGGATAACCGAGCTTCTGAGAAATACTAGCCAAAGCCGAGGGTGAGAATACTCTCTCATACCGGGGAACTATGTCTCTGACTTCCGTTTTAAGCAGCTCCTCGTATAGACGAGCCTTGTTATTTGCTATTTGAAGACCCTCGAGTTCTGACACGGCAATCTTGATTCCGTCTTTGGCAAAGCGAGAACTCGCTTTCGAAAGGTTTTCTAGCTCCATGGTAGAACACGGGATTATCACACTGACTCTTTCAAGCCTCGCAATGTTTAGTACCTCATCGACGAATCTAGGGCTATCGCCTGGCGACACTTGAGAAAAGCCATCGAGTAAGTACAAAGACGCTCGGTCCAAAGACATGTCTGTACCTAGTATTCTAATGTCACGTTCCCCGTTGTGTCGAAGGCTCTTTATTATACCTGGAGCACCAGGACATCCCGCCGCTGTAAGCAATACAGTGATAGCCCCTAGGGTGCTCATGCCCTTAACACCCACCTTATTACTTCAAAAGCCTCGGCGTACTCAACGCCTGCCTGAAGCCCCCTGACCCTAAGGTGGCTCCTAACAAGGTCTGCATCCATATACCTGCGCCCTGCAATTTTCTGCGATTGATAGGCCTCTAGACTATCAAGCTTTCTCTTAACGTCTTCCTCGCACAGTTCTACGAAAAGCGCTGACGAGAAAGGATGCGTGCTTATCTCATTCCAGTAGAGTTCGTATCCAAGCAGACTTGCGCGTTTAAAAGCCCTAATAGCTTCCTGACATACCACAGCATGATCCTGGTGTATATCACTTGTACTCGGTATCAATACCAAGTCCGGAGATACTTGTCTCCGAAAGGAGACTAGGAAATCTAGTATCTCTTGACGCACGCTTGGAAACCGGCGAACAGGAAAGTCATGAATGTGTATCATCGATGGTGATAGCCCAAGCCTTTCCGCAGCCACTCGGGCTTCGCTTCCTAAAACATCTTTTGGAAGTCCTTCGGGCACTGATTCTCTTGCAATAGAAAAGGCAACATAGGCAACCTCGCATCCCGCTCGGATTAAGCGGGAGAGGGTTCCGCCACAGCCAAGTTCTAGGTCATCTGTATGAGGCGCTACCGCAAGCACCCTCATCCTTATCATTTCAGGCAAGTCCCTCTCTCGGCCTACCGCCATAAATGTTGTTCTCCTTTCCGGTTGTCGTACATCGCGCTAATCACTACCTCCAAGGGATCACCGCGCTTGTTTAGGGGTTTCTGCGAATTCCACAAGTTATCGTAAATACATAATTATCTTTTAGTTTTATAGACTCCTCTTGTGCTGAGAGCTAGCAAAGTGATCGTCAAGTTTGCAGCGGTAGAGGCATCCTGTAAGCGCCTTCCCGCCCTTCAGCATGGTAGGCTTCGGCGAATACGGGTATGAACGTGGTAGAGAGGGCCGCTCCTACCGCCGCGAATAGAAGAGACGGGATCACTTGCCCCACCAGATACGCGTCAGTGGCGTAAGTCGCCCCGAAACCCGCCGCCAGTGCGGTTTCCCGGATGAAGCCGAATATCTTACTGGCAATACTAAGGGCCGCCACTATACCGGGGGCTTTGATTAGAGCGACTCTTGTGCTCATCAATGATCCTCCGCAGAGGCAGGGCTGACGCTTACACCTTCCACGTCACCGGCCCCTGCCAGCCTCAATGTCCTGTCCTATACCCTCAAGCAGTACGTAACGCTTCCTCCAGTACTTCGGCGACGCAGTCTACCTCTTCCTTCGTCAGATTGTTGTGAAACGGAATGGCGATGCTCGTGCGCCCGGCGAGTTCCGTAATCGGGAAATCACCTTCCTTGAACCCGAAAAGCTCACGGTAGAACGGCTGCAGGTGAATGGGGGTGAAATACGGACGGCATCCGATGTTGTTCTCCTGGAAGCACCTCATGACATGGTTTCGTACCGCCTCTTGCCGTTCGGGTGTAGGCTCGTCAAACCCCACACGGATCACATACACGAACCAGCTCATGCGCGTCACTTCCGGCGCTATGTAGGGAAGGCGTACGCCTGGGATCTTAGATAACCGTTCCGCGTACATATCGGCCACGCGTTGGCGCTTTGCAATGATCTCCTCAATACGGGACATCTGTGCAACACCCAGGGCAGCCGACA
>DUSP01000044.1 GCA_012842575.1 Clostridia bacterium
CTCGGCTTGTTCCACAAGCCGGGCCGACTCCTCGAGTGCCTCTTTCTTGGCCGCCTCTAGTATAGCCTGCGCTTCCTTGCGGGCGCTTGCCACGATTTCACTTGCCTGCCGCTGGCTCGCCGCGATCCGTTCAGCCGAAGCTTTTTCTTCCTCGCGGATTCGTTCGAGCAGTTCCTTGACCATAGCCTACCACCCCCACAGAACGCGTGCCCCGGTACGGCAAGCCGGGCCCCGGCCCAGCAAACCCACAAGTCTCTTGTATTCTCCGGTACAA
The DNA here is from genome assembly GCA_012842575.1 of Clostridia bacterium. Lineage (GTDB taxonomy): Bacteria > Bacillota > Sulfobacillia > DUSP01 > DUSP01 > DUSP01. The sequence continues at coordinate 275 of DUSP01000044.1, forward strand.
TCATAACTCCTGCATGTTCGCGACCATGGGTCTTCCGCTGAGCATAAAACCGCGTAGCTGAATTCCCGTATTATCTTCAACTTGTCTTGACTATGACGGTGACGACCACCGTCGACGACCATCGCCGATGACGAACCTCTTACTTCTTGCGGAGTCTACGGTCCACCTTCTCTAGCAACCTCCACGCATTAAAGAACCCTAAAGCCATACCCGCGGACAAGAACACCACGGTGAAAAGAGGAGCCGAAGCTAAAGCCTTGTCGATCTTTCTTCCGATATAAAATCCCAAGACCGCTGAGATGAGAAAGCCGAGTCCGAGTTCTAAAGGTAGACTAAGGTACGAAAGGGCAAGCATCAAATCTCCGCGCAAAGTCCAGCGCCGTGTGCTTCGGCTCCCTTCGTCGTCCTTACGTTTCCCCGCACATTCCCCCGCACATTCCCGTTGGTTTTTTGGCATCTTCTCGTTCGAACACACAGCCCTCCCCGCTCATGGTCGCAATCCATTCGCGGTAAACCCTTTGCCCTGGAGAAGCTCAAGAAAACGGTTCATATGCCGGCGGGCGCTCGGTACGCCGTCCCGTGGCGTAGAGAATAGCCTCCGCTATTCTCTCGGCCGCATGCCCGTCGCCGTATGGATTCTTTGAACACGCCATCTTCCGGTATAATCGGTCATCGTCTAAAAGACGCTCGATTCCCGAACGAATTCTTTCGTAGCTTGTCCCGATGAGCATCACGGTACACGCCAACAGGGCTTCCGGTCTCTCGGTGGCGTTCCTCACAACCAACACCGGTGTGCCGAGGGCGGGCGCTTCTTCCTGGATGCCGCCGGAATCGGTCACCACGAAATAGGCCCTCGCCAGTAAATTCGACCAGTCGGGATACGAAAGGGGCGAAAAGAGGTGGATGCGTTCGACCCCGCTCAGGATTTCATGGGCCACGGTAGAAATCTCCGGGTTCTTGTGCACGGAAAACAGAATCCTCACGTCGTCTCGCGAAAGGACCACGTCTTTTACCGCCCGACAAACATCCCTTACCGTCTGACCGAAGTTTTCCCTCCTGTGCACGTCGACGAGGATTAGCCTTTCTTTTTCGTGCAGAAGGCGGGCGATCTCGGCAGAGGAAAAGGTGTATCCGTCGGACACGGTGCGGTAGAGGGCGTCTATCACTGTGTTACCGGTAACAAATATATCCTCTTCTTTGATCCCTTCCATGAGCAGGTTTTTCTTAGCAGTGGGCGTGGGGGCAAAGTGCAGATCCGTAACGGCCGCCGTGAGCCTCCTATTCATCTCCTCGGGGAACGGTTCGTACTTCTTGCCGCTCCTTAACCCCGCTTCTACATGCCCCACCTTAGTCTTTTGGAAAAAACCCGCCAGCGCCGCTGCAAAGGTGGTGATGGTATCACCGTGAACGAGAATCAGGTCGGGCCTTTCGGATTTCAGGATCCCCTCGAGGCCCACCAGCACGCGTGTACATGTGTCCGTCAGGCTCTGGCGCGGTGTCATGAGGTTTAAGTCATAAGCCGGTACTATACCGAAATGCTCCAATACCTGATCCAGCATTTCTCGGTGTTGAGCGGTGACGACCGTCTTGTGTAAGAAAAAATCACTCCGCGACTCGAGTTCTTTCACCACCGGGGCCATCTTTATCGCCTCAGGTCGCGTCCCGAAGATGCTCAACACCAAAATACGATTGCCTCGTCCAGGTTTCAGGTCTCCCTTGGTCCCCAGCGCTAAACCCAACCCCTAGATTTCCTTTCGGACTTAGTCGTGTCCACTCAAGACAATTCAGAATCCCTTGGAGTGCATGCCGTTTGACCGTAGGTTGGACCGGACTTTCTTCGGACGAACCTGGTCGGACGGCTTCTCTTTCGCCGTCTCCTTGAGTTCGAGGAGCCCTGCCTTTTTGGCGAGAACAAAAACCCCCGCAAGCACTGGAACCGCAAGCACGATCCAGACACCCGGTCCCAGACTGCTGAGGCTTATGGCGAGCAGTCCCAAATACGCGCTCATCCCGTAGATCACAATGACGGCTTGTCTCTGCGTGAGGCCCAGATCTATGAGTCTGTGGTGCAGGTGCCCGCGGTCCGCTTCATAAATTGGGTGACCGTTAGCAAGTCTCCTCAGAATGGCGAAGGAGGTGTCGAAAATGGGAACCCCAAGAGCCAGGAGCGGGACGAGAAGGGCTATAGTGGTAGCGCTCTTCATGGTTCCCTCCACTGCCACTAAAGCCAAAGCGTACCCGAGGAACATGGCCCCCGCGTCGCCCATGAAAATCTTGGCGGGGTTGAAGTTGTACGGTAGAAAACCTACTGTGCATCCGGCTAGGGCGGCGGTCATGGGTACCACCGCGGCTTGCCCTTCCTGCATGGAAATGAAGAGGAGGGTCAGCGATGAGATGGCAGTCACCCCGGCGGCGAGGCCGTCAAGACCGTCGATCAAATTGACCACGTTGACCGAAGCCACTATCCAGAAAACCGTTACCGGTACGGCCAAAGCCCCGAGGACGATGTAACCCCCGAACGGATTCGACAGAAATGTTATCCTGACATCATAAAAAATCACCGGGACGAGCGCGATTAGGATTTGACCCATCAGCTTCGCCCTGGCGTTCAGCGGCTTACAGTCATCATATACTCCCAGAGCGCATATTAAGCCGCCACCGATAAGCGCCCCTCGGATTTCCTCGAGGTCGCCCAGGCCCGCCAACAGCATAACGGCGGTAAATGCCGCGCACATCCCAACGCCACCAAGGTGAGGAACCGCCCGGGTGTGGACGCTCCGTGAACCCGGCTTGACCAGAGCACCCACTCCGAGCGCAAACCGGCGCACGGCCGGCGTGATGGCAAGCACAATGCCAGCAGTGAGCGTGAATGTAATCCACGGCGAAGACAGTTTATCTGAAAGCAAGATCAGGACCTCGCTTGTAAGTCAGTAATAATTGTAGATGTCACGGTATATTCTGTCAACTAGACGGGTGGCAGAGCGGCATTCTCGGTACAATAGGCCTCGCACCGGACTCCGGCCTCCCGCAAGAGCTCCTGCGCAAGTTCGTCCGGATAACCCTCGCGAAAAACGACCCGTACGATCCCGGCATTGATCACCATCTTGGCGCATGTGGCACAGGGAGCGGTTGTGCAGTAAAGGGTCCCGCCCTGAACGCTGAAACCATAAAGAGAAGCCTGGATTA
>DUSP01000191.1 GCA_012842575.1 Clostridia bacterium
CCGGCCCTATCGAACCCCTGCCACCTGGGCTTTTGAGACTCAAGGGTCTTCTTACCCTTTGCTGACCGTTTCGGATAAATGCCGGCTATTCGCCTATGACGATAACCTCCAGCCCAAGAAAGGTGGCGACATCGCACAATTCTTTGTCTGCGCTCACGAAGGGAGCGTTAAGTGGGGACAAAGTCCGAGCGCTCGCAAGATGTAAGGAATCCAATGATGTAATTGACCTGTCATAGTCGCGTATTCCTTGGCGTATGAGATCGATACCGTCGGTTAGAATGGAGTGGTGTAGCGGAAGAAGTCGTAGTCTACGCATGGACAAGGCAATCATCAGTTCTCGATCGAACAGTCCGCACAAGAGTTCCCAGACCTCTTTGGTTATTTCTCCTCTTTTCGCTTTCTTTGCCAAGGCGGAGTTCACTTCCAGGATGGCAAGTTCCGATATAACCGCGACCGAAGAAGGGTCCGCGACCAGGTCTACCACCATGTCGCTTCCAGCTTCGGGGAAGTAGAGCTTGATCAACGCAGATGTATCGAAATAGTAATAACGAGAAGCCAATTCTACATACCTCCCCGGCGTTCTTGTATGACATCCGCAGAAAGCGGTTGCTCGAGCTTTAAATCGGAAACGGCTTTCCCATAACCCTTTCCGCGCACACTGCCGTCGGTCACAAGCGAGGGTCTAAAATAGGAGGACTGGAGAAAAGAAGCGGTCGCATCCTCAAGCAACCTGAGAACATGCGTCGCAGTCGGTTGCTGAACCCGCTCTTCTAAGCCAGCGATTACCTGGGGCTTGAACGCTGGCGCTACTACTTCGGCGGGTTTACCTCCTTCCTCCGAAGGCTGTCCACAAACGTCGGGCATCTGAGATTTTTCTGACTTATCGATGATGAAGGGAGGACTGTCTTTCCGGGCCTTTACCACGTACTGGACCTTATCCTCAGCGACGGTTTCAGTGTCAGGAAGAAGACCCGCCTCCCGTGATCCGTACGTAGCCGCCTGAAGCCATGATAAGCAATCGCGCAGGATGCTCGACATTGATTTCTTGGCACGGTAGGAATAGCTTCTGAGGAATTCGTATTCATCCGAGTCTAGATAAAGAGTTACGATCTTTTTTTCCACAAGTCGCTCTCCTTTCCTTGAACTCAAATTGCAGAACCAAGTTGTTAAAATCCGATTCTTGACGGCTCTAAGTGAACTCTTTGAATTTATCCAACAAGTTCCACTTGGAATCATTTATAAATGAATTCATTTATATTGTCAAGCTATGGCATATCTTGACAGGATGATACGAATTCACCGGCGAGGAAGATTCGAAGTAAGTAGGCAATCAAAAGTGGGTCTTTGGTAATGAGCCTTTCGGAGCAGGTATAGCCGAGAAGAATCGCTGGATCCTTTTTAACGCCTCACCTTTCATTAGTGCCTCGAGGAATGCTTCCAGTTCGCATTCGAACTCCTTTTGGACCTGTGGTTGACAAAGCCATGCCTTCATGGCGGTTTTCGCATAAGCGATTCCTACCGGACCGGCTTTGGTCAACTCTTCCGCGAAACGAATGCAGCTTTCTAGTAGTGCATCAGGTTCGCTAACGTCGTTTAGAAGGCCTAACGACAAGGCCTCATTTGCATCAAGGGCTTTTCCGGTGAGAATCAATTCTCGAGCCTTCGCTTCGCCTATAAGCCGAGGAAGTCTTACAGTTGCTCCTAAACCGGGTGGTATATCGAGGAGGACCTCCGTTAGTCCGATTTTCGAACCTTTTCTTGCTACCCGGGCATCGCATGCGAGCGCCAGCTCGCAACCACCTCCCAGAGCATAGCCATTGATGGCAGCGATGACCGGAATGGGACACTCCTCTATAGATCTTAAGGCCCGACGGCCACTCTCGATGATTTTCCGCACTCCTTCAAGACCTGTTTCGCAACGACAGACCTCGAGGATCTCGTGAAGATCGGCTCCGGCTGAGAATGCCCGTTCACCGGCTCCGGTCAATATGATAGATCTTGGGCTTCTCGAAACGTCGCTCCAGAACTCCTCCGCAATACTCTCGAACAAAAGCCCGAAACGGACGAAAACCTCTCGGTTCAAGGCGTTCATCCGCTCGGGCCGGCATATCGTGACTACGGCGACGGACCTTTTACGCTCAAAGCGTACTACGTCTCCCGTCACTTTCGCGACACTCCGTACGGGCAGCCCAAGAGTCCGAAGCGAGCTCTGGTAATCACACTATACATTACACTATGCCGTGAACTACCCCTCCCTTTCGGGAGGGGACTTCCCGGCGTGGTAGTTAAAGCCCCTGCCGCGTATTCTGCTAGAACACGGATTATATGGTCTTCACCGCGACCACCGTACTATCAAGCCCCTCTACCTACGCTCCCTGGGCTTCTTTCGAATACTCCTTCAGGATCTTCTCCACTTTCTTCGTAGTCAATCTCCCATACGTCCGGTCGTCAATCATCATGGCCGGGGACAGGCCGCATGCGCCGAGACAAGCCACCCTTTCTAAGGTGAACTCAAGGTCTCCGGTGGTATCCCCAGGCTGAATACCGAGCACTTCCCCGACTTTCTCCAGGATCTTTTCTCCTCCCCTGACGTGGCAGGCAGTACCGAGACAAACCCTGATGACGTGCCTCCCACGTGGCTTCAGATGAAATTGCGCATAGAAGGTTACGACTCCATAGATTTTACTCATTGGGACTTTGAGCGTCTTCGATATCTCCATTAGAGCGGCTCTGGGCAAGTATCCGTAAGCGGCTTGGGTCTCCTGTAGAATGCCGATGAGCCCACCCCGTTCCCCTTTATGGGCCTTCAAGATTTCGCGAACCTTATCTAGGTTGACTTCAAAACCGCGAGGTCCGCCACCGACTCTTTCTTTGCCACCGTCTCTTTCTTCTCCGTCAGTCACAGGCCGCAACACCCCTCTCGCGCCGGAGCTTCCCTTGCTTTATCGCCTTCGTCGCCGTACCAGACGCCCGGGCCTATTTGCTCGTCATCGGGCGCCCGCTCGACCCTCACGGCCGAAACCTTCAATTCCGGTATCTTGGCCACAGGATCGAGCGCTCTGCCCGTCAAGGCATTGGCAGCCGTCTCGGCAAAATGGAACGGCATGAATACCACTCGCCTCGGAGTCCTCTCGGTCAACAGGGCCCTTACGCGGACTCTACCGCGTCTTGAGATAACATACACCCAATCGCCGTCTTCGATCTTCAGATCTAGAGCTGTCCGCGGGTGAATCTCCACGTAGCCCTCGGGTCGTATCGCATTGAGGCCTCGCGAACGGCGTGTCATCGTTCCGGTATGATAATGATAGAGCATTCTCCCTGTGGTCAGTATGAAAGGATACTCGCCGTTGGGCATTTCGGCGGGTGGCTTGTATTCTATCGGCGTGAATTTTCCCAACCCCCTGGCGAACTTGTCCTTGTGGAGGAACGGCGTTCCGGGATGGTCAGGGGTCGGGCACGGCCACTGCAGGCCGCCCTTTTCCAACCGATCGTAAGATACCCCACCGTAACTCGGCGTAAGTGACGCGATCTCGCGCATCACATCGGCGGGCGATTGGTACTGCATGGGGTAACCCATCCTCGTAGCCACACTGCATAAGATTGCCCAATCGGGCCTCGCCTCGCCGGGTGGTTCCACAGCTTTTCGGACCCGCTGCACGCGTCTCTCCGTGTTGGTGAAGGTACCTTCTTTCTCCGCAAAGCAGGCCCCGGGAAGCACCACGTCAGCAAAACGCGCGGTCTCGGTCAGGAATATGTCCTGAACCACCAGGAATTCCACGGACCGAAGGGCCTCTTGTACATGGCCGATATCGGGATCGCTGACCATTGGGTTTTCGCCCATTATATAAAGACCCTTGATCTCACCGTGCGCTGCCTTCTCCATTATCTCGACCACCGTTAAGCCGGGTTTCTCGGGTAAGGAAGGCACCCCCCACGCTGCCTCGAATTTCTTCCTCACCTCTTCATCGGTAACGGCTTGATAGCCCGTATACACGTTGGGCAAGCCACCCATGTCACAGGCTCCCTGGACGTTGTTTTGGCCCCGCAACGGGTTCACGCCGGTACTCCTCTTACCCACGTTGCCCGTGAGCATGGCCAGGTTTGCCACCGACATGACGTTATCGGTTCCCGTAGTGTGCTGCGTAATGCCCATCGCATACAGGATGCTGGCCCTTTCGGCCTTAGCGTACATCCGCGCGGCCGCCCTGATATCATCGGCCGAAACGCCGGTAATTCCCTCGACCTCTTCCGGTGAGTACTTCTCGAGCATTTCGGCGAGCTCCGAGAATCCCTCGGTGCGCTCCTTGACAAACTCCTCATCGTAGAGACGTTCTTTGAGGATGACGTGCATTATGCCGTTGAGAAGCGCTACGTCCGTTCCCGGAAGATGCTGCAGGAAGAGGTCCGCCTTTTCAGCCAAACCCACGTATCGAGGATCGGCTACGATCAGTTTGCTTCCCTTCTTCTGGGCCCGAACTACGTAGGTCCCGATTACGGGGTGAGCCTCGGCGGTATTGGAGCCTATCACGAAAATCACGTCACTGTCCTGGATCTCGGGGATTGAGTTGGTCATGGCCCCGCTGCCGAAAGACATCGCCAAGCCCGCAACTGAGGACGCGTGGCACAGCCTGGCGCAGTGGTCTACGTTGTTGGTTCCGAAGACCGCCCGGATGAGTTTTTGCATCAGGTAATTCTCTTCGTTGGTACACTTCGCCGAAGCAAGGCCTGCGAGGGCGTCAGATCCGTATTGATTCTTCACCCTTGAGAAGCCCTCGGCCACCGCGCTTAACGCTTCGTCCCACGTAGCCGGTTGGAGACTTCCGTTTTTGCCGCCCCGACGGATTAACGGCGTCGTAAGCCTGTCAGCACTGTGAATGAAGTCGTAACCGAAACGCCCCTTTACGCAAAGGAGACCGCGGTTGGCGGGCCCATCGGCCGCGGAAACGCCTACGATCTTTCCGTCGCGCACACGGAGGTTTATCTCACAGCCCACGCCGCAGTACGTGCAAACCGTTCGAACCTGCTTTGTCTGCCAAATTCGCCCGGCTCCCTTCTCGGCCTTGGGGATGAGCGCCCCTACCGGGCAGATACCCACGCAGTTTCCGCAGAACACGCATGTACTATTTTCAAGGCCCTCGTCGTAGGCCGTCGCCACCTTAACGGTGAACCCTCTGTACGCATAGTCGATGGCGTTGGCGCCCACCACCTCGTCGCAAATACGGATGCAGCGGCCGCACATGATACACTTATTGTGATCCCTCTCGAAAAACGGGTTCGAGGTATCTGGAGCATAGTTCTTGGTTTGCCCGTGGTACCTCGACTCCTTTATACCGTACATGTAGGCATAATCCTGAAGGCTGCAATTCCCGGCTTTCTCACAGGTTAAACAGTCCAAGGGGTGATTCGCGAGCAGAAGGTCGATGACCGCCTTCCTGGCCTCAATGACCCTTTCGGTCTGGGTCCATACTTTCATGTCCGGCCTTACGGGTGTGGTACACGAAGCCTGTAGGGCGCGAGCACCCTCCACTTCAACTACGCACAATCGGCACGCACCCGTAGGTTTCAGCAGGGGGTGATGACACAAATGCGGTATCTCTATATGAGCGGCTTCGGCCGCCTCGAATATGGTCATCCCGTCCGCTGCTTGCACGGCTTTCCCGTCTATGAATACGGTAAAGGTATTCTCGCCGCTCACGCTACCCCCTCCTTTCCCCGCACGATGGCGTCAAACGGACATGCCTCTTCGCAGGCACCACACTTTATACACTTGCTCCGATCGATGACATGCGGTTCCTTGCGCTGCCCGGAGATGGCGCCGGTCGGGCATGCTTTCTGGCAGAGAAGACAACCCTTACACGCTTCGGGGTTTACGTAGAATGCTATGAGGGCGCTGCAAACACCTGCCGGACAACGTTTCTCTTTGATATGCGCCTCATATTCGTCGCGGAAATAACGGATCGTCGTCAGTACGGGGTTCGGTGCAGTCTGCCCTAGACCACAGAGGGAGGCATCCTTCACTATACGAGCCAACCGCTCTAGTTCCTCCAGGTCTTCGAGTGTCCCTTTTCCCTCACTGATCCGTTCGAGCATCTCGAGCATTCTCATGGTGCCTTCTCTACATGGCGTACATTTACCGCACGATTCGCTCCTCGTGAACTTGAGGAAGAATTTCGCTATATCCACCATGCAGTTTTTCTCGTCGAGGACCACGAGCCCGCCCGAACCCATTATTGCGCCGCTCGCAGTCAGTGAATCGTAATCGATCGGGGTATCGAGGAGCGCTTCGGGAAGACATCCCCCTGACGGCCCTCCTATCTGGACCGCCTTGAACTTCTTGTTATCTTTGATCCCTCCGCCGATGTCGAATATGATCTCCCGCATGGTGATACCCATGGGGACTTCCGCGAGGCCGGTATTGGCAATCTTCCCCGCTAAGGCGAAGACTTTGCTCCCCTTGCTCTTTTCGGTCCCCATTCCAGCGAACCAGTCACTGCCTCGCTCAATAATTGCGGCCACGTTGGCATAGGTCTCTACGTTATTTATGTTGGTCGGACATCCCCAAAGCCCTTTTTGGGCAGGAAACGGAGGCCTCGGACGAGGCATCCCCCTCTCTCCCTCGATGGAGGCCAAAAGCGCAGTCTCCTCCCCGCAAACGAAGGCCCCGGCCCCTTCCTTTATCTTCAGGTGGATGTTAAAACCGGTTCCAAGTACGTCGTCACCGAGTAACCCGTAATCTTCGGCCTCCTTCAAGGCAAGCCTCAGCCGTTTGATTGCCAACGGGTATTCGGCCCTGACGTAGAGGTAGCCCTCGTCGGCTCCGATGGCGTAGGCGGCGATCGCCATGCCCTCGAGCACCGAGTGCGGGTCGCCTTCGAGGACACTTCTGTCCATGAATGCTCCGGGGTCTCCCTCATCCCCGTTACAGACCACGTATTTTTTATCGCCGCCGGCCTTTCTCGTAGCCTCCCACTTCAAACCGGTGGGAAAACCGGCTCCGCCTCTCCCCCTTAAGCCGGACTTCTTGATCTCTTCGATCACCGCCTCGGGGTTGCGGGTCGAAAGCACCGACACTAGGGCTCCATACCCTCCCATGGCGATATAGTCGTCGATGCTTTCCGGATCGATGAAACCGCACCTGGATAGTACTATGCGGCGCTGCTTGGCGTAGAAGGGTAAATCGGCGTACGGGTTTTCCGGGTCCGTGATGACGCCGACTACCCATTCATCGACGGGTTTTCCGCCTTTTATGTGTTCCTCGACTATCTTCGGGACCCTGTCTGGACTCATGTGGCCGTAAGTATATCTGGGAGTACCCGGAAGCTCCACGTCCACGAGGACTTCCTTTTCGCACATCCCGATGCACCCGACCCTCTTCATCTGCACCCTGAGCCCTTCGCGGGACATCTCGTCCGAAAGGGCGGCGTAGATCTCCTGGGCTCCTGCGGCGATACCGCACGTGCCCATTCCTACAATGACTCTCGGGTGAGAAAGAGGTTCTTTGGCTTTGGCCATGAGGTCCAGCCGAAGTTTTTTGAACTCGTTCAGAGAAAAGGGCATCGGCCTACCTCACCTCGCGTTCAGCATGCTATGTCTCGGACCGTAAACTGTCTTAGACCGCAAACTGCTTTGTAATTCACCGAGTTCGGGAATTATCCTTCTCCCGAGTCTGTATCCGTTTAGGGGGATCCTCAATAGAGTGATAAAGAGGTGCCATGGCGGCATCACCAGGGTATGAGAACCGCATACGCATCGGAACCCGCGGTGTCCCCGGGACGCTCTCGATACCACAGTCCATAACACAGGAGGTCTGCTTATGTTCGCGCAACCGCCCCTATTTCAGATCGATTTCGAAAACAATTGGTATTACGTCCCCGACCCTCCAGGCATCGAGGACCTATGGATCCACGCCCGCATGATCGATTACATCATCCCTTTTTGGTTCGGCGTCACCCAAGACGGCGGTCTAGCGGACCAATCCGACCCAGAAGCCTTGGAAATAATTCGTCGGTTTAATCTCCGTGTCCTGGCCATAATCCACAACTACTCAAGTCCCCAATTCGGTCCTTTGATACACCAGTTGCTCACCACTGCTGGGCTTCGCGAAAGGCTCGTGGCAAACATCCTCATGATGATGCAAAGTAGACGTTTCGCAGGAGTGAATATAGATTTCGAATTCGTTCCTCCCGAAGATAGGCCTTTCTTGACTCTCTTCATGACGGAACTTTACACTGCGTTACATCCTTTCGGTTTTCTCGTCACGATTTCGGTGCCGGCCGAACTCGAAGACAACCCGCGACACCCCTTTTCGGGAGCCTTCAGCTATCCGGACCTCTCCCGCATCAGCGATCAGATGTACATCCTCGCCTATGACGAGCATTTTGCCGAACCCGGCCCCATCGCTTCCATAGGATTTGTCCGTCAAGTTTTGACATACGCTCTGTCGGTTATCCCGCTGGCGAAGATAAGGCTGGGGATGGCGGTCTACGGATATGACTGGTCTCAAGGAGCACGAGTGCCCGAGACCCTCAGTTACGCCCAAGCCATAACCCGTGCCGAACGTACTGGCGCCGTGATCCGGTATGATGAGGTCGCACAAGAGTCTACGTATAACTATGTGGAGGGTGGTATATCGCATGTGGTTTGGTTTGAGGATGCCCGAAGCTTCGGTGCCAAGCTCACCCTAGTCCGACAGCTCGGAATACCGGGTATCGGAGTCTGGCGTCTCGGTCTCGAAGACCCTCGAGTTTGGGACCTCCTCGCGGGGCTAGCGTCGTCTCCCGGTTTAGGGTAGGCGTTTGGGGCGTTTAAGGCCCATGTACGTGACAGGACCCTACGTACCTACAGGACAAACGGTGCATCGAGTAGAAGTATCAAAAACACGACCACATGAATCCGGAAGATTTCGAAACTGCCGACACCACCATACAGCAGGAGGTTCCAGGAGTGGCACCCGACCGCTTGGGGTTTAATGACAAGTTCGAAGTGACACCTGAACGCGCGGGCTTCGCTGACAAATCTATTGACGAAGACAAGCTCGTTGACGAGAAGGAACATAAGGATAGGAGGCACGGGATTTACGTCGCGGCGATCATACCCGCTTTCAACGAAGCTCCGCGGGTCATGAGCGTGATCGATGTCCTGAAGAAAGATCCACTTGTCGATGAGCTGGTAGTCGTAGACGATGGTTCCAAAGACAACACCGGTGAAGTGGCGCGGAAGGCAGGTATACGGACTTTAAGACATCCGTCAAACTTGGGAAAGGGCGCCGCCCTTGCCACAGGTCTTCGCGCCTGTGCTGGCGCGTCTCACTTTCTTTTCCTCGACGCCGATCTCGTCGGCCTCACCCACGAACACGTAGCAGCGCTGTTGAAACCCGTCCTGGAAGCCTCAGGACCTATGATGAGCATCGGAGTATTCACTAAGGGCCGACCTTTTCTCGATCTCGCACAGCATCTGACCCCAATCCTCAACGGCCAGCGCTGTATCAACAGGCAATTTGCAGATGTCCTACCCGACATCTCCCCCTCGCGCTTCGGCGTGGAGGTCCTCCTCAATAGATACTCGAGGCATGCCGGACTTCCCTATGTATACCTACCCCTTAGGGGCCTGACCCACGTGCCGAAGGAGGAGAAATACGGCCTTCTTCGCGGGTTTATAGCCCGTATCGGAATGTACAAGGACGTCTTCATGTGGGCTTTCAGGCGGATTCAGGCGCCTGATTGATTCCGGCACCCGATGCATTCCGGCGCCTGATGTCCGCAAGTTGAACGACGTCCACCCCGACGTCTATTCCAGCATGTAATTGGGCGCCTCGCGGGTTATCGAAACGTCGTGGGGGTGGCTTTCCCTCAAACCCGCGCTGGTTATACGGATAAAGCGAGTTTTTGTCTTAAGCTCCGCAATGTTTCTTACGCCGCAATACCCCATTCCAGCACGTATCCCCCCCACAAGCTGAAACACCATCTCCGAAACCGGGCCCCTATAGGGGACACGCCCCTCGATGCCTTCGGGGACCAGTTTTGTAGCACCTTCTTGAAAGTAACGGTCGGCGGCCCCGTCACGCATGGCTCCAATGGAACCCATCCCCCTGTACGACTTATAGGTTCTCCCTTGATAGATTTCAAGCTCGCCAGGGCTTTCATCCGTTCCCGCCAAGAGGCTTCCCAGCATGACGCTGTCCGCACCCGCCGCTATGGCCTTGACGATATCTCCAGACCACTTGATACCACCGTCGGCAATGACGGGAACTCCATGCTTCGATGCCGCCCTTGCCGCTTCATGAATTGCCGTGAGCTGGGGAACGCCTATCCCCGCCACGACCCTGGTAGTACAGATGGACCCCGGTCCTACCCCCACCTTTACCGCGTCGGCGCCTGCGTCGATCAAGGCTTGGGCGCCCTCAGCGGTGGCTACGTTCCCCGCAATGACGTCCACGCCATCGATTCTCTTCTTGAGTGCCTTTACCGTTTCGATGACGCCGCGGGAATGACCGTGCGCCGTGTCCACAACGAGAACGTCTACACCCGCATCAACCAGGGCTTCGGCCCTTTCCAGGGTGTCTTTGCCGACGCCCACCGCGGCAGCCGCGAGCAACCGGCCCTTTTCGTCTTTTGCGGAGTTCGGATACTTCCTGGTTTTCTCGATGTCCTTTATGGTTATCAAGCCACATAGGCGCCCCTCTTCGTCTACCAAGGGCAGCTTTTCGATTTTGTGTTCCCTCATTATCCGCTTGGCCTCGTCCAGAGTGGTCCCCTTCGGGGCGGTAATGAGGTTTTCCTTGGTCATCACGCTCCGGATGCCCTGATCAAGGTCTTCTTCGAAGCGAATGTCGCGGTTGGTGAGTATGCCCACGAGCTTTCCGTTTTCAACGATGGGGACCCCGGAGATGTGATACTTCGCCATCAACTCGGCCGCCTCGCGAACCGTGTGATCCGGACTAAGGAATATGGGGTCTATTATGATGCCATGTTCAGAGCGCTTGACCTTATCGACCTCCTGCGCCTGCCTCACTATGCTCATGTTTTTATGTATAACCCCGATGCCGCCCTCCCGGGCTATGGCGATGGCCATCCGCGCTTCGGTCACCGTATCCATTCCAGCACTGATCAAAGGGATCTTGAGTCTTATGTTCCTCGAAAGCCTTGTACTGACGTCCACATCCCGAGGCAGGACTTCCGACATGGCCGGCACCAGCAGCACGTCGTCAAACGTCAGGCCTTCCGGCCCGAATTTCTCGGTAAAACTGACATCCAACCATTCAGTCATCGCACCAAACCTCCGTTACCCGTTTGCTACGGCCTTGACGATATCCGCTCTCGTGACGATTCCCGCCAGGTTGCCTTGTTTATCGAGTACCGGAACCCTGTTCACGTTGTGCTTTACCATGAGGGAAGCGATTTCCTCCAAAGGTGTGTCCTCCTCCACGGTGACGACCTTACGGCTCATGACGTCGGAAATCTTCAGTCCTGCCAAGTGGTCAAGCCCCTGTCTGAAGGAAACGAGATCGTTTAAGTCAAAATAAGGCGACACCCACGACCACGTTTTCCGTACGGCGTAAACGCTGAGTCTTTGAGAACGTTCGAGGAGGTCTGCTTCAGTCACGATGCCCACAAGGTTGCCCTCCTCATCGACCACCGGTAAGCCGCTAAAATGCTTGTCCGCCATAATGCGGGCGGCTTCACGAACGGTTTGATCGGCCCTCACCGTGACAACCGGTGAGGTCATGATATCTTTTGCCCTCTTCACGAGACTCCCTCCATCTCCTCTTGGAATTTAGAATCGCCGAACTCAGAATCGCCCGAAGAATCGCCCAAATCTAAGACCGCTCCAACGACCCCGGCGCACACCTCATCAATATCCAGCGGACGGTAAGTTCTACGGTCTTCCAGATATCATCCAGGTCAACCATCTCCGACGGCGTGTGCATATACCTAGCCGGTATCGAAATCACCCCCGTTGGAACACCCTCTCCGATCAACTGGATCGCGGCGGCATCCATTCCCCCCGTTTCGGGGGCGCTGTCATCCGCCGGAAGGACTTCCATCTGATAGGGGATGTTCGCGCTCGCTGCGGCATCGACAAGGGTTTTCCGTACGTCGGGGCTCGAGACGAATCTCGCGTCCTTCACCCTGATGACGGGTCCCGCTCCAAGCCTAACCCCGGACGTAATCCCTGAAGCGGCGGCCCCGGGTGTATCCCGCGCGGGCGTAACGTCAATCACGAGCGCCTCATCCGGTGCCAAGGCAAAAGCCGAGGTTTTGGCGCCTCTAGGCCCCAGTTGCGCTTGTACGGTAAAGACAAAGGAGATTACGAGAGACTCCTCTCTACTCGGCTCCCCGTGCTCCATTTCCCTATATCCATCCCCATTCTTCCTCAGTTCATCGAGTCGCTTTGCCGACTCCATCAAGACGACGCACCCTGTCCTATCATCGAGAGCCTTTGAAATCACGCGCTTTCCGGTGAAGCTTTCACCGCTGGAGCTGACCAAACGGAATTCCGTATCGAAGCAGGCTACATCCCCCACGTTGACTCTAGAGGACAAAGGCTTCACCGCTTTCTCTCCCAAGTCCACGAACATGCGCGAGAACTTGACGTCATCGGCTTTCTCGACCGGTTCAATACCGATGATGCCAACCGCACCACCGGCGAATCGCACCCTCCTCCCCGGCAAGAAACGTTCCTCGATCGGGCCTATGGGCGCAAATCGTAAAAAGCCGTCTTCGTCGATATGAGTCACCATAAGGCCGACCTCGTCCATGTGCGCTACGAGCATGAGCCGTTTGACTCCGTTCGGATCGCCCTTGTGTGTTTGGGGTGTCATAGGATCGAAGGCGGTTTCTTGGCAAGCACCCTTCTTACCACCAGGAGCGGCTTTCCCTTTCATATTTGCGGCTCCTGTAAGAAATCCCTTAAGAAACATGGTCGCGACGAGATTCCCCAGGGCATCGGTTCTCACTCCGTCCACGTAAGGCTTGATCTTTTCGGTTATCATTTCCCTCACGGATCCCTCGTGACCTGAAGGTCCACAAGTACCGCAAAGGCCTTCGAGGAGATCGATCATGGGTAAAACCCCCTCGCTACGCTTCGCAGAAAACCCTCCACCAACGATAGGGTATCCTCTATGTCGGAAATACTGGCAACCGAAACAGGGGAGTGGATGTAGCGGCATGGTACCGACACCGTGGCGGTGGGAACCCCCGCTCTTGTAAGGTGGATTGCGCCGGCATCATTACCCCCCGCTGTACCCTCTTTGTACTGGACCTTTATTCCCTTCTTCTCCGCAATTCGCCGGAGCTCTTCGAGAATACGCCTGTCCGCTACAGAGGTCCTGTCCATGAAGGTCAGAACGGGTCCTTCCCCCAAACGGGTAATGGCCTCATGTGGCTTCGTCTTAGGCGTGTCCTGGCAAATGGTGCCTTCGATCACCAGC
>DUSP01000103.1 GCA_012842575.1 Clostridia bacterium
AGTATAGGCTATGTAGGCGATGTGTTATCGTATGCCCGCCTTCTGGCACTGGGACTCGCTACCGGGGTCATCGCCATAGTGGTGAATCAAATTGCCACCCTAGCCCTCCAAATTCCGATAGTGGGGATAGTGGGCATGGTGGTCATACTGGCCGGCGGTCATGTATTCAACCTATTGGTCAACACGCTCGGGAGTTTCGTGCATTCAGGACGACTTCAATTCGTTGAGTTCTTTACGAAGTTCTTCGAGGGTGGCGGCCAGGGCTTCCGTCCTTTCAGGAGGGAATCGCGTTACACCACCGTGAAGGCTAAGACCCAGACGTAGAAGTCGTGGCCCCGGATTTAGGCCGGGTGCCCTCTGGCCGTATATCATAGGCGGGACGAGAACGGCGAGTAAGCCTCTACGCCGCCAGGGACCGGATCGGTTTGAACTCAAGTCATTTCTGGACTCCGCAGTGCCAAAATTACCGCTGCAAATCGCGAAGGAGATCAGGAGGGGTATTAGATGCTCGGTATTGGAACAGTTGCTATGCTCGGACTCGTGTCGTTAGCGGTAGTGGCCATGACCCTCGCCACTCAGTTGACCGGTGGTTTGGCCCTCGCCATCCTCGGAGCAGCGGCCTCGGTATTCCTTGCTGGGGTCGGTTCGGCCATCGGGGTAGGAATTGCGGGTGAGGCCGCAGCCGGCGTCATCGCGGAAGATCCCGAGAAGTTCGGGCGACTGCTGTTGCTTCAGGCGATTCCGGGAACCCAGGGTTTTTACGGGCTCATCGGTGGCTTCTTGGTGATGAACAAGCTCGGGTTCTTCGCAGGAGCCGTGCCGCCTCTCACCGTGGAACAAGGGTGGCAGATCTTTTTCGCTTGTATGCCGGTTGGGCTGGCAGGTCTTCTATCGGCCATATCACAGGGGCGCGTGGCGGCGTCCGGTATCGGACTGACGGCTAAGCGCCCGGAAGAATCCGGCAAGGCCCTCATCTTGGCGGCTATGGTCGAGACTTACGCGGTGTTAGGTCTTCTAGCAACCCTGCTCTTATTAAACGGAATTAGTGTCTGAACGCATCCATGCGAGGTGTAAATGATGGCTCTGGAGGATATACTCCGGCGCATAGAAGCCGATTCGAAACTCTCGTGTGAGCAAATCATCGAAGAGGCACGCCGGCGTGCGGAGTCCATAAAAAAAGAAGCGCAGGATCGGGCAAATGCACTGAAAGAGGAGATCCTGAAGCAGGGAAAGGCTAAGGCCCGGGAGCAGAGGGATCGTATCCTCACCATCGCCGCTTTGGAGAGAAGAAAGAGCCTCCTCGAAGCCAAGCAGGAAGGTATAAGGACTGCTCTTCAGCGCGCGCTGGGTTCTTTCGTCGAAATGCCGGTAGACGAGTATAAGACCCTGATAAGAGACATGCTGCTTGGGGCGGCTTCGGGCACGGAACAGGTCATCGTTTCCCCGAGGGACCATGAGTTGCTGGACGAGGCTTTTTTCGCCGAGGTAAACGAAGCGCTCCAAAAGATGGGGAAACCAGGACGACTGAGCCTCTCGCCCGAAACGAGACCCATGAGCGGAGGCGTGATCCTCGCATCCGGACAGGTGGAGAAGAACCTCTCGTTCGACATGACGCTTTCCCTCATACAGGACGATTTGGAACCCGAAGTCGCAGGGATACTGTATTCCGACTAATAGGATTATACGGAAAGGAGGTGTGAGGGTGCCGGGAAAGATCGATCCTTTCTTGGACGACAGCGAGTACGCCAATGCGATGGGCAGGGTAAGGTCCCTCGAGGCTCGATTGCTGGACGCGGTGAAGTTGTCGCATATGGTGGACGCACCGTCCGCCGAAGAAGCAGCTCGGTACTTGGCCGAAACGGAATACGGCGGGGCATGGGAGCCCGGAGCGGACTTCAAGGACATAATACTGTCGCTGCATAAAGAAGTGGCCAGGACATATCGGGAGGCTTTCGAATACTCACCTGAGCCCGGGATCGTGGACATGTTCGCCTTAAGACACCTGTTCGAAGGCTTCAAGACGGCCATGAAAGCGGCGAAAGTGGCTCAAAGTGTCGGTGGCGTCGCCGGACAAGGCGTAAACCCGCCTGCTTCTGCCCTTGAGGAAGCGAGAAAGTCTCTTAAGCCGCAGCGCGCGGTTACCGAGTCCGTGGGCTTCGGCGGGGCTCGCGCGGATGCCGCCTCTCGCGCGGACGCCGCCTTCATGATAGTCACAAGCGACTTCTTGGGGGAAGACCCTGCGGTACTAAAGGAATGGTTTATGCAGGCGGCCACCTATGGCGAGTTTGACGATTTTCCTTCCGAGTTTCGCGATGCCCTGAACGAAGCCTTCGAGGCCAGGTCAAAGGGAGCAATGGGGAGCACCATCGATTCGATTTTAGACCGGCACTCCTCGAACCTCTGCCTTTCGATGGCCCGCAAGAAACGTAACGACCTCCTGGTCGATCTTTGGTCGTCCCGGATAGACATGATAAACCTCGCTGCCACGCTGAGAATGAAGGCGCGTGTGGAGAGGAGATCAAGACTCCAATCCCTACGGGGTACCGGGGCGGAGGAGACCGAAGTCGCTTTGCCCGAGTCTGGCGGCGAGGTTGCCGTTGAAGTCGGAGCCGGACGCGCCACCGGGAGAGACCTCCCCTCGGCGGGCGAGGGTGCATTGTTGACATCGTTGGCCAGGTCCCTGATACCAGGTGGTAAAGTGCCTGAAGATCGTTTTTTGGCCGCCTACGGTGAACCGTGGAGAGAGATGCCAGCGGTCTTCGGTGGGGATCCGATAGCTGCAGTCTGCAAAGAGGGCGTTGAGGGTTATCTTGCCGAAGGTTCCTTCGCGAGGCTTGAAAAGGAGATGGACCGAAGGATTTTGGGTTTCGTGAAGAGGTTCCGGCACGTTTCAATGGGGCCTGAGGTGATCGCCGGTTACCTCTTGGCTAAGGAGTACGAGGCCAAGAACCTTCGCTTCATCATGTTCGGCAAGATGTATGGTTCAAGCCCCGACGCGATCAAAGAAAGGCTACGTGATGTCAATGGCTAAAGAAGTGAAAGCGGGAATAATAGGGACCGCTGACGCGGTATTACCGTTCGGCGCCTTGGGTTTTAGGGTCTATGTGGCCGAAAATGCCGAAGAGGGAAGGATTGCAGTAAAACAGGCTAGTGAACAAGGCGTGGGCGTCCTGTTGGTGGATGAAACCCTCGCCGTGGGAATGGCCAATACGTTATCCGAATTGAGGGAAGCCGGTTGGCCTATTATAACGGTGATACCGGGCCTCAAGGGCAGTCTGGGGACCGGGCTTACGCTACTCAAGAAACGCGTGGAGAAAGCCATCGGCGCGGACATCTTGTTCAAGGGAGAGGAACGGTAATGGATAAGGGGGTAACCGCAGTCTCAGGAAGACCCCGAGTCGAGGGAGGCTCGAACGTCTCGGCGCCCGTGGACGCGACAGGCGATCATCCGACGGTACGTACGTCAGGAAGGGTGGTCAAAGTCGCCGGTCCGCTCGTGGTCGCCGAAGGCGTTCCCGGAGCTCGAATGTACGACGTGGTCAGAGTGGGACATGCTCTCCTGATCGGTGAAATTATAGAGCTTCGAGGCGATAAGGCCTCGATACAGGTGTACGAAGAGACATCTGGTTTAGGACCCGGCGAACCGGTCATCAGTACCCACGAGCCGCTCAGCGTGGAGCTAGGGCCGGGTTTATTGACATCGATATTCGACGGGATACAGCGTCCCCTCGAAGTCATACGCTCGCGAGTAGGGCCCTATGTTACAAGGGGTATCGACATACCCGGCCTCGACCGGTCAAAATACTGGGATTTCGTACCGAAGGTGAAACCAGGGGCCACGGTGGTGGCAGGGGACATTTTGGGGACCGTTAAAGAGACGGAACTCAGAGAACACAGGATTATGGTCCCCACCGACGTAGAAAAGGGAGTGGTTCGCGAGATTCATTCCGGAAAGGCAAGGGTCGAAGACGTCATTGCCGTCCTGGACGTGGACGGCACGCCACGCCCCATCACTATGCTTACCAGGTGGCCGGTACGGAGACCACGGCCGTTCAAGGAGAAACTGCCCCCCGAGAAACCCCTCGTCACGGGTCAGCGCATCATCGACACCCTTTTCCCCGTCGCCAAAGGCGGGACCGCATGCATCCCCGGCCCGTTCGGCAGCGGCAAAACCGTTGTACAGCATCAGCTGGCGAAATGGGCGGATGCCGAGATAATCGTTTACATAGGCTGCGGAGAGCGCGGGAACGAGATGACCGACGTGCTCTTGGAGTTCCCCGAGCTCAAAGACCCTGCCACGGGGCGCCCCCTCATGGAGAGGACGGTACTGGTGGCGAACACGTCCAACATGCCGGTGGCCGCACGCGAAGCTTCCATTTACACCGGCATCACCATCGCGGAGTACTTCAGGGACCAGGGATATTCTGTGGCCCTGATGGCCGACTCCACCTCCCGTTGGGCTGAGGCCTTGCGCGAAATCTCGGGCCGCCTCGAGGAGATGCCGGGCGAGGAAGG
>DUSP01000089.1 GCA_012842575.1 Clostridia bacterium
CCCCCCCCCCCCGGAGAGCTCGGGGCGGACCCACATCGCAAACCCACGTATGGGATATTTTTAGCCCACGCATGGGATATTTTTGATGAAAAAGCTCGATGAAAAGCTGAGCTCGGCAAAAAGAAATCCCCGCGCAGTCGTGATACGCGAGGATGAGGTCGAGCACAAAACATTTAAGACATTTGGAAAGACATTTACAAAACTGACCTTCATCAAAACGTGCCACCGGCATCCGCCGTTCACTCCAGGCCAAGGGTCGGAAAATCTTACCGACCCAAAAGCCGCTCGCCCGCTTACTGTAATGTGAAGTCATACAGCGGGAACGCGCTGCACAACTTCGCGACCCCGTCGCGGAGCGCGTCGAGTTTTCGCTGATCGTTCCTGTGTACGATCGCTTCCTTGATCAGCTCGGCAATGGTTTCCATTTCGGGTTCCCGCATCCCCCTCGTGGTGACGGCCGGGGTACCGATGCGGATCCCGCTCGTCACATTGGGACCTTCCGGATCGAAGGGAATCGAGTTCTTATTGACGGTGATTCCGACGGAATCGAGTACGCTTTCGGCTTCCTTACCGGTGACCCCGAAAGCCCGTAGGTCAACCAGCATGAGGTGGTTGTCCGTACCGCCGGATACAAGCCTAAACCCCTCTCTCTGTAAAGCGCCGGCCAGCGCCTTGGCGTTCTTCAGGATCTGGGTTTGATACTCTTTGAATTCGGGTTTTAAGGCCTCACCGAAGGCTACCGCCTTCGCGGCGATGATGTGCATCAGCGGGCCGCCTTGTATGCCCGGGAAAATAGCCTTGTCCACCGCTTTGGCGTGCTCCTCCTTGCACAGTATGAGGCCTCCGCGAGGTCCCCTTAGAGTCTTGTGCGTCGTGGAAGTCACAAAGTCGGCGTGGGGTACCGGTGACGGGTGAAGGCCGACCGCCACCAGACCGGCGATATGGGCCATGTCCACCATCAGGAGAGCGCCCGCTTCCTTAGCGATGGACGAAAAACGCTCGAAATCGATTATCCGGGGATACGCACTGGCTCCGGCCACTATAAGCTTGGGTTTCACCTGAAGTGCCAAATCCCTGAGGGCATCGTAGTCAATTACCTCTTCGCCTTGTTTTACCCCGTAGGATACTATCTTGAAATACTTCCCCGATATGTTGACCGGGCTTCCATGGGTGAGGTGCCCCCCGTGGGCCAGGTTCATCCCCAGTATGGTGTCGCCCGGTTCAAGACAGGAGAAATACACACCCATGTTGGCCTGGGAACCGGAGTGGGGTTGAACGTTCGCGTGCTCGGCGCCGAACAGTTTCTTGGCCCTGTCACGAGCCAGGTCTTCAACGATGTCTACGTACTCACACCCTCCGTAATACCTCTTTCTTGGGTAGCCCTCGGCGTACTTATTGGTAAGCCAGGTCCCAGCGGCCTCCATGACGGCAAGGCTCACGAAGTTCTCCGATGCGATCAGTTCAATCTTGTTTTGTTGACGCTGCCTCTCCTTGACAACCGCCTCGTAAACGGCGGGGTCAACCCGCTTCAGATTCTCTAACACCTAAAAAGACCTCCTCCACTTCAGTCCTCAAAGTCCCACCCGTTCCGGTGAAAACACCGAGACATCTCGAAAAGTCTTCCCATCCGCGATGAGGTCAGCAGCCATCATCCCTATCTGGGGCGATATGGCCATGGCACTGTGGAAACTGACGCTCAAAAACACATTGGGCCGCGCCTTTAAAAAGCCGAAGAAGGGAAGGTAGTCGTCGGTATACGGAGTCACTCCGCCCCACGACCTCACTATTTCGAACCCGGCGAATCCCGGGAAGAGCCGGCACACCCGCTTCGCTACCACGTGCACCCCCCAGTAAGTGGAGCGCCTGTCGTAGTTTTCCACGTCTGAAGTGGCCTGGGCGAGTACTATGCCCCCGTCTTTCGTCTGGGCCATGGCGACCCCGTAATGGCGCCCGCCGGTCATGTGGCCCTGAGCGAAGAATTTGCCGTCGGTGACTATCCCCCTGAGCATTCTCTCCACGGGCGTCGTTATCAGCGCCTCACCGCGGTGATAGTAGACGGGGAGATCCACGTCCATGAGGCGGCACAGATCCCGACTCCATGAACCGGTTGCCACCACAACGGTCTTGGCTTTCACGGCACCGACGTCGGTGATCACCTCTTCTACTCCGTCGGAAGAGGCGCGGAATCCTACCACTTCCGTATGCACGCTTATATGCGCACCCTTTTCCGAAGCCGCTTTGGCAAAGCCCAAGGTTATGTTGAACGGGTTGATACTGCCTTCCGAAGGGCTATATCCCGCCCCCAAAACCGAGGGAGAAAGCGAGGGCTCAACGGCTCTCGCCTCCTCGGCGTCGAGCATGACGGCGTCGGAGAGCCCCCAGTCTCGGTTCCTCTTTATGAGGCGGGAGACGGCCTCCTTCTCCC
>DUSP01000071.1 GCA_012842575.1 Clostridia bacterium
CTCGGCATCCCTCACGTGGCACAGCTCGTGCGTCGTCTGAGACGAGAAGGGAAACCCATCAGGCCCGACATAGTCTCTCTCGATGAGGCCGAGGAGGAGATCGCGAAGATGGTGACCGCCTCGTAGGCGGTATGATCCTTGAGGACAAAGGCGAGGGGTTTACCGGCACATGTTCGGGAACATCACGCTCGGTCAGTACTATCCTGTAGAATCCCCCATACACAGGCTGGATCCCAGAACTAAGATCTTGATCACGATCGGTTTCATCGTGCTCCTGTTCGCGGTCGAGGATGTAGCTGGTTACGTGGTCCTCCTCGTTTTTACGGCGCTCATCGTGGCGCTCTCCAAGGTTCCCTGGAGGCTGGTGTTGCGGACGTTGCGCCCTCTCATCTTCATCTTTCTCTTTACATTTGCCCTTCACGTGTTTACCACCAAGGGCGAAGTCCTGTTCGCGCTGGGGCCGCTCGAGGGGACGCTCCAGGGTGTGATGCAGGGGATATTCATCGGCATGAGGCTGTTTTTGCTAATCGCTACGACCTCCATCCTGACGCTCACTACGTCTCCGATCAGTCTGACGGATGGGCTGGAGTCACTCCTGGGTGTGTTTTCACCTCTCGGTGTTCCGGCGCACGAGCTTGCCATGATGATGACCATTGCCCTGCGGTTCATTCCGACGTTGCTTGAGGAAGCCGACAAGATCATGAAAGCTCAAATGGCCAGGGGAGCGGATTTCCAGAGTGGCAACGTGGTGCAGCGAGCGAAGAGCCTGGTCCCCCTCCTCGTCCCGCTATTCGTGAGTGCTTTCAGGCGCGCCGATGAATTGGCCACGGCTATGGAGGCGCGGTGTTATAGAGGGGGTAAGGGACGAACTCGGATGAAGAAGCTAGAGTTGAGGGCGGCCGATGCTATAGGGGTGGCGGTATTTGCTGCTTTTATGGCGATCAGTCTACGCTGGAATGCGCTTTGGACGGCGATCTTGCGGTGAGACGGTCTTTTTGCGAGACGGTCCTCTGGAATGGGTATCGGCGGTTTTTTCGGTCGAGCGCTGACGATCCTGAGGATCCCGCCCGGAGCATTTCGGATGACGGTCTTACGGTGATGGCGGATGACCCAAGCGGCGGTTACCATAGAGTACGACGGAACACGCTACCATGGATTTCAGCGGCAGTCCCGACGGTACGGTGGCGCTCTGCGGACGGTGCAGGCGGAGATCGAAAAAGCCGTAGAATCGCTAATGGGGAAAAAGGTCATCGTCCGGGGAGCGGGAAGGACCGATGCGGGTGTCCATGCGCGCGGCCAGGTTGTGTCTTTCGCGACTCCCCGGGAAGGGGGAATACCGGTCCAGAGGTTGCCGTACGCCTTGAACTCGGTGTTGCCGATGGACACGAGAGCGGTGGCCGCCGTCCTGGTTCCAGACGATTTCAACCCCAGACGTGATGCCAAGAGCAAGGTTTACTCTTACACGTTTTTCGTGAGGGAGTTTCCGAGCCCGTTTCTTGAGGCTTACGCTCTTCACGTACGAGGAAATGCGGAGAGCTTAGATCTCCAAGCGATGCGAGCTATAGCCTCGTTGATAGTGGGTCGCCACGATTTCGCCGCCTTTCGGAGCACGGGCTCTAGTGCCAAGACTACGGTACGGACCGTATTCCGGTGCGAGCTTTTGGAAGAACGATTATACGGAGGCCTGGTCATGAGGCTTGTCTTGGAGGCCGATGGGTTTTTGTATAACATGGCGCGTATCATAGCAGGAACCGTGCTTTGGGCGGGGATGGGGAAGATTTCCGAGGAACTGTTGCGACGGGCGCTGGATTCGGGCGACAGGCGTCTAACCGGTCCGACGCTTCCCGCTAGGGGATTATGCCTTGAAAAGGTGAAATACGGCATTCCTGAGCTAGACGGTGGCGAAGGCCCTTGGTGAAAAAAGGGATCCGGGAAGCCCAAAAAGCATCTGCGCCCGAAGCATAAAGCCCAAAGTGCGAAGCCTAAAGCATAAAGCCCAACGCATAGAACCCAAAAAACGTTGACAGTACTTGACTGCTATACTAGAATGACTATGTGTTTTGTGGCCTGAAGGGGGTTAGTATGTTTGATTCAGACGACTTTTATGGCCAAGCAAGGCTCGATTGAGCGCAAGTGGTATGTTTTGGACGGTCGCGGCAAAGTGCTGGGAAGATTGGCGGCAGAGGCTGCGCGAATCCTAAGGGGTAAGCACAAGCCTACGTTTACGCCACACCTGGACACAGGTGATCACGTGATAATCATCAACGCAAAAGACGTGGTACTCACCGGGAAAAAACTCGAAAGGAAAATGTACACCAGGCACTCCAATTACCCCGGAGGTCTAAAGCAGGTACTCTATAAGAAACTCATGGCCGAAAGGCCGGAACTCGCCGTGAGATTAGCGGTAGAGGGGATGTTACCCCATAATAGATTAGGGCGGAAAATGGCTCGCAAATTGAAGGTGTACCGGGGAGAAAACCATCCCCATGAGGCCCAAAAGCCCCAAGCTTGGACTTTCGGCGAACGGCAGAAGGGGGTGGGCTTGAATGGCTAACCCGGGTGTACAGGCCACAGGGCGTCGCAAGGAAGCCATTGCAAGAGTCAGAATCATACCCGGCGAAGGACGTATCGTGGTGAACGGACGTCCTTTCGAGGAGTACTTTGCGCTGCGGACACTTCAGACCACGGTTCTGCAACCCCTGATGGCGGTCGGGGGCAATAGCAGCCTTGACGTAATCGTTAACGTCCACGGCGGGGGAATCTCAGGCCAGGCCGGAGCGGTGAGGCACGGAATCGCACGGGCCTTGGTTGCCATGGACGCTCAAATGAGACCCATTCTGAAAAAGGCTGGACTCCTGACGCGCGACCCCAGGATGAAGGAAAGAAAGAAGTACGGACTCAAGAAAGCGAGGAAGGCTCCGCAATTCTCCAAGAGGTAATACCCAAAATACCCTTGGGAAATTGCTGCGGGAAGTCCCGCCCTCTGGACGTGAGAGGTTCAGGGCGGGACTTTTGACTTCCTTGTGCTACATTTTTGGCGTTTGATCTCTTGGATAAAGGACTACCCATATGCTTGAAACAACTGGCTCGTACCGTGGGTCCACGATCGGATCCGGCAGATAAAAGACTACCCATATGCTTCAAACAACGACCATCTCGGTAAGCGGCCTGCCGTCGGGAACCCCGGTCGTTTTCATGCGAGGGTTTCGAACGGAATAGAATGTACTGTTCAAGACTCGCTTGATAGAGACTGGGGGCGGGGTTTGACTCATGAGAGTGTGGTTCTTCCACGCCGGTTTCTCACGGCGTGGGCTCATCGGAGTCCTTTTATGTTTCGCTCTTGGTTGTGTCGTCGGTGTGTTTCATGGCGGCGTTAATGCATCGCTCGCCTTGAGTTCGTGGCAGCAGGCGAAGGCATGGCTCTTGGAGGGCAAGGTGATAGTCCTCGATCCCGGTCACGGCGGTATAGATCCGGGAGCGTGGTCGAGGGAACATAAAATCCTGGAAAAGGATATCGTATTGGACATAGCCCTAATCACCAGGGACTACTTGAGAGCGGCCGGAGCCTCGGTGATCCTCACCAGGGAGACGGACACGGATTTGGTCGAAGGGGCGTTCGAATCCCTGAAGGAACGCTCTAGAATTGACTTGTACAAGAGGGCCGAAATCGTTGCCAAAGTGAGGCCGGACGCGTTCTTGAGCATTCACGCCAACTCGTTTCCCTCTTCCATTTGGTACGGCGCCCAGACTTTCTACTATAAAGGAGGTCACCCCGCTTCGAAGAGACTGGCCGAGCTGCTCCAAGAAGAGCTGGCCCGGCAAACTCAAAACACGACGAGGAAGGCCTCGGATCGTATAGATCAATATGTTTTGAGGGTTTCCGAAGCGCCGTCGGCCACCGTCGAAGTCGGATTCCTCTCAAACCCGCGCGAAGCCGAGCTACTCTCTCGGAGAGGCTTTCGAGAGAGAATCGCCTGGAGTATTTTCACCGCCCTGGCGAGGTTCTTCGCCGAAAACCCCTAATCACGCGAAATCACACGACCCCTGGTGACTGACTCCTATCCTATATCCTACTCCCGTATCCTACTCCCGCACTGCCCATCTTTAGCATTTCGGCGTGCCGTTGAGGGCATCAATATCTAAAGAGCCATTGTTCGCTATCTAAAGAGCCATTGATTCGCTCTGGTTGCGCTTGTGAGACGCAAGCGACGGTGGTTAGCTAGGTGGCTACGTATCCGTCGGTAAGGAGAATTGCGCTCGTGAGGTACGGACGACGACGGTGACCGATAAGCCGGTATTGCGGATTTCAGACTCAGCCCCGAGGCGCTTATCGTATGGCGGCCGACCGAAACCTTTTTGAGGAGGAGATTCGAGAACACGTATGGAAGAAGAACCGTTCAAGGTCGGTAACCATAGGAGGACTATAGTATCGGACTGGTGGGAGGTGTTATCCATGGGTATTGCGATGGCCGCCCTCATGCCCCATCCGCCTATTATAATCCCGGAAGTGGGCAAACGTAACGTCGAGACCGTTTCGAGAACCCAAAAGGCCATGCGCGACCTCGCCGGAAGGATTAACGCGATCTCACCGGAAGTATTGGTGATGATCACGCCCCACGGACCCGTGTTTCGGGATCGAGTAGCGGTATTGGACGCCGAGCGCTTCGAAGGTGACCTCGGCGCTTTCGGTGCAAGTTCGGTCCGTTTCAGCTATAGCGGAGACCGGGCTTTAGCCAGGGCGATATACGAAGAAGCGTCGGCTCGAGGGGTAAAAGTGGTGAGACTCTCATCCGACCTCGACCACGGCGTCATGGTTCCCCTTTACTATCTTCGCGAAGCCGGAATACGTTGCCCCCTCGCGCTTTTGACCTTTGCGCTGTTACCGGTTCCAAGACTATACACCTTGGGGCAGGCCATTGAAAGCGCCGTGACGAAACTGGGCAGGTGTGCCGTCCTGATCGCAAGCGGAGACCTATCTCACAGATTGACTCCCGATGCCCCTGCGGGCTTTGACCCCGTGGGAAAGGTGTTTGACGCTCAGATTGTGGATGCCATAAAGAAAGGGAATTTCGAAGGGATCCTCTCCGCGGACCAGGATCTTGTCGAAAGGGCCGGAGAGTGCGGCTACAGGCCTCTCGTGATGCTACTCGGGGCGCTCTCAAACCTCGGCAGGATCAAGACCGAAGTCCTGTCATACGAGGGTCCGTTCGGAGTGGGATATGCGGTGGCATCCTTTGAAATCGAGGGGCAGGGACAAAAGCATGGCGGCGACTGTACCGGGAGTCGCTGTGACGCTTCCCCTACGAGTGCCATGACGAGGCTTGCAAAGGAGGCTTTAGAGGCATACGTTCGCGAGCGACGCGTGATCGAGCCGCCGGACCCGCTTCCTCCGGAGATGAGGGGGAGGGCTGGGGTATTCGTTTCGCTCAAAATGGAAGGCGAATTGCGAGGGTGTATCGGTACGTACCGCCCGGTTACGGAGAATATCGCCACCGAGATAATCAGGAACGCGATAGAGGCCGGAACTATGGATCCCAGGTTCCCGCCGGTTTCTAAGGGAGAGCTTGAGAAGCTCGTTTATTCCGTAGACGTGCTCACCGAACCCGAACCGGTGCACGATATAGAGGAACTCGACCCCAAGAGGTACGGCGTAATCGTTAAAAAGGGATACGCGACCGGGCTCCTCCTTCCTGATCTCGAGGGGGTCGATACGGTCGAGAAGCAACTGGAAATCGCGAAGATGAAGGCAGGCATAAACCCCAAAGATACGAGGGTGAACATTTATAAATTCGAAGTCAAGAGGTATCACTGATGTCACGGGTAACGGCTCGCTTTTGGACGAGGGTCGAAGATAAGAAGACACCGGCGGAGGAACCCTCCAAGGTACATTGTCTCTTATGCCCCAAGGACTGTGTAATCCGGCCGGGGCATAAGGGCTACTGCCGCGTAAGGGGCAACGAGGGCGGAACCCTTTATAGTCTGAACTACGGAGAATGCTCGGCGTGCTCCGTTGATCCCACTGAGAAGAAGCCATTGTACCACTTCTTTCCGGGGTCCACGCTCCTCTCCTTGGGGACCGTTGGGTGTAATTTCGGGTGTGGCTTCTGTCAAAACTGGCATATTTCGCACGCAGACGCCCCCACCACTTACCTATCTCCCGAAGAGGCCGTGGATTTGGCCCTGGAGGCGAAGGCTAAGTCCGCGAAATGTATCGGTATCGCTTATACTTATTCAGAGCCCTTGGTTTGGTACGAATACGTGTACGATACGGCGAAGATCGCCCGACAACGGGGGCTTCACAACGTCCTCGTGACCAACGGCTACGTGAATCACGATCCTTTGGCGGAGCTTTTACCGTTCATAGATGCACTGAATGTCGACGTCAAGGGTTTTTCGGACGAGTTCTATAGGCAAGTCTGTGCGGGGAAACTCGATCCGGTGCTCGAGACGGTGAAGGCGGCCCACGGGGCGGGGTGCCACGTAGAGGTGACGACGCTGCTCGTGCCCGGGATGAACGACGACCCCGAGGACATCGACCGTCTAGTGGACTGGCTTTCGGGGATCGACCCCGAGATCCCCCTTCACTTCAGCCGGTATTTCCCAAATTACAAGTTCAGTCTTCCCCCCACACCGGAGAGCACGTTGATGGAGGCGAGGAAGCGCGCTCTTCGGAAACTGAAATACGTCTATTTAGGAAACGTACTCGTTCGGGAGGGAAGCGATACCGAGTGTCCCAAATGCGGCCGCGTGGTCATAAGAAGGCGTGGCATGGGAGTCCAGGCTGCTTATGTCGACAACCGCAACCACTGCAAATACTGCGGTGCGCCGGTGGCTATTAAGGGAAGCGTTTTGTTGTGATACTTCGTCATGATACGCGTACACTCCTGGTTCAGGGCAAATTCGCCGGGAAAACCCCTGGGAGAGCCCGCAAGGGAAATACACGTTGGAAGGGGTAATGGCCATGCTTAACTTGAAAGGCAAGCACTTGATATCCGTGCACGACTGGTCCACCGAGGAAGTGCTCCAAGTACTGAAAACCGCCGAGATGCTGAAGATGTGTTCCAAGGCCGGTAAGGAGATGAAGCTGCTTGAGGGAAAGGCGTTGGGAATGATTTTCACCAAGCCCTCCACCAGAACAAGAGTTTCTTTCGAAGTGGCCATACACCAGCTCGGGGGTTACGCGCTCTATTTGAGCGCCTCGGACCTACAACTCGGGCGTGGGGAAACCATTGCCGACACCGCGCGGGTACTGTCGCGGTACCTGGATGGCATTATGATTCGCACTTATTCCCACAGCGACGTCGTGGAACTTGCGCGCCATGCTTCCATTCCGGTTATCAACGGGTTGACGGATCTGCTCCACCCTTGCCAGGCGTTGACGGACGTGTTCACCATTTACGAAAAGAAGGGGAAGCTAGAGGGCCTGACGCTCGCGTTCGTGGGGGACGGAGATAACGTAGCCCATTCGCTCATGTTCGCCTGCGCCAAGGTGGGAATTAACGTGAGGGTCGCGACGCCGCGAGGTTACGAACCTGATCCCGAGATAGTGTCGGCCGCAAAGGCTGATGCACGAGCATTTGGTTCGGAAGTGACGGTGCTCGAGGATCCCGTGGAGGCTGTCAAAGGAGCGGACGTCTTATATACGGACGTATGGGTCAGCATGGGCAAAGAGGCCGAAAAGGAGGAGCGAAGAAAAGCCTTCGCTGCCTATCAGGTCAACTCGAGTCTTATGGAAGCGGCTAAGCCGGACGCCATCTTCATGCACTGTTTGCCCGCACATAGGGGCGACGAAGTTACGGACGACGTGATAGACGGTCCGAAGTCAGTCGTTTGGGACGAGGCCGAAAACAGGCTTCACGTCCAGAAGGCCATATTGGCGTTGGTCATGTAGCCCTCGAGATGCAGTCTGTAGATGCAGTCTGTCCGACGTGCGGGACTAAACGCTACCTCCGCAGGGTATCTTAACCTCAGGACGACGCTTGAAAGTATACTGGGGCGAGCTGGATACCGTCGTTAAGGAGGAGCTAACCCGTGGCGAAGAAAAACGTCTTGATAATGGGCGCAGCAGGTCGCGACTTCCATAATTTCAATACGTTTTTTCGCAATAACCCCGATTGTCAAGTCAAGGTATTCACCGCGACGCAGATCCCGGATATTGCAGGGAGAGTGTACCCGCCGGAACTGGCGGGTCCTGACTACCCTCGGGGGATCCCGATAGTGCCCGAAGAGGATCTCCCTCGCCTTATTCAGGAATATGACATATCGGAGGTGGTATTCTCATACAGCGACGTCTCCCATGAATACGTCATGCATCGTGCTTCGACGGTACTGGCCTCGGGCGCAAGCTTTACCATTCTCGGACCCCGGGCTACCATGTTGAAGTCGAGAAAGCCTGTAGTGGCCGTATGTGCCGCGCGCACTGGCGCCGGTAAAAGCCAAACCACCAGGAGAGTCGCGGCGATCCTCAACGAGCGCGGGATGCGAGTAGTCATCGTACGTCATCCCATGCCCTACGGAAATATACTGAGCCAAGCGTGCCAGCGTTTCGGATCTTTCGAAGACCTCGACGAGTTTGAATGTACCGTCGAAGAGCGGGAGGAGTTCGAGCCCCACATCGAGCGGGGGATGCCGGTATATGCCGGTGTCGATTATGAACGGATACTGAGATCTGCGGAAGAAGAGGCCGACGTAATCATCTGGGACGGCGGAAACAACGACATGCCGTTTTATTGGCCAAACCTCTTGATCGTCGTCGTGGATCCGCTTCGGGCCGGACACGAACTCCTCTACCATCCGGGGGAAGCGAATGTGAGAGCCGCCCACGTGGTGGTCATAAACAAGGTGGATACCGCAAGCGGCAGGGATGTCGAACGCCTGCGGGAGAGTATATTGTCGGTGAATCCCCACGCTGTCATAGTGGAGGCGGCCTCTCCGATTTTTGTAGACGAGGGCGGGCTAATACGTGGCCGGCAGGCGCTTGTAATAGAAGACGGACCTACCCTGACGCATGGAGAAATGTCCTTTGGGGCGGGGGTGATCGCGGCGAAGAGGTACGGGGCTGCTGGGTTGGTAGATCCCAGACCTTACCTGGCCGAGGGGCTCAGATGGGTGTTTGAGAAGTACCCGCAGATCGGCACCCTCCTCCCCGCCATGGGGTACGGAACCGAGCAACTGCGGGACCTGGAAGCGACCATAAACGCCACACCGTGTGACGTCGTGGTGATCGCCACTCCGGTTGACCTGAGGAGGTTAATAAAGATCGACCGTCCGGCGGTCCGGGTCAGATACGAGTTGCAGGAGATCGGACGACCGACGCTTAATGAGGTTCTGCAGGGTTTTCCCGGGTACACGGAGATTAAAGGCGAGGACGGACGACGTAGGGAACGCGGGGAACACTGGGAAGGTAGGGAGCTTCATTTTGACGCCGGAGGGGATATAGAGGGGGACGTAAAGGTAAGAAATGAAACAGAAGAACCCAGGGACCGAACTCGACAAAGGTCAGTAGAATGAGGCGGGAGCGATGTTTCAGATGAAAGGCAAGGGGAGTTCCGGAGGACTTGACAATGTCCGTTACGACTGAACATAGGACCGGTTCTTCACGTATTCCCGGGTTTGGAGCCATAGTTGGCGTTAGCGTACCGGAGTTGGAGTTAGTCGAAAAGAGGCTGCATGAGGTCGTTGTGAGTCAAAACGACCTCATGCAGCGGGTATCGGTGCATATTCTTGAAGGCGGAGGCAAGCGCTTGAGGCCTCTACTCGTGATCCTGGCAGCTAGGTTGTTTCCCTCTGACGTACGGGCCGTAGTAGAGGTAGCGACCGCCTCAGAGCTCATTCATATGGCTTCCCTCATCCACGACGATATCATCGACGGGTCGGATTGCCGGCACAAAAAACCCTCTCTCAATTCAAGATGGGGCAATCACCTTTCGGTCCTGTTCGGAGATCATTTGTTTGCGGCGGCGTTTCGGCTGTTGGCGGGTATCGGGAAAAAACCTCGGGTCATAAGCGTGATGGCTAAAGCCGTGAGTTGTATGTGTGAAGGCGAGTTCGAACAGATGTCGTACAGCAACGACTATGATCAATCGGAGGGCGATTATC
Source organism: Clostridia bacterium (assembly GCA_012842575.1). Classification (GTDB taxonomy): domain Bacteria; phylum Bacillota; class Sulfobacillia; order DUSP01; family DUSP01; genus DUSP01. Next base: position 10,099 of record DUSP01000071.1, read on the forward strand.
TCCGGAGAATAAGGCTCAAAACGGCCGAACTCATAGCCGCATCTTGTGTTTCGGGGGCGTTATTGAGCGAGATGCCCGAAGAACTGGTGACTTCCCTGTATGAGTACGGAATTTGCCTCGGCTGTGCCTTTCAAATCGTCGATGATGTGCTCGATTTTACATCTGACCCGAGTGTTCTCGGTAAACCTACAGGGTCGGATCTGAAGTGCGGAACCGTCACACTACCCCTCCTCAATTCCCTGACACATCCCGTCTACGGGCAGCGTATCCGTGAAATGCTACGCAGACAACCGCTGGATGAGGCGACGATTAGGGCCGTCAGCGAGGCGGTGAAGGCGGCAGGCGGAGTAAACTATGCCCACGAGAAGGCTTCGGCCTTTATTGACAGGGCTAAGCGTATCCTTATGGCCTTCCCCAAGACACCTCCGAGAACGGCGCTTGAAGGCATTGCCGACTATGTATTGACTCGAGCCTATTGAGGGCGTGGCATGGCATAAAAGAACATAAAAGAGAAAGAAGATGTAGAGGGAGTGGGAATGTGACACAGAACAGGTGTAAACTGATGTTGACTCGGGCCTATTGAAAACGCAGGGTCAAAGCTAGTCGCTGACCCGCGTCCAAGACTGAAGTCAGCCGAGGTTATAGCGCCTGAGTATTCTACATAGCGAGTGCATGAAGAGAGTGTCGAACCCGGCCGCTCTTATGAGCACACGCGCTCTTGGCCATAACCCTGCGGTGGCAACCTTTGGATCCGAGAGATACAAAGCCAACATACCTTTGATGACCGTTTCGTGATAAAGCCCATCGGGAAGCGAATTCGCCCCCTTTAGCGAGTTTCGGATGAAGAAGAGCAGGCGTTCATTTTGTTGCTCGGTGCTTTGATAGGCTTTGACGAAGTTGAGATCACCTCCTCCTTCGTCTTCCATCTGATCGATGAAGTAATCGAGCAAGATGTGTAGACCGGTAATGTACGGGAAGTAAATTCTTGTTATGTCATCGACATGGCAAGGCTCAAGACCGGGCCTTACCGCTGCCCTCAGGAGCGCAAATATGCCGAGAGTCGATCCTGAGGCCGCTGCGAACTCCCACCATCCGACGGAGGCATCTACCCACGGAAAAGAGGGGAGGTTTTCATAAAACCAAGATCGCAGCAAATCTTGGCGGACTGCGGCTTCGACATGCTTTTTCGCCTGCATGTCGCAGTAGAGGCGGGCGAGGCGGAGGACGTTAGGTCGGACTACCGGGTAGGAGGGAAGATCTCTAAGTATGGCCCTGCATTGCCTTACGAGGGAATTCAAATACCCATTATCGTGCTTGAACGGAAAATGGGCATAGTAACCGGCCGGGTCGTCATGGGCCGGGCGGTTGTGGGCTGGGCCGCTATGGGCCGGGTCGTCATGGGAGGCCAAGGGGTTTTGATCCGGAACGCAGGACGTTTCCCGTTCCGTTCCCCTTTCATCGAGCCCCCTTTCATCGAGGGCGTCCGTAAAAGCGCGGTGCAGGTGGCGGAAGGCCACTTCGTCCGAGATGCCCGCCCGATCACAAAGATTGTCGAGGTAATCGCTTATGGTTTGGAGAGCGACGATCGCCCGCAACAAGGGACGGTGGACCGTCCACGCGCCTCTTTTGCCGGCCTGGAGGATGGAGAAAACACTGCCCCCCTGCGCGTGGAACCGCTTGTATTCGATACTCCTAAGGCCTTCGACCAGTAGAGGTGCACCGACCTCGTCTTTTGAGGTAATTTCGTGCGATTGAGGGGGCTGGGTTGTGCTGTTTCCCGACGACCTCGGCTTTCGGATGAGCGAGGCTGGATCTATAGCGTACAAAGGGTCGGGAAAGGCGGTACTGCCCAAGAGCACATTGCACCAGCCCTCCAGTTCTTTGTCTACAGCCGGAAGCACCTTGGTGCAAAAGGTCCAGATTATGGATGCTTCGCCTTTTAACTTCTTCAGTCGTTTTTGCAGTTTAGGCACCTCCGGGTTAAAGGACGTGTGCCTTAACCGGCGAACC
>DUSP01000153.1 GCA_012842575.1 Clostridia bacterium
GGGGGGGGGGGGGGGGGGAATCCTTCTCTGTTTCGGCACAAACCCGGACCATCCTGCGCAGAAGGGAGAGGCGGCCTCGCACAAATCCCGATGGGGCTTGAACAATGCGTGCACGCCGGACGGTCTTTTAGGATAGTCGAAAACTGGCGTTGCGTGCTCGCCCTAAGGCAGCGACAATCGATGGAGCTTACGGCCGCCGGGATAGTCTTAAGCTCGAGCCCTGAGCACAAGAAGGGCCCGACCCATCGCCTGCTTTGCTCGACGCAAGAAGGCTTTTCCGTCGTAGGCGACATGGAGATGTCCGAGACAGCCGAGCTTCTGCAGGGCAGGAGACTAAGCGCTCTCGGGAAGACGGAGGACCTTTTCGGGGAAGCTTTCGCCCGATACCAGCGGCCACCGGGCGAAGCCGGCAAGGCCGGGGGCAGCGCTGAAGAACGCGGTACACACCGTCCCGTCCCGGAACGGCCAGAGCCCGGGGCCAACCGCGCCAGCGGGAAGTCGGAACACCGTCAGGGAACGTATGAAGCCGGATGATTTGCTAACCGTTTGCTAACGCGTTGCTAACGAACTTTTGTGGACCCTTTGGGAATCAAGGGCTCCGAGATGGACCATTTTGGACTGCCAGGTTTTGGGACCCCCGCCCGGCCCTTGTCGCTCAAAGGTTTTTACCCCGTAGGTCGTCTCGCCACATGATGATGGCGTCCTCCTGAGTATCCGTATAATACTTCCTTCGCAACCCCCTCTTCACGAACCCAAAGCGCTCATACAGCCTTTGGGCCGGGGCATTGGACACCCTTACCTCTAGGGTCATGCGGCTCGCCCCTAAGTTCCGCGCCCTGTTCATCATCTCCTGAAGCAAGAGGGAACCTATCCCCATCCGCCTGTACAAAGGATGAACGGCTATGTTGGTCATGTGGGCCTCATCCAGTATCACCCACATCCCGGAATAACCGACGACAGTCCCGTCCAATTCCACTACCACATAATGGGCGAGGTTATTCTCGGTTATCTCCGTGTAAAATGCCCGCCTCGACCACGGAGTAGGAAAAGCCTGCTCTTCTATGGTCAGTACCGCGTCAATGTCTTCCACGCGCATAGGTCGGACTTTAAGGCGTCGAGAAAAGTCGCCTACCTCGTCATCAGGTCTTGACACTCGCGTTAACCCTCCGGTCTTCACCGAAAACTCCCGTTACCCCTGGAGGAGCAATATACCTGGCCCTTGCCCGCAACGGGTCTTCCCCCTCGCCGCCCGATCGTATGATCAAGGATCCGAGCCACGCGGTCTCGACCGCATCAGGAAGCCAGCCCCACTGGGGTGCGAACGCGAAACCCTTGTCAAACTCCTCGGGTAACCCGAAGCCAGGTTTCTCGGGTTTTCGGGGAGACGAATCTCCACCACGGGTTCTCCTCATACTTTCCAAGATAGTGTGGAGACTTTTTGGGCTACTGGATGCAGGATTGCCGATGAATAATACCGGTAACGGCGCTTCGTCGGAAGGCCTCGATAAGTTTAATACGATGTTCACGAATTCATCAATGGAATAAATACCGTCCGCGACCATTATGTCCAGGCGCTTTGGAACATCGGAGAGTCGCCGACGGCCGTCAAGACAGTCGCGTTCGCCCCAGCCTCCCGGACCCCTGTATACCCCAGCGTAAACCCTTCCCTGCCTAGCATCGAGGAACGGGCAGAGCAGGCCCGCGAAAGGACGGAAGGCCTCGGCCATTACCTCAAGGGTACTGACGGTTACGAGCCCTGTACCCCAGCCGTATGCCAGCGCTTTCGCCGTAGACAGGCCTATCCTCAAACCCGTGAAGGAACCCGGCCCGGCGGTCACGGCGACAAGGTCGATATCCCCCGGGCGTACGTCCGCCAGACGGAACACTTCTTCGACGGCCGGCGCAAGAAAGCCGGAGTGGTACATGGGCTTGTAGGCCGATACCCGAGAGAGGACCCGGAAGTCTCCTGAAGAAGGCGTCTTGGCTTTGAGTTTGGCTTCCTTCCTCTGCCTGTCCCTTCTTTCCCTTTCACAGACAGCTTCGAGCGCGCGTGTATACGTATCTTTTTTGGACACTCCCTCTTCGAACTCTATCAATGCCACGTTCAGGAGGGCCGTCGAAGTATCGATTCCGAGGGTTCTCAAGTCACCTTACTCCTTTGGACGGAGTGTAAGAGCTCTCGGATTTCCATCGCTCCTTTAATGCTTTGACGATTTCCTTATACCTCCGCCCATTAGGCTTGACCTCGATCCAACGCGTGTTGGGGTCATGATCCGCGTCCCACCACATCCGTATCTCCAAGTGTTCCGCGGGAAGGAGATCCCGGATGCGGTCCGCCCATTCTACGATGCTTACGCCGGAGCCGTAAAAGTACTCTTCATAGTCTAAGTCGAGCATGTCACGGGAATCGTCCAGCCTGTAAACATCGATGTGGAACACCGGAAGTCTACCTTCATACTCGCGGATGAGATTGAAGGAGGGGCTAACCACCCTTGACGTAACACCAAGCCCGGATATGATCCCCTGAGCCAGACAGGTCTTTCCCGCTCCCAGCTCTCCGATCAGGGCGACGAAGTCGCCGTGGGCCAAAAGCGACCCCAACAGGCGCCCGAATGACTGGGTTTCTTCGGGTGACGACGTGACCACTCTCAAAATTCTATTCGACTTCGGTGTTAGACTCCGTACCATTCGGCTTCGACGTACCGCCTCATGCCCCCCGGCTACCCGCCGATTTGATGATCTTCTCATATTGTCGCCTTATTTGAATGAAATCCTCCCAAACGGGCTTCTTTTTACTCTGGTCGCGTAGCAGAGCCGCCGGGTGATACGTTGCGATCACTTTCATGTCGCCCTTATCGAACCACGTCCCTCGTGTACGCGTGATACGCGCCGCAGGATCGACGAGGGTCTGAAGGGACGTCGCACCCAAGCAGACCAGGATTTTGGGTTTGACGAGGCTGATCTCGGATTTCAAATAGGGATAGCAGGTGACCGCTTCAACGGGAGTAGGCACGCGGTTATTTGGCGGCCGACACTTCACCACGTTAGTTATGTAAACCTCCTCCCGTTTAAACCCCGCTGCGGCGAGGATTCTGTCAAGCAGTTGACCGGCAGGGCCCACAAAGGGTCGGCCTAGTTCGTCTTCTACGCTCCCCGGCCCTTCGCCCACGAACATGATGACGGCGTTGGGGTTCCCTTCTCCGAACACCACACCACGACAACCGTCTCTGAGGTGACACTTGCGACACTGAATGGTTTGTGCCCGAAGCTCCTCGATACTGGAAGCCACAAGGTCGTCTTTGGCCTTCGATGGACCAAGAACTCCGTCGACGCCCGACTCGGCATCCTGTTGAATGCTGACTGACGCAAACGGTGACGTGAAAATCTTCGGTGTAGCCGCGAAGTCGAAGGCTATCTGGTCCACGTTGTCTATAAGACCGGTCTTACCTTTTCTTGAAACCATTCTGCCTCACCCGATCGGGATTTTTTGGTTCCCCACGGAAAAGTTATCTCAGGGAAAATCCGCTAGGAGGAAAGTATTGAATGCTCATTTCTAGGCCGAGCCGCTTATTCCTCTGAGAAAGTCCAAAGCGATTTGAGCCATTACCGCAGATCCTATCGGAATAGCGCGTTCGTCGAAATCGAAAAGGGGACTGTGCGAAGGGTGGTTGGAAGCATTGCCACCCTTTGCGGCGCCTATTCTCAAAAAAGTACCGGGAACCTCGCGGGCGAAGTAGGAAAAGTCCTCGGCACCCATAGACGGCTCTTTCATCACTTGAACCGCATCGTCGCCGAGGAGTGCCCTTATGCTGCCGGCTGCAAATTCCGTAAGCGAATCGTCGTTTATGAGAGGTGGATAACCGAAGTCATAGGTGAACTCGTACTGCGCCCTGTACGCCCTTGTGACCCCCTCGACGATGCGCTTTATGCGGTCGGGTAGCTGTTGCCGGAGGTCCTGGTCAAAACACCTCACGGTCCCCTCCATGTTTACCTCGTCGGCGATTACGTTATGACGGTATCCGCCGTGAATCGCTCCTATCGACAAGACCACCGGCTCTACGGGATCCACCTCGCGACTGGAGATGGCCTGGAGCGCCAAAATCACGTGAGCCGCTACGACGATCGCGTCGATACTTCTATGCGGCATGGCACCGTGTCCGCCGCGGCCCATGATCCCGATTCGAATGCTGTCGGCGGAAGCGCTGCAAGGCCCAAATTTAATCCCGATCTTTCCGACAGGCATCTCGGTGTGAATGTGTACGCCCACGACCGCGTCCACATCGGGGTCCTCGAGGCACCCCTCCTGTATCATGGGTAAGGCGCCTCCAGGGCCTTCCTCAGCTGGCTGGAACAAAAACTTTACGCTGCCAGAGAAAGCGTTTCTACGAGAGGTCAGGAGTTTCGCCGCTCCCAAGAGCATGGCCACGTGCCCATCGTGTCCGCACGCGTGCATCTTCCCGGGGACTTTAGAGGAATATTCCACGTCTTTTTTGTCCTGTATTGGAAGGGCGTCCATGTCGGCCCGGAGGGCGATTACGCGCGGAGTGTGGGATGATTCCTCCCTCTGAGTGACGGAGGTTTGGTCTCTCAGCAGGTCGCCACTCAGCAGGCCTACGACACCTGTGCCCGCCACCCCCGTTTTCGTTTCGATTCCCAGGGATTCAAGATACGAGGAAACGATGCCGGCGGTCCTCCGTTCTTCTAAACCGAGCTCCGGATGCATGTGGATGTCGCGCCGGATAGCGCGCAATTCTTCAAACAGTCGGTGAGCATCTCCCATAAGCCCTTCCGGGTCGCGCAAAGTCCCGTCCGAGCCGGCATTTCCTGCAACTCCCATGAAGCTCTCTCCTTACTCATACATCTGGCATACATCTGGTGATTGCACGTTCCGCTCGCCCGAACTGGCTGGCGTGAACGTGCACCTCCCTTTCTATACACCTGGTGATTTCACAGACGGGCTTAGACCGCTTGAGACGGGCTTAGACTGCTTGCGCCGCTCAGCTTCAGGATGGCGGGGCCTACTTGCTCCAGTAAATCCGTTGCCAGCAGCGCCTTTTCTCCGGTTTGCGCCAAAGCCAAATCGCCCGCGAGACCGTGCAGGTACACGCCGAGGAGCGCGCCCTCGAGCGGTGACGCACCCTGTGCGATAAATCCCGCGATCATCCCCGTAAGGACGTCGCCCATACCACCTGAAGCCATACCTGGGTTTCCGGTGAGGTTTGCGTAAATCCTCCGACCATCCGAGACGAGGGTCCGGGCCCCTTTGAGAACCGCCACGCACGACGCGTCACGTGCCAATGTCTGCACGCTTCCCGGACGGTCATCTTGGACCTCCCTCGTACTCTTTTGAAGCAGCCTTCCCATTTCGCCGGGGTGCGGAGTCAACACCGGTAAGAAACCCGACGTCTCCGCAGCCTTTTTGATGACAGGGGCTTTCCCTCCCAACACGCTCAAGCCGTCGGCATCGATCACCAAAGGAACCTTGGCGCGCTCAAGGAGTGCCTCTATCACCAAATACACGGATTGGGTCCTTCCCAGTCCCGGCCCCACGGCTATTACGTTCTTCCCTTCCGCCGCATCCAGAACCGCGTCGGCCGCCGCCGGACAAACTTTGCCGCTACCGTCGTCAGGAAGCGGAACGGTCATGGCCTCTGTCAGCTTGGAGGCGACGAGGTCCTGGATGCCGGCGGGGCACGCCACGGTGACCAAACCAGCTCCCGCCCGAAGTGCCCCCATTGCCGCCAGGGTGGCGGCACCGGTAAATCCGCGCGAGCCCGCGATGACCAGTACGTGACCATAAGTGCCCTTATGCGTGTCATGTTTTCGGGGAAAAAGGACTCCGTGTGAAACAGACTCCCGTCCGTTTTCGCCGGATCCCAACGACCGGAGAAATTCGGGAGTGATTACCTCCATTTCGATATCCGCAGCCGCCACGGCTTCCCTCGGAAGGGAGATATCCGCCACCGTCACGTCCCCAGCCGCTTCCGCGCCGGGAAAGAGAATAAGGCCCCGTTTGAGGAGCCCCATGGTTACGGTTTGCGTAGCCTTGACCACCTCTCCCGGAATGCTCCCGTCATCCGCATCTACACCTGAAGGAAGATCGACGGCCACTACAGGTACCTTTCTCTTCGAGGAGCAGTCGTTGATGAGGCTGATGATACTGGACACAGGCTCTCTGGGTGCACCTTTTGATCCCGTCCCCAATAGCGCGTCGACGATGAGATCCGCCGTTGCCAGGGCCGCTTCTACGGCTTTTAGAGTTTCCGGTTCGGAGGTGGGCACCTCGAGGATGGGAAGGCCCATTTCTTTGCAGATATTTAGGTTGATGCGGGCATCCCCTTTTACTTCCTCACACCTACCGCCGGTCAAGATGGCAACGACGTCAAAGCCCCAGTTGTGGAGATACCGAGCGACGACAAAACCATCCCCGCCGTTTGATCCTTTGCCGGCGAAGATGACTGCCTTCCGGGAAACGCCCCTGGTCTCCCCCTCGGTCTTTTGCCTTTGAAGCTTGAGTAGTTCAAGGCATTTTAACGCGACCGACCGCCCCGCGTTTTCCATTAAAGCGATGCCCGGGATACCGAACCTGTTGATCGCCGTCGAATCAACGGTCTTCATCTGCGCGGACGTGGCCACCAACAATCAGGATCACCCCCGCCATCGCAAACTCGTCCGTATGGGATATGCTCAAGTCCAGATCCGTGACACCCATGTCTTCCATGATTTTGAGGAGCGCCCCCCGGCAGGTGAGCTTCGGCTTACCCAGCCTATCATTGAGAATCTCCATTTCAAGCCATTTGGAATACCTTAGGCCGATCCCCACCGCCTTGAGGACGGCTTCTTTGGCTGCAAACCTACCCGCAAGCCTCCTGGGGTCGGGCTTTAGCTCGGGGCGCTTATCATCATCCGAACCCCAAGAGCCGCCGGTTGCCTTTTGCGGTTCCCCTTGTCTCGAGCACCCAGAACAGGCCTTTATTTCCGCCGGTGTAAAGATGCGATTTAAGAAGCGGTCGCCCCAACGCCTGAACGCGTTTTCGATCCGCGACACTCGTACCAGGTCGACTCCAATACGTATTCTTCCGGTCAGAAGCTCATCCTGAACTATCTTGATACCTCCCGACTTAGCCCATGCCAGATCCTCACCGGGTCTGACCAGGCCCGTTCAGCGTCGGCCCACGAAATAGACCCTATTCCGTTGACATTTTATCACAGTTATATCTTCTAAAACCTCTCCAACTGGAACCTCTCCAAGCAACACCCCTGTTCGTGAGTCTCAAATGATAGAGTCTCAGAAGGGGCTCATTCCCCATGGTTATTGTAATCAGCTTCCCGTATAACGAGGTCCGGGGGAAAGGGGCGAAAGATATGAGCGAAGACTTTTCAACCCAACAGATTATCGGGGCAGTTGCGTGTCGCCTTTCATCTTCCGCATAGCTCCGGCAGGCTCTTTCGTGGGACTAGTGCCCGGGGGCTATGTGTTCTCGGGATCCGACCAACAAGGTAGGATTGGAGCCCCCTCGCACTGCCCCCGGTTTTTAAGAATGATTCTCTCCGTTTCGAGTATCTAGGCCCGCCAGTTCCTCAAGGCAGTTTATAAAACCTGTAAGATCCGTCATAAGTGCGTCGACTAAAACGGGGAGCCCCTTGATCAGCTCTTTTATTTTATCGGAAGAGAGATCAAATCCATAAAGATTCCGAAATATATGTCTAAACCCCCTATAAGGTTCTATGAGCGCAGCGGTTTTTGGAGAAATCATGGCTGGTCTTACGCCGGGCACTTCGAGAGTCAACTGGGTGATCAGTTCCTTGTGCCAGTCAGGCCCCGAAGGCATGCTTTTATCGATTCGGGCTGCAACCGCTTTTGCAGCGTTTTCAAAAGAGGTATACATATCGTGTAAGAGAGAGCCGACTATGCGTAAAGCCTCCTCGTCAGAAAGGCGAAACCCGCCGATCTTTTCCGCCTTAATGTTAGGGTAGAGGTTATACTTGGCTAAGCGATCGAGACACTTCTTCATCGTGGCGATCTCCTGTTTGACTCTGGCCGTCGTGAGAACGTATTCTTCCGGTTTCACAGTGTCACCCCTTTCTCCCTCACATGCTCGATGAGACTCGGGCTCGCATCTTCACTACATACAACACTCACTTTAAAAGGAGCCGCAATCTGTTCCGCCTCGGAATACATTTCCCAATACGGGCCTTTGAAGTCGTAAACGAGGAGGTCAATGTCGGAATGGTCGTGATAGCCACCCTCCGCGAAGGATCCGTATAGTATAACCGAGGATGCGCCGTACTTGCGTTTCAGCAATTCGGAAACGGCTTTAGCGCGAGCGGTGGCCTCTTTCTTTCGTTTGAGATCAAGCTCTCTACACTTGGCGGCTATTTGTCTATGTTGCCGAGAGAATTTTTCGGATATCACTATTCCGTCCCTCTGCTCTCATCATGAAGACCTGAACCATGCAGATAAACGACGGCGACTCTGTTTATCAATGCTCCGCGCTGCAAAGACAGGCGACAAGCCATATGTAAACCGTTATTTCCGCCCAGCTCATTCCACCGTCACACTCTTTGCCAGGTTCCGGGGTTTGTCGATGTCGCACCCGCGACGGCGGGCAGCGTAATATGCCAATAGCTGTAATGGTACCGCAGTGATTACCGGCTGCAACAATGGATGCGTCGAGGGTACCAGTAAAACCCGGTCTACGGCGCGGTCCGCGGAATCGCCCTTGATGCGTCGGTATAGCTCTTCGGTAGTGATGAGGGTCACCCACGCACCGCGAGCCCTCACTTCCATTACGTTAGACAGGGTTTTCTCGAACAGGTGCTCCTGCGTAGCCGCCGCGATCACGGGTACCCCTTCGGTTATGAGCGCCAAGGTCCCATGTTTCAGTTCCCCGGCCGCGTAGGCTTCGGCATGGATGTACGAAATCTCTTTGAGTTTCAATTGTCCCTCGAGCACAGAAGCGAAATCAACCCCGCGCCCTATGAAAAAGGCGTCGTCCCAACCGGAGACGTACTCCGCCACTTCTTCAACTTCGGGCTCAATTTGAAGAACCTGTTCAACCCGTGCCGGTAGTTCAAGCAGCGCCCGACCGAACCCGTAAATCTGTACACCGTCCGCGTCATAGCTACGGCTGTGCGACGAAGCGACCTTCATCTCCGCGAGTTTCATCGCCAAAAGCCCCAAACACACGATCTGTGTGGTGTAAGCCTTGGTAGACGCCACCGCGATCTCCGGGCCCGCCCGCGTCATGATAGCATAATCGGCTTCCCGTGCCACGGAACTACCCATCACGTTGGTCACGGCGATCACCGGTACGCCGAGCCTTCGTCCTTCCCTTAAAGCCGCCAACGTATCCGCGGTCTCGCCGGACTGACTTACCACCACGAGTAGGTCCTCCGGACCTATAATCGGTTCGCGATAGCGGAACTCCGACGCCAGATCCACTTCCACCGGTATACCCGTTAGTCGCTCGATCAACACTCTGCCCACGAGTCCGGCGTGATAAGCGGTGCCACAAGCGACGACGAATACCCTCCGGGGTAGTTTAAGCGCCGCCTCGACCGTCGCTTGAGACCCCTTCGCTTTCTCGATTTCCTCCAGGACCGCTTCTCCCGTGACCGGGTCTACCCTCCCCACCAGCGTTTCACGCAACGCCCGGGGCTGTTCGTGGATCTCCTTGAGCATGAAGTGCGGATACCCACCCTTTTCAGCCATCTCGGCATTCCAGGGGATGACGGTGATCTCCTTCACCTTGGTCTTGCCCTCTCCCGTTACCTCCATGATCTTCACGCCGTCCGGGGAGATGACCGCCATATCCCCGTCCTCAAGAATCATCGTCCGTTTGGTTCTTGCCAAAATGGCGGGTATGTCCGACGCGAGATAATATTCTTTCTCGCCCAGACCCAGGACGAGCGGGCTTTGGTTCCTAACCGCTACGAGTTTAACGGGTTCTTTTACGGAAATCACCCCAATAGCGAACGACCCGCGAAGCATGCCAGCGGTCTTTCGTACCGCGTCTTCGAGGGTCATACCGTTCCCTTCCCCGAAAAACTCTTCGATCAAATGGGCTATAACTTCGGTGTCGGTCTCCGATCTAAAACGGTGACCCCTTTCTAAGAGCTGGCCTTTCAGTTCCGCGTAGTTTTCTATGATTCCGTTATGAACCACCGCGACGCTGTCGTGGCAATCACAATGTGGATGGGCATTCGCGTCCGATGGTTTCCCGTGGGTAGCCCATCTGGTGTGGCCTATTCCGACCTTCCACGCGCCGTTAAGTCCTTGCCGTTGGTAGGTCCTCATGAGATTCTCCGTCAGACCTCCGCCGCGCGAGACCTTCTGGCTGGCCGACGCGGGGTATATACCACAATGTTCCGTGGCGCTGGGCTCCGTAGGACCTGGGGTCTCTGCATGGCTGCCAATCGCAACCTCACCGTTTACCTCCACCTCGAGCTGCGCTATCCGACCCATACGTTTCTTCACGGAAATACGCTCGCCCTCAAGAACCGCGACGCCGGCGGAATCATAACCCCGGTACTCCAACCTCTTTAATCCTTCCAACAAAAATGGAAGGACAGGGCCCTCACCGACATAACCCACAATACCGCACACTCCGGCTCCCTCCTTCGGGCACCGGAAGGGAGAAGGCCTTGCCCTGCGAATGCCGACCTGCGACACGAGCTTATCGAAACCTTATCCGAGTCTTACCCCCGGGCCTTATTCGAGCCCGCGAGAAATCCAAGAAGACGATGCAAGAAAACGATAACTCAAGGTAAGACAGAGCACCAAGGGTATATCGTTAACTCACGTTACGACTACCCGCACTATGGCACAGGATAAGACTCAGCGCCACCCGGCCCCTTTGTCCCGCGGTCACCCGCGAAGTTTGTAAGGCCTCTAACGGTCGTGGTCCGACCGTGGGGCATCCGCCGAAAACCTCGATAAACCCCAACCTCGTCAACTCACGCCTTCGATTCTTCCTCGAACCTGCCGTGCCCGTCTCAGTACGAGAGAACATATTGAAACGAAGATCAAAGGCAATGAGTCCCGGCGCTGCTCGTCGCGGCTACTCCTCGTCCCTTTCCGAGCCCAAATCGTCTTTACATCACCCGAGTTGTCGTCGCGCTCTGACTTCCGAATCGCCGTCAGGCTTACCCCATTGCTCAGCGTCGATCCTTACGGAGGTAGAAGCTCCAACTTCAGAATCCCCGTAAGGCTTACCGCCCCTATCTTCAGAGGATACTCCCAGTTCTTCCATCACCACCATTTCTAACCTATCGGCTATCTCTCTGACAACGTCTTCGTCTTCACCCTCCACCATTATCCTTACCACCGGCTCAGTCCCTGAAGGCCGGATCAATACCCTACCGCACTCCCCGAGTTCCTCCTCGGCCCTGGCCAATTCCCTCGTTATCCTCGGGCTTGAGTTGAGCTCGTTTTTGTTAAAAACCTTCACGTTCCTTGAGATCTGAGGAAGCTTCTTCATTTGAGAAGCCAGGGTCGAAAGGGGTTTGCCGGTTTCTTTCATTATCCCGAGCACATGTATGGCGGTCAAGATCCCGTCCCCAGTGGGTAAGAAATCGAGGAGTATGATGTGACCCGACTGCTCGCCGCCAAGTGTAACCCCCCTCTGCTGCATCTCTTGGAGTACACAGCGGTCACCCACTCTGGTCCTTATAACCCTGCCCCCCAGCTTTCTGAAGGCGATATCCAGGCCGAGGTTCGACATCACCGTCGCCACCACACACCCGCCAGGAAGCCTCCCGTGTCGCAGCATATGCTGCCCGATGACGGTCATTATGTGGTCGCCGTCGAGCACACGGCCGGTCTCATCTACAAGTATCGTTCTGTCACCGTCTCCGTCGTGCGCGATTCCGACGGCGGCTCCCGCGGCAAGCACCGCCTTGACTAATCCGGACGGCTCGGTGGATCCACAATCGGAGTTTATGTTACATCCATCCGGAGCGTCGTTGATGGCGATCACTTCTGCCCCCAAGCGTCTCAAAACCCTCGGGGCTATATGAGATGTCGCCCCGTTGGCGCAATCCACGACCACCTTGAGCCCCCTTAGGGAAGTCTCGGCGCTCATGACCAGAAACGATACATAATCATCCAGGCGGTCTTCGACGCCGATCACCTTTCCTAGGTCGGCTCCCTTCGGTCTCGGAAACCCGTCAGGCCTACCCTCGAGAACCGCCTCGATTTCTTCCTCGATCTTTTCCTCCACGTCGGAAGGGACCTTTGCCCCGGAAGGACCGAAAAACTTGATCCCATTATACTCAGCCGGATTATGGGATGCCGATATCACGGCGCCCGCAACCGCGCCCAGTTCTCTAGTCAGATATGCGACACCTGGTGAGGTGATTACACCCGCACGCCAGACATCGATTCCCACTGAACAAAGACCTGCTACAAGCGCCGATTCCAAGAGATCACCAGAACTCCTCGTATCTTTTCCGACCACGATGGCCGGCTTTCTATTCAGCGCCTTGTAAAAACGCGACCCGTCGCTTCCGGAACCATTCATCCGGGAACCATTCCTGGCAACGATGTAGCCTCCTATTCTCCCGAGAAGCAACGCCAACCGTGCGTCCAAATCCTCATTGGCTATTCCACGTACACCGTCAGTCCCGAAGAGCTTCACTATCCAAACTCTCCTTCCCCCGACTCAAACTCCCTTTCCCCCGATTGCCCATTTCGTTATTACTCTACGAATTCCGAGGAGTGAGTGTTACCGTGACTTCCGTGGGATTGATCTCCTTGACTTCAACGCCTTCAACCGAACCCGTGTCAACAGATACCGGCAGTCGGTGAACGCCCTCCTCGAGCCCTCTTGCGTCCACAGTAACCCTGAGCGCCTCAGGCCCAAACGCATCGAGATCTCCACGCTTACCCTCAAGTGTCACTGAAACCGCCCCCGGCTCGATATCCCATTTCAAACCCGGGCGCACCCCCGTTATTATCACCGGAAGGTCTTCCAGTCTCTTGGAAACC
This sequence comes from Clostridia bacterium, assembly GCA_012842575.1. GTDB lineage: Bacteria > Bacillota > Sulfobacillia > DUSP01 > DUSP01 > DUSP01. The sequence continues at coordinate 12,992 of DUSP01000153.1, forward strand.
TTGTCCTCAACTATGCGCACCCATACCGTCACATATGACGGTTCCAGCGAGAAGAACTGGGGACTCGAGACCACCTTCGCCCTGTATCTCGAAACGCCTTCTCCCAAACCCTCCACGGATACCGGTTCGGTTTTGAGCCTACCGCCTATTGTCCTCAATACGTCTTCTTGAGCCCTTACGGTAACAGTTGAGGGTTCCGCCCAGACCGCGTCGACCCGATATCCTGGCGCAGAGCTCCCCTTTATCTCCGGGACGACCTCAAAGGTCCCAGAAGGGGGGAGTTTCGTCATCGCCAATGAAACCGTCGCTTCGGCGGGCAAGACCGTTACCCCATCGACCTTCTTACCATCAGCCGTTACCGGTTCGAGACGTACCATCCTGGAAAGGTCGCCCCGCGCGCCGGAAATGTCAAGCCTCCCTATAACTCGCTCCACCAACGAAACTTGCCCCTTAGGCCCCTTCAACGTTACTTGTGCGGGTTGAACCTGCGGGCTTCCCGCCTGGTATTCAGAGGACGGGAGCCCTTCCACTTTTACCTGCACGGGCACCTGTTTCTCCAATACCTGGTCGAGAACCACTGTCGCTATGGACGGTACCGTTTCGACTATCTCCAGCCCCTTTGGAACCGATACCTCAATAGCCTTGGTATACTGACCCGACGTCGCATCTTTTATGTCAACGGTAGCCGAGATATCGCCCGGCTCCACCCCCGCCATTGCCCGCTGGGGGGATTTCACGACGACCCTCACGGTCTTAGGCCACCAATCCACCAAGACGTATCCCGGCGGTAAGTTTTCCACCGACACGGACACCCTGTCGAAGGTCTTTTGGATCGGGGGGTTCTCTTCTACCACCACCTGAAACCATAGGACCACGGCGATTAGCACTGACAGGGCCTTTACGGCGGCATCCTTGCCAAACCAGCGGTCCACTACACTCACGGCTACATTCACCGCCCCCAAAACCTTAAGCCCCCGGACCGGTGCTCGCAAAGGTTTTCCAAGAGTTCCCGGAGGGTGGCAGAATCAAGCCCCCTCATGATTTTGGCGGAGTATGCCAGAGAAACGGCCCCCGTCTCCTCGGATACCACAATGGCCAGCGCGTCGGTCTGTTCGGCGATCCCCAAAGCCGCTCTGTGCCTGCCTCCTAGATCGGGGCTGATATCGGGTGACTCGGTAAAAGGCAAAAAGCATGCGGCGGCCATTATCCTGTTCCCCCGGATTATGGAAGCCCCGTCATGAAGAGGTGTATTGGGAACGAACACATTAACGAGGAGCTCCGACGTGACTATGGCGTCCATCCTTATTCCCGTTTCAATCACGTCGTTCAGACCCGTCTTTCGTTCCAGGACGATCAAGGCGCCCGTTTTGTTCCTCGATAGGATCTCAACGGCTTTGGTTATTTCGACCACCGCGGATAATGTATCTTCACCGGCGACCATTTCCGAAGTAGGGAATATCCTTCCCCGACCTATCTGTTCCAACGCCCGTCTGAGCTCGGGTTGAAACACCACGGGCAAAGCGACGATGAGCATCGCCTGTACGTTCTTCAGAAACCAGTTTATCGTAACCAGCCCAAGCCACCTGCTAACCGAGGTGGCTATGATCAGTGCGAGTATCCCCTTGAAGAGCTGAACGGCCCTGGTACCGCGGACCAGTATGATGATGCGATAAAAAAGGTAAGACATCACGGCGATGTCCACAAGGGCTATGATTACATCGGATGGCCCCATAAAACGTATTTGCTCGAGGAGCATTTGGACCTTGGCCCACCGCTTTACCACCATGAGTAATCCGAAGCCGACCGCGACGGCTAGGGCAGCCCACATGCCGATCTTCAACAGTCTCAAACGCGGCTTCTGGCTTTGGTCTGGTATAGATCTGAGCAGTAAATATATGAATACGACGAGCAACGTGACCAGAGCCAAAAGGTCTTGAAGTTCCATTTGAAAAAGCCTCGGTATCACCAAAAAACCTCCCGGCTTAACCTCTCTCCAGATGAACTCAAAGAGAAATGCCGCATTTCCGGACAAAGCGGGACCGGTCTCCCCCGCGAACGAATATTACGATGTTTCAGGACGTTTTTCTTCGCCCGCGGCATAATAAGCCAGGCTTTCAAATTCAAGGGTCAAGTCGATATTCCTGACGGCCACAGCGTCTGTTGAACCGAGTTTCACAGGCGCAAAGTTCAATATGGCGCGGATGCCCGCCCGGACCAGGAGCTCGGCCACTTTTTCGGCGCTACTTGCCGGAGTGGTTATGATGCCCATTTTTATTTCATTCTCTCTGATGATGTCGGCTATGTCCTCCACGGGGTAAACCCGCACGCCTTCGATGGTCTTACCGACCTTGGCGGGGTCGTTGTCGAAAATCGCCACGATCTTTACGTCTTTGTGACGGTTTACATTGTAACGGGTAAGAGCGGTCCCCAGGTTTCCCGCACCGACTAAAGCCGCACGTACTTCTTTGTCGAGACCGAGTATCCGTCGGAGTTGGTCTTCGAGCTGACTCACCGAATACCCAACGCCCCTGACCCCAAAGGCCCCGAAGTAGGCCAAATCCTTACGGATTTGCTCGGACGAAAATCCCGTCCTCACCGCCAGGTCTGCCGAGGAAATCACAGCCACATCATCGTCTTCAAGCTCTCGCAGAACCCTCAGGTATATTGGTAACCGTCTGATTGTGGCATCCGGTATCCTGATCCTGCGCACCTAAATCCCCCTCCCTTCGTCCCCAGACACTTACGAATCTTTTCTTTCAACAACTGAACTTCTTTTCCTTTGTCTCTTCGCTCCTAGATACTGGAACGGATCCTTGCGGGCGAAAACGACCTGAACGAATCCGTGTTTTGGGTCGATTTACCCGGCCGCGGACCTTTGTATGGCGAGCAGCACATGACGTACCTTGTGGCCGATGATACCTGAGAGCAGTATAATATACTCGTTGGAGGTAGAGCAATGACGGTTCCAAGAAAACCCAGCCCCCTCTCGATATTCCTCGTTTTCTTCAACATCGGCACCTTCACCATCGGTGGAGGCTATGCGATGGTCCCGTTGATCAGGCGGGAAGTAACCGAGAGAAAGAACTGGCTCGATGACACCGAGTTCCTAGACTTGATAGCGCTCAGCCAAAGCGGACCCGGCGCCATAGCCATCAACACGGCCGTTCTCGTGGGCCACCGTCTGGCGGGTATACCGGGAGCCGTGGTGGCTACACTTGGGGCGATATTGCCCTCCCTCATCACCATCTTGTTGATAGCCGCCGTATTCACGAACGTGGCGCGTAATCCTTACGTAGAAGCAGCATTCAGGGGCGCAAGGCCGGCAGTGGTGGCCATGATAGCCTCTGCGGCATACACCTTGGGAAGGAGGGTAATTACGGACTTTCGGACGATGGCACTGGGAACGGCGGCGTTTGTGGCTCTCCTTTTGGGCGTTCCTCCCATACTCGTAGTAGTATCGGCTGCGGTAGTCGGAGTCATATTTGGGGCTTGATGAAGAGCCTATGATGGCACCGATGATCGCACCACGAAGGAAGGAGTCAATGGTCGCTAATGGAACTCATGCTTTCCTTCTTTAAAATCGGTGCGTTCAGTTTCGGCGGCGGCTACGCCATGGTACCCTTCATCGAAGAGGAAGTAATCGTCCGCCACGGGTGGCTTTCCCTCGAGCGGTTCCTTGACCTAATGGCGATCTCTGCCATGACTCCCGGGCCGGTGGCCATCAATGCGGCCACTTTTATCGGTTATCAAGTGGAAGGCGTTTTGGGATCAGTCAGCGCTACCACAGCGGTGGTCTTGCCGTCTTTCGTCATCATGCTCATCGCCGGACTGCTGCTCGGGCGTTATAAGAACGTGGTCTTGGTAAAGCGTATGTTCAGCGGGGTAAGACCGGCGGCTTTCGCCCTCATAGCCGTTGCCGCCATATCCACAGGCACTTCCCTGAAATATGACGCGACCACCGTAATCGTAGGCCTCGCCTCGTTTGCCGTCATCACTTTCACCAAGATCCACCCCATCCTCGTGCTGGTGGCGGCTGGCGCTTCAGGCGTCATCCTTTACCTGATCTAGATTAATTTCATTAATTTCGTCAAAACTGCCGGGCATTTGCCCGCACGGGCCGAGGCCGAGATCTAAGGCTATTCTCTCGATCCTCTTTAGCCTATGGTTTACCCCTGACTTGGTAAGGGGAGGGGTAATGCCTTGTCCTAATTCGCGCAGGCTCATCTCCGGGTGTTCCATTCGTGAAATCGCTATCTCACGGAGGGGTACGGGTAAGGCATCGAGGCCGTATTTTTCCACGAGCGACTTTATGAGGGCGGCCTGCCTCAAGCCTGCTTCGACCGCCTTGGATACGTTGGCGGTCTCGCAATTCACCATACGGTTGATCTCCTCGCGGATTCCGCGGACTATAAGTGCGTCCTCGTATTTGAGTACGGCCGTATGCGCCCCTACGAGCCCGAGCAGGCGCAGTATATCCGAGGTCTCTTTGATGTAGACCACATGCTCGCCCTTGCGGGTGAAGGAGCTGGCCTTGATCCCTTCTAGGCGCAATAGGTCTATGATTTCATTGGCCGTCGTTTCAGATGAAAACCTCAGCTCCAGGTGGTGGTCACGCCCTGGAGTGGACAGCGAACCGCTTCCGAGAAATATCCCTCTCAAAAAGGAATGTCGGCAACAAGTCCGCTTTTTGAGTCGTAAGAATACCATACCGGACCCCGACCGCTTCGAATGCATGGCTAAAGAAGTGTTTACACCCGAGGGGCTTTCGGGAAAGGATGCCGACTCCGACCCTAAGAGAGAAAAACTGAGCACCCCGTGGAGGCGGTCGGGTAACGGCGGTTTCGGCAGAGGTGCCTTTACCAAATAGGTGCGGCGAGATCCAAAACGCTTGTCGGAGACCGTGAGTACAGTAGCCTTCAGATTCAGCAGGGATTTGAATAAAGAAAAGGTTTTTCGGGCCGTTAGGGGGCTTGAGGTCACGACTCCGATGCTCCACCTGGGCGGAGTGCCCGGTGTATCAATTCCGCCCTCAAGCCTCACCTGACCCGCCGATTTCAAAAGGCCGAGGAGCTCTGACAATCCGCAACAGGTACGAGTGTAAGCCAGATGCCCCAGTTCATCTTTGACCTGTTCGGAAAAGGTTCCAAGTTCTATGGTCGTCTCACGTCCTCTTCCAAAATGTATTCCTCTCGTCAGGATGGAGGGTTCTCGATTTTATGCCTCTCCGAGAGATATATCCCTGTGCTCGACGAGGACCACGTTATTGAGCCGCCTCAACGATTCCGCCAGGTGCTCGGCCACCACAACCGACCTGTGTCTTCCGCCGGTACAACCTATGGCTATGGTTAACTGGGTCTTGCCCTCGTTCTTGTAATGAGGAATGAGGAAACCTATCAACCCATCGAGCAACTTCAAGAACTCTTGTGTTACGGGCCACTTCATGACGTACTTCACCACTGCCTTGTCGTTTCCGCTCAGGGGCTTCAGACTTTCGACGTAGTACGGATTGGGGAGGAACCGGACGTCGAAAACCAAGTCGGCATCTCGAGGCAGCCCATGTTTGTATCCGAACGTTACTATCCTGATGATGAACCGTTCGAGGAGGCTGTCTTCTGAAAATAGCTGGAATATCTCCTCTCTTAACCTACCGGGTGTCAAATCACTTGTGTCGATGATGATCCGCGCCCGGCCCCTTATCTCTTCGAGTCTCTTGCGCTCTTCCCTGATGGCCTCCAATATTCCGCCCGTGACTGCGAGCGGATGCCTCCTCCTAGTTTCCTTAAACCGCCGGACCAGCGCTTCGTCGCTTGCTTCGAGGAAGAGTACTTCGTACCATATTCCGGCTTCCTCCAGTTCACGGAGGGACAAGAGGAGGTCGTCAAAGAACTGACCGCCGCGCACGTCGATGACCAGGGCGATGCGGCGGACTTTCTGGCCGGATTGGACGCACAGGTCTGCGAACTTGGTAAGAAGCGCAGGAGGCAGATTGTCGATGCAAAAGAAACCCAGATCCTCAAGACTCCTCAGTGCTTGAGTTTTACCGGCACCGGATAGGCCTGAAATTATGACGAGCCTCAAATCGCCAGGCCGAGACTGGTCGGGTGCGTTCACGAAAGTCACCTGTCTTGGTCGTAGGAACCTTCTTCAGGCGGTGCTGGCTAAGAGAGGGCCCAAGCGTCGCCGGACGTCGCCGGACGCCACTGGACACCATGGGATGCCACCGGACATCAGGTTCCGGCCTTAAATTTTGCGCTATCTTTCGCCTTTACGTTTTTGCCTCTGATTTCGCCCTTCGTTTTCTCGTCTTCGCCAAAAGACCTTTTTCTCCTCCCCCGGAATCTTTAGCGTTGATGATCTGGTCGGGCGAGAGTTTGGCTCGTTTCGCCAGGGTGAGGCCGCGTTCGAGGTTCCCGACATCTCCAGGAGAATGCGCGTCGCTGGATATTACGAATGAAGCGCCTGCCTTGGCGGCAATACGGACGTAATCCACGTTCGTACTCGAGTGGGAGGAGTTGATTTCCAGGGCCGTA
>DUSP01000041.1 GCA_012842575.1 Clostridia bacterium
ATATCACGGCCCGATATCCAAGACGCGCCAAGGCCGTGGCAGCCGTCCCGCCGGCATTGGCTTCTTTGATCCCACCGGTCAACGGGCTCTTGCCGCCCACGGAAAGACGCCCGGAACTCGAAACCCCCGTCCCCGCCAAAGGTCCGATCGCCAGAATGAATTTGTTCCCCGATCCCAGAGGATCGCACGCCGGATCCGTCTCCTTCAACAAAAGCTTGACGGTCAAACCTCGGCCTCCGAGGCAGAGGTACTCCCGCGGCAACTCCTCAACGGAATACACCTCATTTGCCAGGTCGATTCTCAAGATTTGCGGATAACGCTCGCTCCGGTTGCCGTTCAAAAGAGGTCCTCCCTTCCCTCAAACAGCGCCCGGAACAGCACCACACAGTCCTGCCGGCTCATCTTTCTCGGGTTATTCTTGATCATGAACATCTTCATGGCTTCGTCGGCAAACCGTTCCGCGTCCTCAGGCCGGTATCCGTAAGTCTGCCAGTTCACAGATATCCCCATTTGCGCTACCAGGTCTTCCACGGCCCGAACCGCACACAATCCCGCTTCGCGCGCGCTCATTCCGGTGACCGGTATACCGAGGGCAAGGGCCACGTCCGCGTACCGTTCCGGGGCGGCTATGAGATTATACCTCATGGCGATGGGTAAAAGGATCGCGTTGGCGAGGCCATGAGGCATGTCATATATACTCGACAGAGGCCCCGCCATGGCGTGCACTACGCCAAGACCCCCTTGGTCCATGGCGGCTCCTGCCAGGGTGCTCGCCAGAGCCATTCCCTCTCTGGCCGTCATGTCGTCTCCGTTGGCGTAAGCGCGGAGGAGATACTTCCCTACCAGCCGGATCGCCTCGAACGCCCAACCATCCGTCACAGGGCTTGCGCCCAATCCCACGTATGCTTCTACAGCATGACTTAGCACGTCCATCCCTGTGGTGGCCGTGACAAAGGGCGGTACACTCCTCATCAGGTCGGGGTCTACCACCGCCGCCCACGGAAAGAGCTTATCCTGGGCGATGCCTTTCTTCATGTTGCGGTCGATGATGACCGCCGCCCTGGTTACTTCGGATCCCGTACCGGCCGTGGTGGGCACCGCCACATAAGGAAGGGGGTCATGTTCGAACTGTCTGCCATCCCATTGGTACTCGCTCAGCGAACCCGGGTTAGTCGCCAGTGCGGCTACGACTTTTCCGACATCCAGCGCACTCCCGCCACCGATACCGACGACGCAAGAACAGCCCGCGCCCTTCAGAGCGTCGAGCGCCTTATAAACCGTGTCCTGGTGAGGGTTGGCTCTGACCTCATCGAATATTTCGGTTTCGAGGCCTGCATTCGAGAGAATCGATGCGACCTTGTCCACCGGTCCCGCGGATCGTACGCCCGGGTCCGTTATGATAAACACTCTCTTGCCAAACCCCGCCAAAAGCGACGGAATGACTTCCGTCGCCTGGGGCCCGAAATGTATGCGTATGGGTAAGTAAAATCGCTTGACCATCTAAAACGCTCCTTCCGACCTTCGCCTATCGACATGTGACCTGACAAAGGCAACTCCCTACTGACGACGACTCTCGGTGTCTTAACCCCTCTCCCTTTGCGTATTTATCGCTTTAAAGCTCCTACGATCCCTTTTAAGTGCTAGTGAACGCATTAACTATATTCTCTAGCGGTACCCAAAATCCTTCTCCAACAAGACGGGACCACCCTCCCCCGCAAGGCGATACCAGGGCGACACCAAAAAGGAGGATGATCCCCTTAATGCGTTAGAACCTATCTTCATGCGTCATGCGTTAGAGTGTATTACCTTATCTTCGCCAGGTGAATCGGGTGCCCCTCAATTCCGTGGGCTGCCTCCATGACGGCCTCGGGCAGCGTGGGATGGGCGTGGATCATATACGCCACGTCCTTAGCGTGTGCCCCGAGTTTCACCGCCAACGCCCCCTCATGAATGAGGTCCGTCGCATGCGGTCCTAGTATGTGCATTCCGAGGATGCGACCGGTGGGCCCGTCGGCGACCACCTTCACGAGTCCCTCGGTTTCACCCAGCGCCACCGCTTTGCCGTTGGCTGAGAACGGGAACTTGGACACCTTGATATCGTACCCCGCTTCCCTTGCTTGGGTTTCCGTCAAGCCCACACTTGCCGCCTCCGGCGAGGAGAAGACACACTGGGGAACGCAGGAATAGTCCATCGGTCGACGCTCTTTAGGATTCATGATGTTTTCCACGACCAAAATGCCCTCTGCCGAGGCCACGGGTGCCAGATAGAACCGTCCCACGACGTCACCTATGGCATATATTCCTGGCACGCTCGTCTGCATGTACTGATCCACTTCTATTCCTTTCTTGCTATACGCTATACCCAGACCGTCGAGGTCAAGGCCTCCGAAGTCAGGGACGCGCCCCATGGCGATGAGAACCGTTTCAGCCTCAAAGGATACCTCCTTTCCGTCCTTGGTGTCCGCAACGACCCTTCGCGTGCCGTCCGGCAAGGCCTCGATTCCTTTTATGTAGATGCCGGTATTGATTCGTATCCCCTTCCGCTTCAAGACGGGCATTAACCTCTTCGAAAGCTCGTCGTCCACGGGGGGCAGAATGAGCGGAGACCGCTTTATGACGTCTATTTCCGTTCCAAAAGAGTGGTAAATACAGGCAAACTCGATTCCCAAGACCCCCCCGCCGATGATCACCATGCTTTTCGGCGGCCTTTGGAACTCGAGGGCGTCGTCGCTTGAAACCGCCAGTCGTATATCATCGGGAGGTATTGGCGGAAGCGCGTGCCCTGAACCGGTGGCGATGATTATGTTCTTGGTTTCCAGGACCTTTTTACCGCCTTCGCCGTTTAAGGTGACCTCCACCACCCCTGGCCTCGGAATGGAGCCCTTTCCGCGGAATACTTCCACACCGTTGGAGTCAAAGAGCTTCTCCACCCCTGATACGAGCCTTTGGACCACTTCGCGCTTACGCTCCATCACGCGCGCGAAGTCTAATTCAAACCCGCTTACACTGACCCCATACTCTTTCGAGGACTTCACGTTATCGTAAATCTCGGCGCTTCTCACCAGGGCTTTGGTGGGGATACACCCCCTATTAAGACACGTTCCTCCTATATCCCTCGCCTCGACCACGGCCACTTTCGCGCCGAGCTGTGCTGCTCTGACGGCAGCGACGTAACCACCCGGACCGCTTCCGATCACTACTATGTCGTAGCTCATCTGCCATCTCCTTCCTCTAGCGACCGAATTCCTTCCTTGTGTGATGCGTTTTCTTATAGATGCGTCTTTCAGTTTGCGATGCGCTTTTCATTCCATTCGGGCGTCGAGTATTTTTTCTCGTAAAGATCTCGAGCGATTTCCTCCTCGAGTGGGGTAAGCGACTGCTCTACCAGCCGCAGGTGAAGGCCCCTTCTAAACCCCTCGGCCACGGCGTCCATGATAGAGGCCAGGGGAACCTCGCGACCTAGGGCTTCATATAACCCGATGGCCTTCTTTTGGAGAATGCGTTCTATCTTCTTCCGCTCGGTCTCGTCTTTGCACTTGAGAAGACGCGAAACCTTCGCAGCGTCAAAAACCGTTGGGATCGAGCCATGCTGTAGTATGACGCCGCCTTTCCTCGTCTGTGCGCTTCCCACGGCTTTTTTCCCATCAACCACTATCTCATAGAAAGAGGGTGCGTCAAAACAAGCCGACGTCGAACCCCGCGACGCCGACCGCGACGGACGACCCGGTGCAAGCTCAGCATTTATCCCCAGGACCCTTAACCCTTCCAGTAGCCCTCGGCTTAAAACCATATACGTCTCTAAGACGCTTCCGGGCAGAACGTCCTCTCCCACGATTACGCTATAGGTCACCTCGTCCTCGTGAAGCACCGCCCTTCCTCCGGTAGCCCGCCTCACCACGTCGACGCCCTCTCTTCGGCATGCGTCCATATCCACCTCCATTTCGGTTTTTTGAAAGTAGCCGACTGAAACACATGGAGGCTTCCAAGCGTATAGCCTCAAAGTAGGAAGCACAAATCCGCGGGAGTAGGCCGTCATTATCGCCTCGTCCACCGCCATGTTCCAGGCGCCCGAAGCGGGTTTCGACACGATCAATCTCCAGTCTCTTTGAGCTATCCGTTCCCTCATATACATTGCGCCTCGCGATCGCATTGCGCCGCATGATTACTTTGCGTCTCACAACTGCATCCGGCCGCGCGTTCCCTGATAACCCGCGCGAGAAACCCTCGTTCTTCACGCTCTTCTCGGGGGGCCAAGGGACGCGGGAAGTTATACATGACTCCTCCGGGCCGTTCGTTATAGAAGGGTCTATTACAATCCGGACATCCTGAGGTACGGAGTGCCGAAGCGATGAAACCGTCATCCTCGAAAATCACCCGAAGGGCAGCGTCGCCGAGGTCGATCGCCCTCCCATCGCGAAACGTGATATCCGAAACGCGTAGCTTCTTGGCTTCCATAAGCGCCCTGCTCACCTGTATCATCCGGTACATGTCAAGCGGCGGTTGCTTCATATTCTCCAAAGGTGTTCCGCGCACCGGCGTAAAGGCAAAAAGAGCGGTCTTTACGCCGGCATCCACCATCTCTTGCACCAGCCGCAATGCATCTTCTTCCGTCTCTCCAAGACCTATGATCAAGTGGGTGCTGATGCGCCCCGGAAACTCCTCGGAAGCCTTGAGGATGGCTCTTTTGGCCGCGCCGAAAGCACCCCCTTTTATTCTCGCGTAAAGCCCGGGCGTCGCCACGTCCAAGGGGAGTCCTACCCGCGCGCCTCCCCGGGCGAATATCTCACGGACGTCCGAGAGGGAACCGGGCGAAAGTGAAACCGAAATCGGTACGGTAAGAGCGTCATGCAGTTTTTCGACCAAATCCATTACCAGCAGTCTGGTTCCCGGGGACTCCACAGACTGTATGCACACGCGTCTGATCAAGCCCTTAGTGCATGCGGTTTTTAATCTTTCCAGAACGGCATTCGTTTCGTACTCCGGCCAGATGACCCTCGAGAGCATCCTGGGATCGGCGCGACCGGCACTCCTCGTAGACTGCGGGCAAAAGGAGCAAGGAAAGACGCACCGCTCACCTACCATCAGGTATGCGCAGGTGGGAACCGCGTCGAGTCTGGACGTGCTGAGCCCTAGAACAGAGGCAGTACCAAACGATACTCTTATCTTGTCACTCAAGAACGCAACACTCCCTCCGGGTCTCGAGCGAGAGCCCAAGCGTCGTCGCCAACTGTAATGCGGAAGGGAAGGGGTTGACGATCCGCTGAACGCCTGCCATGACCGCAAGCATGTCCAGTCGCTTACGATATATGCCACCTGGCCGCATGCAACCGAGGTAAATCGGGGTCTTCGGAAATAGATGTCTTGCAGTACCTATCAGCCGTACGACATCGGGTATGGGTGGCGGCTGTCTGTCGGAAAACCTCGTCCCCCTCGTGGGAATGAATACTATGAAAACGAGTCCTGCCAGACTCGACTGATGAAGTCTTTGTAACGCTCGCAAGGCGTCGTATTCGCCACTCAACTCTCCGCCGCGTAGACCAATACAAATGTGGACGAATACTCTGACGCCACTTCGAAGAAGCGCAAGTGACGCCACGTAATCTCGAGCCGTCCGGTTCAGTCCAAATACCTCGCGGACGGTTTCGTCATCGCCTACGAGATCGAAGGAAACCGTCGCCGATAGCCTCTTGAGGAGCTCGGCTTCCTTCGGCCCGATCAGGCCCACATGAAAGTTGAGTCTTCCTGCGTACGCGTCATAAAGATCCCGTAAAATCTCCTCGTTATCGATAAGGGGCACTCTGCCATCCGGAGTGCACCCTCCGCTGACTAGGCAACTCGATCTCAGACCGGTCCTCCCCGATTCAATGGCCCGAGCCGCAGAGAGCATGCCCTTCAAGTAATGACCGCCGCAGTGCGCGCAATTCAACGCACAACTTTCTCCGGTCAGACTCACCACCGCAGTGTCGGATGGAAGAACCCGACCCAGTACCCACCCAAAAGAGGCCCTTGCGGTTTCCCAGGCGGACCTTATGAGGTCTTCATCACCTGCTTTAAACCCAGTCTTCAAATTGAGTCCAATGTCTTTTAGGGCTCTTCCTATCACGGACATGGTTTTATCGTCGCTTTTCCGTTTATTTCTCTTCGATATTATTTCTCTTCGATTCAAAGTGCCGCCCGGGTGGCCCGGCGCCA
>DUSP01000102.1 GCA_012842575.1 Clostridia bacterium
CGAGTTCTTCGAGGCGTTGGGTAAATCGGTCGAGAACCCCTTCGAAGCGTTTCCCCAGTGCGTACATCATGGCAGAGAGGCCGTTGCCCCAACTCCTACCGCGTTTTAACCTCCTTGAGAACTTGTTCACGTTGGATTCGGCGGCGCCCATGCCCCGCATGCCGGTAGTATCGTAACCCATGGCTTCCAGCCTCAGTCTGTAATCGACCATGGCCTCGGGGTTTTGCTCGAGATGAGCGGGCGCGGCGGTCTTCAGCATAGCGAAAACTACCCTGCGTGCTTGCCCTAAGGCAGCCACAATCGGTGGTGCTCAACGACCGCCGGGATGCGTATTAACATCGAGCTCTCAGCACCAAGAAGGTTCGATCTCTCGCCCGCTTTGAAGCACCATTCCACACAGGTAGGCTTTTTCATTCTCGGCGGCGTCGTATACGACATGGAGGTCTTTACTCTAACTCGGAACTTCAACTTTGCCGAGAAGAGACAGAGAACCGAGTAATAGGGGGAATCTAAAAGCGTAAATGACCCACAGCCTCTATTGTTGAGTGTACCCACTGCATTCCGCCCTTTCCTTGAGCGGACTTTGGGCAAGCACCCTACCCGAATCATTCACTCGAAGGAAGTTTTCGTGCTTCCATGAAAGGTGGTTCGGTGCCAGCTACCATCTCACTCCATAGTCGCTGTGCTTCATCCAAAGCGTGAACCTCATCGATGGTGTGAATCACCCCATCTCTCATGACGATTTGGCCATCGATGATTACTGTACGCACATTGGACTCTTTTGCGCAATACACGATGGTTTCCACTGGGTCATTGAACGGGGTGATATTTGAGGTCCTTTGACTGAGTAATACTATGTCAGCCAGTTTACCTTTCACCAGAGTCCCCGAGTCAATTCCACAAACCTTGGCGCCGCCAGCCGTCGCCATATGAAAAGCCGTCCTGGCAGTCAACGCCGCAGGGTTTTCACAGACCGCCTTTTGAATCAGCGCCGCAGCTCTCATCTCTTCAAACATGTCAAGCAGGTCGTTAGAAGCGGGTCCATCCGTCGCCAACGCAATGTTGATTCCCAAGTCAACGAACTTTCGTATCGGCGCAACACCGCTTCCAAGTTTCATGTTGCTCTTCGGGTTATAAACCATACTCACACCACGTTCCGCCAACAACTCCGCTTCCCCAGGCAAGAGGTGCACGCAGTGAACCGCCGAAAACCGCGGTCCTAGAAGGCCAAGGCGATCTAAGTACATAGCACCCGGTTCACCAAATGCCTCCAGCATCGTCTTCGCTTCGCTACGAGTCTCGGAGAGGTGGGTCTGTATAACCAGCCCGTAGTCCTCGGCCACGTTTTTCATCCAGGTCAGGGCATCTTTGGAACAAAGGTAAGGCGTAGGCGGCATTATGGCACACGTAATGCGGCTGTTGGGATTGTGCCATTTCTTGATGGTCTTCAGTATCGTAGCCTTTGTGTATCCAGTTTCCTCCGTAAGTTCCGGTGATAGCCCCTGATCCGCGAAACCGATTGCCATCACGCCACGCATGCCCGAATCCGCCCAGGCCTCCATTACCCCGTTACTTATATAATCGTTGTCAAATATGCATGTCGTTCCGCTCCTTATGGCCTCAATAGAAGCGAGAGCACTCCATATATAAGCGATCCTCGAAATATCGCCGACGCGCTCCAGTTTTCTCACCTTCGAGTAGAAAGGCAATGTAACTTCCTGGCACCATGGCTCCAGAGGGAGGTCATCTCGAATACCACGAAGCAGGCATTGGTAAAGGTGCGTATGCGAATTGACGAAGCCTGGGACCGCAATGAGACCGGAACAATCAATGACTTCAACTTCATGTGATTTTTCCACCGTCAAACTTCCGCCTATTTCCGCAATCCTATTGCCGTCTATCAGGATATCGCAGTTCTTTTTCATCGCAGTTGCGTCTTGTATTACCCATTCGATGTTCTTCAACAGCAACAAACCCTGATCACTCCGTGAGAAGAATGTTCAATAGCGCCGGCCCCTCCGTAGCATGGAAGACAACCGGCAAGAAGCGTTCACGCCTGCTTGACGCAACAGCGAATGCTTCAATGCTTTGCGGTTGATAAACATACCGTGAGAACCGAGAAAAGACCCTTCCCTTGTTAATGGTAAGTTCAAGACAGTGGCAAACCCACAAAAGACTACACGTCAAAACCCCCTGAACTCTGTTAGAGACCGTAGCGACTGGGGTGGAAAACCGACACGTCCCGGAACGTCTTCCCCTCGGTGATCAGGTCGGCGGCCATCATCCCGATTTGAGGAGAGATGGCTATCGCGCTGTGGAAGCTGGCGCTCACAAACACATTCGGATGCGACTTCAAGAAACCAAACAGAGGTAAAGAATCGTCGGTATAGGGAGTTACGCCTCCCCACGACCTCACTATTTCGAACCCGGCGAATCCCGGAAAGAGCCGGCACACCCGCTTCGCTACCACGTGCACCCCCCAGTAAGTGGAGCGCCTGTCGTAGTTTTCCACGTCTGAAGTGGCCTGGGCGAGTACTATGCCCCCGTCTTTCGTCTGGGCCATCGCGGCGCCGTAGTGCCTGCCTGAAGTTTTGGCCTTCTTAAGGAAGAACATCCCATCGGTGACTATCCCTTTCAAAACCGGCTTCACGGGGCTCGTGATCATCGCTTCTCCCCGGTGGTAGTACACGGGAAGGTCGAGGTTAAGGAGGCGGGCGAGGCCGCGCGTCCAGGCGCCGGTGGCGATCACGAAGGCGTCGGCCTTTATGGGTCCGGCGGTGGTGAGTATTTCCTCCACTCTGCCGGACGAAGGTCTAAAACCGGTGACCTCGGTCTGGACGCTTATATGCGCACCCTTTCTTGAAGCCGCTTCGGCAAAGCCCAAGGTTATGTTGAACGGGTTGATACTGCCTTCCGAAGGGCTGTACCCAGCCCCCAAAACCGAGGGAGAAAGCGAGGGCTCAACGGCTCTCGCCTCCTCGGCGTCGAGCATGACGGCGTCGGAGAGCCCCCAGTCTCGGTTCCTCTTTATGAGGCGGGAGACGGCCTCCTTCTCCC
>DUSP01000007.1 GCA_012842575.1 Clostridia bacterium
ACATCAACACGTGACGGCCCGCCCTAGGGCGTCCCGTCTTGACGTATACATCTTACCAGAGATGGCGCCTTGCGTGAACATCGTAATCAGATCAAAAGCTGCCTACGCCCGAAATAAGACAGGCTCTGAGCCGCCTTGCGTGAACATCGTGACCATATCAAAAGTAGAGGTCTCGCTCTCCGCGCTCAATCCGCAGGAGCCTCTTTTTGGTCTCATCCCTCACTTTATCCTTGGGAATCTGCTCTAGATGATCCTCGATGAGTTTCTCCCCCACCGCTTTTGTCTCCGGCGACGCATAGTCTTCGAGATACTCCTTGAAAGTCAAGATGGCGTTCGGCTGGCATACGTTTTGGATCTGGCCGCTCTTGGCCAACCTCATGAACCGTTCGCCCGTCCTACCCTGTCTATAGCAAGCCGTGCAGTAGCTAGGTATGTACCCGGACGTACAAAGGGTCCTTATGACTTCGTCGGGGCTCCTACGGTCTTCCACCTGGAATTGGGGCGACTCGTCGCGAGCGGTTTGTTCGTCATACTCCTTTTTATACCCGCCTACTCCCGTACACGACCCGGCGCTTATTTGAGATATTCCGAGGGCGATCACCTCGTCCCTGTACCCGGGTCTTTCCCTTGTACTCAGGATCATTCCGGTATAGGGTACAGCCAGTCTTATAACGGCCACTATCTTCTTGAAGTCTTCGTCTGAAACCAGATGCGGGAATCCCTCGACCGACACGCCAAGCGCAGGACGAAGCCTCGGTACCGAAATGGTATGGGGACCAACACCGAGCTCGCGGTCCAGATGCTGAGCGTGGTAAAAGAGTGCCACGACTTCGAACTTATAGTCAAACAGCCCAAACAGTACGCCCAGACCGACGTCGTCTATTCCGGCTTCCATAGCCCTATCCATGGCGGTGGTATGCCAATCATAATCGGACTTTGGCCCCGAAGGATGCATCACCGCGTAGGTAGGTCTGTGGTATGTCTCCTGAAATAGGATGTACGTCCCGATTTTCGCCTGTTTTAGTAGCTTATATTCCTCTACGGTGGTAGCCGCGATATTGACGTTCACCCGCCGGATGTTGCCGTTCTTAAGACGGACGTCGTAAATGGTTTCGAGGCACTCCACAATGTATTCGATGGGGCAATGAACCGGGTGCTCCCCCGCTTCGAGGGCTATGCGTTTATGCCCTAAAGACTCGAGGATCTTTGTTTCTTCCGCTACTTCCTGTTGAGTCAGCCTCCTCCTTTCGAATTTGTTGTCACGGCGGTACCCGCAGTATAAGCAGTTATTGACACAGTAGTTGCTGACATAAAGCGGAGCAAAGAGCACGATGCGTTTACCGTATATCTTTTCCTTTATTTCCCTGGCAGCTACGAATATTTCATCCAACAATTCCGGATCCTCGACTGATAGGAGCGCTGCAACCTCTTTGGGATCCAACCCTTTGGCTTCCTTTGCCTTCTCGATGATGTCCCTGATCCCCAAGCGGCTTATCGCTTTACCTTCCTCGAGGTCTTGCCATATGCGCTCCTCGTCGATGAAATCGGCTCTGTATTCCTCCCGCGACTTTGTATATTGCGCCATTTCGTCACCCTCTCCCCTCTCCCGGTCATATTGAAACGCCGGCCAAGCCAGGAGAATCCAAAAGCCCGCTCTGCCGGAAGTCTTCTGGACCCACCCGACGGAAACGGGCTCGATTTGCGCACCCCCGTCCTCCGGTTCGCGATACCTTTCTCTATTCGAGTTCCCTTCGGTTCGCACCCCGTCAGATCAAGGACCCTCAAAGACTCCCTCCGGATCAGTAGCCCTCTCCGTCAGGCAGCGTTTGTAGCATTTACGGCTTTTCTTTGTTCGGCTTATCGTGTTACTAGGCTTATCATATCGCCTTATTTGTCACCTCATCGTCGCCAGCGTTTGTCGTTTGCCCGCTTGCCCCCTGTTCATTCCCCGCTTTTCCAACTCATTCGTTCTCCACTTCACATTCTACCCCCGGGGATGCTCCGTTGCAACGGGTCGGACGAAGAATTCGGGCCCATGAGTATTAGCGATAATTCGCGGACATTCCCGCATTTTCCCAAGAAGGTCGGGAAGGAAACTTCCGGAAACGATAAGAATAAATACCAGCATTACAGTGTAAAGGAGGAGCGAAAATGGCTGTAGCGTCATTACGGGAGGTCGCGAAAGCAAAAAAGATTTACGAACTGCCGTTCCTTGCATCGGTCGATGACGACCATGTTGCGCTCTCATTTGCCAATAGCACCGTCTCCTACGGCACCCTGCGCCAAATGATACGGCGTTATGCTCGCTTTTTTTCGGATCTCGGCGTAAGGAGGGGAGACCGCGTTGCGCTTTCCATGCCCAACTGCCCTGAATTCATCTACACGTACCTTGGAGCCAGCATGGCCGGAGCTATAGTGGTTCCGCTGAATCTCCTGCTCGGTTTCGAAGAGGTCGCTTTCATCGTCCGTGACTCTGCTGCGCGGGTATTGGTCATACACCCTGGTATTATCGAAAAACTCGATCCCAAGGCGGCCAGTATGCTTCCGAACATGCAGATCCAAATGGTGGTGCTAAACGAAGAGACCAAGGCTCGTATCTCGGCCATGGACCTAGGGGGGTACGAGGCCGAAGAAGGCATAGTGGGCTCATCGGGGAGAGGCGACGCTGCCCTCGGCGAGCCCGTAAGATCGGCCCGAGAAGAAGGCCCGAGCTCCTCGGAAGAGCCTCCCGAGTCCGATATCGCCGCCCTCCTCTATACTTCGGGAACCACGGGCAAGCCCAAGGGGGCCATGCTCACCCATCAAAACCTATTGACGAACGTGAGGCAGCTCGACGAGATCTCAGACTTAGGCCCTGGTGACAACTTTCTCTGCGTGCTTCCCATGTTTCATAGTTTCGGGTGGACGGTATGCGTTCTCCTGCCATTGTATCTGGGAAGCAAGATAACCATCTTGGATGGCTTTAAGCCAAAGGAAGCCTTTTTTGCCATCGCCAACGAAGGCATAACCGTGTTTTGCGGCGTTCCCGCCATGTTCGCCGTACTGGCTAAGATGCCGGAAAAACCCTCGACGCTCCCTAACCTGAAGCTCACCATATCGGGCGGTGCTCCACTACCGGAGGCGGTCATTCGAACCTTCGACGCCAAGTTCAACGCCAGGCTCTGGAAGGGTATGGACTTTCCGAGGCATCACCCGTGGTGTCCCTCAATCCCATTGGCGGCATCAGAAAAGTGGGTTCCATCGGGATCCCTCTCCCGGGAGTCGAAGTGCGTGTCGTCGATGAAAACCTGCGAGAACTCCCACGTGGCGAAGTGGGGGAACTCGCCGTAAAAGGCGAAAACGTCATGCTGGGATACTGGAACCTGCCCGAGGAGACAAAGGCCGTCTTGATAGACGGCTGGCTCCTCACGGGAGACCTGGCCAGAATTGACGAAGACGGATATATCTACATAGTGGACCGCAAAAAGGACGTCATCATCGTTTCGGGTTTCAACGTCTACCCGCGTGAAGTCGAAGACGCCATTCTAACGTACCCAAAGGTCCAGGATGTAGCCGTCGTGGGTGTAAACGATCCCGTCAAAGGGGAGATGGTGAAGGCGTACATCATTCCCAAAGAGGGCGAACAAATAGAGAAGTCAGAGCTGATCGACTTTCTAAGGCCTAAGCTTGCGCGGTACAAGATGCCCCAACTGATCGAATTCGTCGAATCTCTGCCGAGGAGCCCGAGCGGCAAGGTCCTGAAGAGGTTGCTGAGATAGGTTCCCTTGGTTCACAGAGACGCCGATGAGACAGGTTTCTCTGGGTTCACAGTTCAAAAGGACGCCAAAGAGAAAAACTGGTGCGCCTAGAGGGAATCGAACCCCCGCACCCGGCTCCGGAGGCCGGTGCTCTATCCCCTGAGCTATAGGCGCACTGACGAAGGCAAGAGCGTC
>DUSP01000146.1 GCA_012842575.1 Clostridia bacterium
GCTCGGAGACCTGGCGGAGTCGGCGGTGAAGCGCTTTGCCGGAGTAAAGGACAGCGGGTGTCTCATTCCCGGCCACGGGGGAGTTCTCGATCGTTTCGATTCGTTGTTTTTCGCCGCACCCTTCGTATACTTTCTTTGGATGCTGCTTGAGGGAAAACCGCCTGGTCCGTGGTAGGATGTTGTAGGATGAGGGTAGTCGGGGTGAATCTCGGTCGTGAAGAGCCGAAGTGTGTATGCGCCATATCTTCCATATCTCTACATAGCGGTATTCTTTGCCACGGGCTATCTTTTTTTCAGATTCGTGATTCCGTACATCATGCCCTTTGTCATAGCGGCAGTCATTGCCTTTATCATCGACCCCGTCGTGACGTATCTCGAGCGCAGCTGGGGTGTCCCCCGTGGCGTCGGCGCCGGGGTTGCCCTGGTGGTCCTCATAGCAGCACTGGCCGGATTGATATTCCTTCTGGTTTCTAGGCTCGTGGCGGAGCTCGATGCGATTTCGAGCATCGTACCCGTTTACTATCGACAGGTAGAGACAGCCATCGAAAGCATCTTGGAGGGCGTCATTCGCCTTCCCGACCCGATCAGGGCGGCCATCGAGGGCCAGGCAGCACGCGGGATCGTGGCGATCCAGGGTATTTTGGCCACCATAGTGGATTGGGCGAGGGCCTTGCCGAGAACCATTGCGGGAACCGTCATTGCATTCCTGGCGTCTTACTTCCTGAGCAAAGATAAGGACTTGATCGGTGCTTTCCTTCTTGAAATAATGCCGGGGCGATGGAGAAAGGGCCTTATAAGGGCCAAGGCGGATCTGGTGGTTTCAACTCTGGGCTTCGTCCAAGCGGAGGCCTTTCTTATAGGTCTGTCCACCCTCATATCCATCACCGGCCTTCATATCATCGGTGCGAAATATGCCCTTGCGGTCGGGCTCTTCATCGGGTTTGTGGACGTGATGCCTGTGGTGGGGCCGTCGGCGGTCTACTGGCCGTGGATAATCTATAACGTCGCCACGGGAAATTTTCTGTTCGCCGTGAAGCTCGCCCTGGTTTTCGCGGTGTCGAGTCTCACCCGCTCCACCCTCGAACCCAGGGTCGTCGGCGCGCGGATCGGTTTGCATCCCCTGGCCACTCTGTTTTCCCTTTACCTCGGAGTCCGCTTGCTTGGGGTCGTGGGCCTGATCGTGGGACCACTCGTTGCCATCTTCCTTAAGTCTGCCATCAACTCGGGACTGATCCCGTTTCCGTCAAGGGAAGGGGATTGATCGTGAATCGTGAAGATGAGTATGGCTACGCTTTTCGTGAGTTCTTCTTACCGCTCCCTAGAAAGGGATCGATCATGAATGACGAGTATGCCCACGGACATGCCGACGGTGTTGAGGCCGGGCGCACCGCGATATCGATATTGGGTTCCACCGGGTCCATAGGCCGGCAAACGTTAGAGGTCGTGTCTTTCTTATCGGACAGGTTCAGGGTGATAGGCCTTTCGGGGAGGTCGAACTTACGGGTACTTGCTTCTCAGGTTGAGAAATACCGGCCACGTGTGGTGGGAATCGAGAGCCCCGATCAGACCGATGATTTCATACGTCTTTTGAAAGAAAAAGGGCTTAATCCGGACGAGTATCCCGAATTGGTGTATGGGAACGAAGGGATGACAGCCATTGCAACCCTCCCGGAGGTCGAACAGGTGATGGTGGCCGTGGTGGGTATCGCGGCGCTAGTACCTGTGCTTTCGGCGCTCGAAGCGGGGAAGAGGGTCGCCCTTGCCAATAAGGAGTGCCTGGTGACGGCAGGACACCTTGTAATGGAGGCTTCGAAACGGAGCGGCGGCCGAATTGTCCCGGTGGACAGTGAATTATCGGCGATATTCCAGTGCTGGCGAGCGGGATCCGGCAGGCAGGTGAAGAGGGTGATCCTGACGGCTTCAGGAGGGCCGTTTTTTGATCTGGACAAGGAAGCCTTAAAAAACGTCACTCCTGCCGAAGCGCTTCGTCATCCCACGTGGCGCATGGGCAAGAGGATAACCGTAGATTCCGCTACTTTGATGAACAAGGGCTTTGAGGTCATGGAGACGCGATGGCTATTCGGACTTTCGGTGGATCGTATCGACGTTCTCATTCATCCGGAAAGCGTCATACACTCAATTGTGGAATTCGAAGACGGATCGCAGGTGGCGCAATTGGGTACGCCCGACATGAGGTTACCAATACAATACGCCCTGACCTATCCGGATAGGTATAAGTCGCTGGTTGACCCATTGGATCTCGCTCTCGTAGGGCGGCTCACCTTCAAACCCGTGGATCTAGAACGTTTCCCGTGCCTCCGCATTGCATATGATGCTTCAAAGGGCATTTCCACCTTGCCGGCGGTGATAAACGGGGCCGACGAGGTCCTGGTGGATGAGTTCCTGTCGGGTCGTATCGGGTTTACGGACATACCCCGGATAATCAGTATGGTCGCAGCCGAACATAAACCCAAGGAGGAACCTTCCCTAGAGGAAATCCTAAGAGCGGATACATGGGCTCGCGAGCGAGCCTTACGGGCCGTTACGGGGTGAACGTCTTGCAGGTGGTACTGGCAGTCATAGTCCTCGGAATACTGATACTCGCCCATGAGTTGGGTCATTTCATCGTCGCCAAAAGGGTGGGTATAAAGGTCGAGGAGTTCAGTATCGGCTTCGGACCCAAGATCGTTTCGTTGAGGGAAGGCGAAACCCTGTATTCGATACGGTTGCTTCCAATCGGCGGTTTCGTCAAAATGGCGGGGACCAATCCCGACGTGGATGACATGGCGGACCCAAGGGGTTTTAACAAGAAGTCCGTGCCGGCCAGAATGGCCGTCATAGGTGCTGGCCCTTTCACCAACCTCATCATAGCTTCATTGTTATTTGCGATCATGTTCGGAGTTTTGGGCATACAAAGACCGAGCCTGAAGATAATGGAGGTATTGCCCGGAACACCCGCCGCTTTAGCAGGGCTAAAAGAGGGCGACGAAATAAAGGCCCTCGGCGGGGAACGGTTGAGTGACTGGGAGGAATTGGTAGAAAGAGTCTCTGCGTCCAAAGGTAAAGAATTGACGGTCGTAGTACGGAGAAACGGGCTCGAAAAAGAACTCGAGGTCACTCCCGAAGCCAACCCGGCCGACCCGTCTCGAGGCTTCATCGGAATTACTCCGAGGTTCGTGACTGTGAAGTCCGGTCCGGTTGAGTCTTTGAAGCAGGGAATCATGTATACCTTCGGAGTCTCCTTCATGTTCATAAAGGGGCTTTTTGCCATGTTACTCGGACGGATTCCCGCTGATGTCGCCGGCCCCGTCGGCATTGCCAAAATCCTCGGTGATGCGGCGAAGGCGGGGATCAGGAACTTGCTTTATCTAGTAGGCCTTCTCTCGGCGAACCTCGGGATATTGAATCTGTTACCCTTTCCGGCTCTTGACGGCAGCAGGCTCGTGTTCTTGGGAATAGAAGGGGTGAGGCAGCGCCCTGTCGATCCCGAGAAAGAGAACCTGATACATTTCATAGGTTTCACGCTGCTCATGTTGCTTGCGTTGCTCGTGACCTACAGGGATATACTGCGCATTTCGGCCTCATGAGGCATAATGAGACATAAAGAGGTACAAGGGGCGTGGGACGACGTGCCAAGACGCACCATACAGGTGATGGTTGGTAACGTACCCGTCGGGGGTGGCGCTCCCATCAGCGTTCAGACCATGACCAAGGTCGACACCCGTGACGTCCCTTCCGTACTGCGGGAAATCGAGAGGGTGAGGGAAGCGGGAGCGGACATGGTGAGGGTTGCCGTACGCGATCGCGAGGCAGCCAGGGCGGTTGAGGAGATCAAAAGGAAGGCCGACATTCCGATAATAGCCGACGTCCATTACGACTACCGTTTGGCCGTGGAAAGTCTCGAACGCGGCGCGGACAAGGTGAGAGTCAACCCGGGCAACATAGGCGGTACGTCGAGATTACAAGAAGTGGCGCGGGTCGCCAAAAGGCTCGGCCGTGCTCTGAGGGTGGGTGTAAACTCGGGTTCCCTTGAGCGGGACGTTCTCGAGGAGTACGGTGGCCCTTCTGTACAAGCCATGGTCAAGTCCTTGGGTCGGCATGTGAGGGCTTTGGAGGATATCGGCTTTCACGACATAGTGCTCTCCCTGAAGTCAAGCGACGTGAGGACCACCATAGAGGCCTATCGTAAGGCTTCTCTAGAATATCCTTATCCCCTTCACGTGGGAGTGACTGAAGCTGGACCTTTACGAGTAGGTTTGGTAAAATCCGCCATAGGTATAGGCGTTCTTCTTCTGGAAGGAATCGGAGATACCATAAGGGTTTCCTTAACGGGAGACCCGGTCGAAGAGGTTAAAGCCGGTCGGCTGATCCTCCAGGCGTTGAATTTGAGCGGCCCGGCGATTGACATAATATCGTGCCCCACTTGTGGGAGATGCCAGGTGGACCTGGTCGGTATCGTCCGGGATTTTGAGGCCGAGGCAGAGCGCCTGGAGGCTTCGCTCAGAGAGGATCCGTCGGGGCGGGGGGGACGTGGGCCGGGTACCGTAAGAGTGGCTCTCATGGGATGTGAAGTGAACGGACCTGGTGAGGCTTCCGGGGCCGATGTGGGTTTGGCTTTCGGGCGAAATAAGGCGGCCCTATTCAAGAAAGGTCAACTCGTTAAAACCGTAAACTACGATGAGGCGCTCAAAACATTGATCGAAGAGATCGAGGGGATTCTTGCGTGATAGGTCAAGAGCAAAATGGGCGGAGGTCGAAGATGAAAGTCGCTGCAGTCATCCCGGCATTCAACGAAGAAAAGACCATAGGGTCCGTCGTCGATGTCGTGAGGGCGTCCGGGGTGGACGAGGTCGTCGTCGTCAGTGACGGCTCGACCGACAACACCGCAAAAGTGGCTGCAGAGCACGGCGCTCATGTCATACCTCTTGAAAACAACGTGGGTAAGGGGGGAGCCATGAAGGCGGGGTATTCCCTGACGGGTGCCGATGTGATACTGTTTTTGGATGGCGATTTGATAGGCCTGAAGGAAGAACACGTTCGAGCGCTGCTACATCCGGTTGTGAGCGGGCAGGCTCATATGACGGTGGGACGGTTCGTGGGGGGCAGGGTCGCCACCGACCTGGCGCAAACCCTAACCCCGTTTTTGTCGGGGCAGAGGGCGGTATCCCGTGATCTCCTCGATCGGTTGTCGGACTTGGAAGTGAGTCGTTTCGGTGTAGAAATGGCCCTCACTAAAATCGCCAAAAAGGTCGGCGCCATTGTGAAAGAAGTGGAGCTTCATGACCTAAGTCACGTGATGAAGGAAGAAAAGATGGGGTTTAGGAAAGGGCTGCGCGCTAGGGTCGAGATGTATTGGGACATAATGGCGACGATGTTTAAAACGTAAAGACCGGGGGTGTTTCCTCGTCGCTTCTTGATGCGCCCCTTGGCTGGCAGGATGTTTGGGGGATAGCGCCGCAGGAACAGCTTCTCGGCCCAAGCTCGTGCCCGAGTTCTATTTGGTTTTTCCCGCCGGCGTGGATCCCCTCGAATACGTGCGAGAGGTCAAGAAAATGCCAGGGATAATCGAGGTGGAAGTGGATCCCCGATAAGATCCGGGGAAATCGAGGTCGCTTGCGACGCTTTGGCTTATGTGGTATCATACTCCTAGTCTCGGAGCTTCGTGATAGACAGCGGTTTACCGGTAGCGTCTGCGTAGAGAGGGTGATAACCCTCTCTTTCAACATTTAAAACCTTTAACGGTCTCGATCGGTGCGTTTGAAGACCCGGGTCAAGGAGGCGTTACGAAGACGTGTCCAAAACCGAAGAACTCGTTTCGGGTATCGCCGAGGATGCGGCAAGAAAAAGCGGTTACAGGCTCGTCGACGTGAAATCGATGAGGGGGCCGCGCTCCACCAGGGTAATAGTGTACTTGCATAAACCCGGTGGTATAACCCTCGAAGATTGCGAGTCTTTCAGTAGAGAACTCGGCGCCAGACTGGATGAAGACCCGGCCGTAAGGGCCGCGCTCCCCGACTCTTATTTGCTCGAGGTATCATCACCCGGGGTGAATCGGGAACTGAAGACCGATCGAGAATATCGCGCCTTCGAAGGGGAAGAGGTGTGCATGACGGTTTACGAAGGGGCTTTGGGGCCCCGAAATGAAGATGAAAAGACCACTTCCTCCCAGATCGTACAGTTGGACGGTACGCTCAGGGGGCTTCAGGGTTCAAGCGTATTGCTCGAGCGGGACGGCATCATCCGGGAGATTCCAAAGGAGGCCATCCGTAAGGCGCATCTTTGTGCGTCAAGAAGGGATCCGGAGGGGCGTAAGTGACGCAAGTGTCGAAGTTATCCGGTCGGAGTCCTTTTGCGAACAGGAGGTGGGCCTATGAACACTGAACTTATCGGTGCGCTGAAACAAATCGAGAGGGAAAAGGGGATTTCCAGCGAGGTGCTGATCGAAGCGATCGAAGCCGCTTTGATTTCGGCTTACCGCCGGAATTTCGGTTCGGCTCAAAATGTACGGATATCAGTCGATCGCCAGACGGGTGATGTGAAGGTCTTTGCGCGGAAGGTCGTGACGGACGACGTAAAAGACCCCAAGTTGGAAATCTCTCTTGAAGAGGCCCGCGCTCTTAACCCTGGGTACGTCATAGGGGACGAGATAGAATACGAGGTTACACCGCGCGACTTCGGTAGGATCGCCGCCCAAACCGCCAAACAGGTGGTGGTACAGCGGATCCGTGAAGCCGAACGCGGCATAATCTATGAAGAATACTACAACCGGGAAGGCGATATCGTCACAGGTATCGTGCAACGATCCGAGCACAAGAACGTCTTCCTCGATCTCGGAAAGACGGAGGCCATACTTCCTCCGTCCGAACAGGTTCCTACAGAGACTTTTAGACACGGTGACCGGATCAAGGCTTATATCACCGAGGTCAAGAAGACCACGAAGGGGCCGGCCATTTTGGTTTCGCGGACTCACCCTGGGTTGCTCAAGCGGCTGTTTGAGCTCGAGGTTCCCGAGATCCACGACGGTATAGTGGAAATAAAGGGGATAGCGCGTGAACCCGGGTCAAGGAGCAAGATGTCGGTACACTCCCGCGACGAGCAGGTTGATCCGGTCGGGGCTTGCGTGGGACCGAAGGGCATACGGGTGCACATGGTGGTTACGGAGCTGAGAGGTGAGAAGCTCGACATCATAAGGTGGGACAAGGACCCCGCCCAATATGTGGCGAACGCCTTGAGCCCGGCGAAGGTCACTTCTGTGGAAATCGAAGAAGGTTCAAAAACCGCGCGGGTTATCGTCCCGGATAACCAGCTCTCCTTGGCCATCGGAAGGGAAGGGCAGAACGCCAGGCTGGCTGCCAAGCTCACCGGATATAAGATTGACATAAAGAGTGAAAGTCAAATCAAAGCCAAGGCCGCCCAAGATGGCGTGGGTGAGTGGGACGACCGGGCGCATTACCGGACAGGGTCAGAGGGCGTCCAGGATGAAACCTTTGAGGAAACGGGCCGAACAGAAGAACCCGAGCAGGGGGACCAGGGGTTTGAGGCCCAACCGACACCGGACGAAGAGAGCGAGTGAGACTGGGGGAAGTATCGCGTGCGACCTAAACATGTGCCGGTGCGTACGTGCATCGGGTGTCAGATGAGGAGACCCAAGAGGGAAATGATACGCATCGTACGTACCCCGAAGGGGGAAGTGATGGTAGATCCTACGGGTAAGCGATCCGGAAGGGGGACATATATTTGTCCAGTCTTGGAATGCCTCGAGACGGCATTCAAGAAGAATAGGTTGGGCGGCGCTCTGGATTGCAGTATTGGAGAAGAGGATATGAAGAGATTGAGAACCGAGCTGGAGGAACGAATCCATGAGTTGACGATAAAAGGGCCGACTGGCGGTCGGGGGTGATGCGATGACGGAAAAGGTAAGGGTATATGAGCTCGCCAAAGAGATGTTGGTCGACAGCAAGGTAATCATAAAAGTCCTCCACGAGATGGGTGTGCCCGCAAAGAACCACATGAGCACCATGGATCCAGCCACTAGGGATAAAGTGGTGGAAATACTCACTACTAAGGCCAAGTCCGGGGAAGCCAAGCAGGAAATCGCCGAGAAACGGGACAAAAAGGGGACTTCCGGGGCGGCGTCACCGCCGAGGGCGGCGCAGCCGAGAATCCCGCAAATTCCTCAAGGGTCGAGGGTCACTTATTCTCCTGCCCCGAACGTCGGTAGAAGCACCCGTCCGACGCCGACCGTTACATCCGGCGTGCCCCGTTTCCCCGGTGAGCGTAGACCCTCCGAGACTCGCACCACACCGGCGCCACCAACGGAGGTGAGACTCCAGACCAGGGCTCAAGGGACGTACGCGCCTTCCACCTCTAAGGGGAACGTCCCAACGCCGGCACCGCAATCGAAGACCATCTCGCCGCTATTGCCGGCACCGAGCAAGAGCCCGATCGAAACGCCAAAGGACCGTGCTGCGGTTACACCCGGGCTCAAGACCGGAGGAGTCCAGGATCATGCTCGAACGGGCGTGGCTGTCTCCCATACACCTGGTCCGTTTCAGCCCAAATCCGAAACCAAATCCGTGGTCAAACCGGAACACAGGAAAGACCAAGCTGTCCCGAGCAAAGAGCATGCCGGGGAGGCCCGCGTTACCCCTACCGGCCGTTCGACCGGGGTGGGTTCGGCCGGCGGGGCCCAAACCGGCAAGGCACCTTCCGCTGAGGGAGGTTTGGTCCGGGACGTGGCTCGCCAAGTCCCACAACAGCATACCGCGGAACGCCAGGAAATAAGATTGCCGGCTGCACCACATGACCGCGGTCCGGGACCCGGCGTCGCCATCGGTAAGCCGCCTGCCAGGGATTCGGTAAAGACTGCACCGACCGCGTCTTCTCTGCCGGTCCGCCGAAAAGATGACGAACGATCACGCGAGGGTTCCCAGCGGCGGGAGGCCAGAGCCGTCCGCATTCCGCCGCCGCCGACGGAAGCTTCACGGCGCGAGCCGGTTGCGGTTCAAGAAGCCAAAAGGGACTATAGGGGAAAAGCCGATAAGCCCCGTTATGAAAAGTGGGCCGAGGAGAGGTTTTCGTACGACAGAGAAGATGAACGGCTCATAAAGAAGATTAAACCCGCGTATTCCGTGGGGGTCCAGCCGAAAAAGGCGCAAAAACTCCAAGAGAAGGCAAAAGTGATTTCCATCGAAGAAAGACGACCGAGAAAGATCACTTTCGAAAGGCCCATTACAGTATCCGAACTTGCCCGTATGATGGATATGAAGGCGAGCGACCTGATAAAGCGACTCGTGGCCTTGGGAATCATGGCGGGTATCAATCAACAACTTGACGTGGAAACGGCCAGCCTCATAGCGCAGGAACTGGGTTATGAGGTGGAACAAAAGACTCCTGAGGACCGGATAGCCGCTTTGTTGCAGGAAGAGACTATGGACCCCGAGCGCCTCGTTTCGCGACCGCCGGTGGTGACCGTAATGGGCCACGTGGATCACGGTAAGACATCGCTTCTCGACGCCATAAGGCATACGCGAGTGGCGGCAGGGGAGGCCGGAGGCATAACCCAGCACATAGGCGCCTATAAGGCGGAATGGCAAGGAAGAGAGATCACCTTTATCGACACCCCTGGGCATGAAGCGTTCACCGCCATGAGGGCACGGGGGGCAAAGGTGACGGACATAGCGGTGCTCGTGGTGGCGGCGGACGACGGAGTCATGCCCCAGACTGTCGAAGCCATCAACCACGCTAAGGCTGCGGGTGTCCCCATCGTCGTGGCTATCAACAAGATCGACAAGCCGGGGGCGAATCCCGAACGGGTCAAGCAATCGTTGAGCGAGCTAGGCCTCATTCCGGACGATTGGGGGGGCGATACCGTGTGCGTCCCCGTTTCCGCCAAACAGGGAACGGGTATCGATAAGCTCTTGGAGATGATCCTCCTTGTGGCGGACATACAAGAACTCAAGGCGGACCCGACGGTGAGAGCGCGGGGAGTCGTCATCGAGGCGAAAATAGATCGCGGGCGCGGGCCTGTGGCCACCGTCTTGGTTCAGAACGGGACTTTGAAAGACGGCGACACGTTCGTGGCCGGTTCCACTTGGGGGAAAGTCAGGACCATGACGGATCACCGCTCAAAAAGACTAAAGAGGGCGGGTCCTTCCACACCAGTGGAGGTAACCGGGTTCAATGAGATACCTCAAGCCGGAGATTCTTTCATAGTGGTGGACGACGAAAAGACGGCCAAAGAGGTCGCATCCTTGAGGCAACTGAAGAGACGCGACGAGTACATGCAACGATCGAGGCCCGCCACCCTTGAAGATCTCATCAAAGAAGTAAAAGAAGGCGAAGTAAAGGAACTGAACCTGGTGGTAAAGGGAGACGTGCAGGGGACCGTCGAAGCGGTCAAGCAGACTCTCGGGAGTCTAGCCACCGAAGAGGTAAGGGCCAAAGTGATTCACAGTGGTGTGGGCCCAATCAACGAATCTGACATCATGCTCGCTAAGGCTTCAGGGGCCATAGTCATCGGCTTCAACGTGAAACCCGATGCCAATGCGAAGCAAGCAGCCGAAGCGGAACAGGTCGACGTAAGGACGTATAGCATAATATACGAGGCCGTCGAAGATATAAAGAACTCACTGAGGGGTATGGAACAGCCCAAATACCGTGAGGTGCTGCTCGGTCGTGCCGAGGTGAGGGCGGTATTCAAGTCTTCGAAGGCAGGACTCATAGCGGGGTCTTACGTTCTAGAGGGAAAGGTCGAAAAAAACGCCGTCGCCAAGGTGCTGAGGAATGGGGATGTCATTTTCGAAGGCAAGATCACTTCGCTGCGCCGCTTCAAAGACGACGTACGCGAGGTGGCGGCGGGTTATGAATGCGGAATAGGTTTAGCAAAGGTTCAAGACATAAAAGAGGGAGACATAATAGAGACGTACGGAACCGAAGAGATCAAACCCGGAGGATAAACTGATGCCGGCGATTGCCGATGTTACGAGCCGAGGGGGTTTTCGGCGGTGGTCGTGGGTATTTGTAGAATGGACCTGATTCTCCCCGGTAACGATAACCTAAAGGGCAAGAGGCGTTTGAGCAAGAGCATAATGGAGCGCATGAAGCAGCGCTATAACGTATCGGTGGCGGAGGTGGATTGCCAGGATAACTGGCAGCGGCTGGTCTTAGGGGTTGCTTGCGTTTCGAACGAAGGAGGCCATGTTAGAGAGATACTGAACGACTTGGTGAGGTGGGTGGAATCTTCGTTCGACGTGAATATGGTCGACTGCAATATAGATACCGTTTAGACTCGTTAGACTCGGTAGCCCGTGCGGATACCGGGCACCGCCCTTTCGGTGGGGTGATGGTCATGTCCTTTGAACGCGCGCAACGGGTGGCCGAAGCCATCAAAGAAGAGATAAGCGACATCCTTTCGAACGAGATCAAAGACCCGAGGGTGGGTTTCGCCAGTGTTGTACGGGTTGAGATGTCGCCTGACTTACGGTACGCGAAGGTGTATATTAGCGCCATGGGGGACGAGAAAGCGAAGACGGAGACTTTTCGGGGGTTAGAGAGCGCCAAGGGTTTTATCCGTACTGAAATAGGGCGTCGGATACGGCTGAGATTCGTGCCGGAAATCACGTTTATAGAGGACTCCTCCATCGAATATGGCACTCGGATCAATCGCATTCTTAAAGACTTGAATAGGGGCGATTCCCCTGATGCTTGACAGCGAAGGCGAAGTGGCTTCGGCACTCATGCGGGCACAGTCGTGTATGATACTGTGCCATGTTATGCCTGACGGAGACGCCATCGGTTCCAGTCTCGCTTTAGCCCGAGCATTGACACGGTTAGGCAAGAAGGTGAAGCTCGTCAGCGTTGACCCAGTACCCGAAGTATATCGCTTCCTAGAATCGGAGATTCGTTTCGAGCCCGCTTCTACCATCACCCGCGAGGCGATGGGTCTTTATGAGACGTTGGTTTTTTTAGACTGTACCCACAAAGACAGAATCGGTTCTCTCGCGGATCTTATCGGGCCGAACCATTTCATCGTCAACGTCGACCATCATACGACGAACTCATTTTTCGGCCACGTGAACTATGTCGATCGTGATGCGGCGGCAGTAGGCGAGCAAGTGTTAAGAATAATCGACAGGTTGGGCGTATCCCTCGATGAGGACATGGCAAAAAGCCTTTACGCCGCCATCCTGACGGACACGGGTTCCTTCAGATACGAGAACACCAAGCCCAGAGTGTTCAGGGTTGCCGCAAGGCTGCTGGAGGCGGGAGCCAAGCCTTCCGAGATATCCGAGGCCATATACGAATCTCGGTCTTTTTCCAGCTTGAAGGTGCTGGGTTTAGCCCTCACGACGCTAAAAACCACGGCCGCCGGGAAGGTCGCTTGGATGACCATGTCACGGGAGATGTTAGTCGACGCGGGCGGTAGCGAGTCGGACACCGAGGGAATCATAAATTATGCCCGCGCCATAAGAGGTGTTGAAATAGGTCTTTTTTTCAGGGAAGTCGAAGCGTCCACGACCCGTGTCGGTCTCAGGTCTAGAGCCGTCGTGGATGTAAGCATGATAGCCGGGGAATTCGGCGGGGGCGGCCATCCTCGTGCGGCCGGCTGCACCGTTCACCTCCCTTTGAAGGAAGCCGAAAAGGTAGTGGTTCAAAGAGCGGTGCGGGCAGTGCGAGAGGCGTTCCCGGACGCCGGTGGCGGCACCGGTACCGGAGGCGAAGGCGGAGATGGAGGCTGCTAGCCTGAGAGCAGGGCGAGTTTTTGGGGTTTTGAACATGCTGAAGCCGTCGGGGATGACATCGCATGACGTGGTTTCCCATGTCAGACGGTTGACCGGCGGGATCAAGGCGGGGCACGGAGGTACTCTGGACCCTGGCGCGGCGGGGGTATTGCCTGTTGCTCTCGGGTCATCCACGAGGCTCCTCGAGTATTGCTTAGGGTGGGACAAGGAGTACGTGGCGGAAATAACCTTCGGAGTGAGTACGTCAAGCGATGACGCACAAGGTACGATCCTGTCGGAGACACCGGCGGAATGGCTTACCGAGCGCGACGTGACCTCGGCTTTGAGCCGCATCGCCGAGCGGCGGGAACAGAGGCCCCCGCGTGTGTGCGCGTTGAAGTATGAGGGAAAACGACTTTATCGGTTGGCGGCCCAAAAGGAAAGCGTCCCTTTGGAGCCGCGCCCTGTCATGATCTACCGGATGGAGGTCAAGCGCTGGGAACCAGGCCCCAGACCCCGGGCCGTCATAAAGGTGATCTGTTCTCACGGCACCTACATTCGCTCCATAGCCCGGGACGCTGGGGAAGAGCTGGGGGTCGGCGCCCATGTATCGTTCTTGGTGAGGACCAGGTCCGGACGGTTCAGTGTGGACAAGGCCATTACCCTGGAGGAACTCGAAGAGGAAATGGCAAAGGGCGGCTTACCCGGGTTAGAGCGGATCCTCATGGATCCGGCGGAGGTTTTAGACTACATGCCAGCAGTGAAATTGGACAGACGTGGCTTCATGCTGGCATCCAACGGGTCTTTGGCATCCCGGAACCATATAGTCGAATGGTTGGGCCCCGTGTGTCCTTGTGTGCCCGTATACCCTAATACGGAGGAGAAGCGTTCGGTTCCGGGTAAGACGTACGCCTATCCTTCCTATGGCCCGCGTGACATTCTCTCCGGTGGCGGTTTGCCAGGCGGCGCCCGGAATGAGGGAGCTCTTGGTATGACGGGCAGTGAGAGGCTTGTTAATGTGAGGCTTCTTTCCGAAGACGGGGCGTTTTTCGGGGTCGGATGCGTGGATCATGCGGGGCGTGTACGACCGTTGAAGATAACTAACCGCTGAAGCTAAACAAAGGACGAGGTCCTCCAGAAGCCGAAGGCTAGCTTGCCGAAGGCCAGCTTAAAGCCAGAGACTATATATCGAAGGACAGTGATAATAAGGAAGTGATAATCGAACGCAGCGCAAGACCCGATTTCAGCCGTTACAAGGACAGGGGTACGGTATGCGCAATAGGAACCTTTGACGGGGTCCATCTCGGTCATCGGCGGATTTTGGACATGCTTTTGCGAGAAGCGAAGGCGCGTTTTGCCACCAGCGTGGTCATGACCTTCGAGCCCCATCCTCTGGAGGTGCTGGCTCCCCTAGTGGCCCCCTGTCGGCTTACGACCTTGGAAGAAAAGGCGAGGCTGATCGAGGAGCAGGGGGTCCAAGTGTTGTGGGCCGTGCCTTTCACGCTGGACGTGGCGACTCTCGATGCGGAGAGGTTCGTCAAGACATTCATCGTGGAAACCCTTGGTTGTAAATGCGTGGTGGTGGGTTTCAACTTCACCTTCGGACATCACGGGGCCGGGACCGCTAAAGACCTCGAGCGTTTTGGCGAAAAATACGGTTTTGACGTAAAAATAGTGGGGGCCGTAAGACACTTGGGCATGGTGGTCTCAAGCTCCATGATCAGGCGGCTCTTGAGCGAGGGACGCTATGACATCGCTAGGGCTCTCTTGGGGCGGCCTCAAGAGGATGCAAGGGTTCCGCATTTGTTTACACGTTAAGTCGTACATGCTAGAATCGGCTTGACTTACAGAGGGTCGGCCTTTGGGTTCGGGTTATAAGGCTTTGAGCCGGTTCCGAGGTTCCAAAGTGCGCGGTTGCCTTGAAAGGGGCTATAGGACCGATGCCGTGACCACCGTGACCCTGGCGATATCGTGACCCTGGCAGAGAGAATGAACCCCTTCCTCGGGTATCCGAGTCTCCGACGGTTCCTGGGGCGGGGGGATCCACAAAAAAGGAGGCATTTTGATGAGTCTCAGCCCAGAAAGGAAGAAAGCCATAATCGATCAATTCAAGCGACACGAGGGAGATACGGGTTCTCCCGAGGTTCAAATCGCCATTTTGACCGAAAGGATCAACTATCTCACGGAGCATCTAAAAACTCACAAAAAGGACCATCATAGCCGCAGAGGGCTGCTGAAGATGGTCGGTCAACGCCGAGGCTTACTGAACCACTTGAGGGAAAAGGACGTCGAAAGATACCGTGCACTCGTGGAGACTCTCAATTTGAGGTATTGAGGTATCCAGAATGAGATGTCCGCGATATAGGTTACGGAGTTGAGGATGAAAACAGGACGGCGTAAGGGAAAAGCGAGGCCTGGGCGGCCGTGCGGTTTTTGGCGAAGCGGCGCGATGCCGAAGGCACGGTTTGCTTGACATCCTCCCGAGGAAGACATGAAGGGGGTTTTTATGGAATTGGAATTTCGTGAACGGACTGCGGGGTTAACCGGACCCGGGGCCGCCGTAGGGGATATAAGCAGTGGACCCAAAAACGGTGAAGGGGAAGCCGGCGGCATGGGTGCCAATGTTCTTGAACCCGAAACCGAGCAAAACGCGCGTTTCAAGAAATATAGCCTCATTGTGGCCGGTCGTGAAATGTCCTTCGAAACGGGGAAGCTGGCCAGACAGGCAAATGGGTCAGTAATGGTGAGATACGGCGATACGGCGGTCTTGGTGACCGCGGTATCATCGCAAGAACCTAAACCAGGCGCCGACTTTTTGCCCTTGACCGTGGACTACGAAGAAAGGCTGTATTCGGTGGGACGTATTCCGGGGAGCTGGACGCGTCGCGAAGGTAAACCCCATGAGAAAGCCATCCTGGCTGCGAGGTTGACCGACAGACCCATCAGACCCCTTTTCCCCGAGGGGTATCGGTACGAGGTACAGATCATAGCCACCGTGATGTCCGTAGATCAGGACAACTCACCGGAAATCTGCGCCCTCAACGGCGCCTCGGCTGCGTTGTCCATATCAGACATACCATTTGAGGGCCCTATTGGGGCCGTGGAAGTGGGGCGGGTAGACGGTCGCTTCGTGATAAACCCCACACGCGAAGAGGCGGCGAAAAGCGACCTCAAGCTGGTAGTGGCGGGGTTGAAAAATGCGGTCTTGATGGTGGAGGCGGGCGCCAAAGAGATCCCCGAAGATGAAATCCTAGAAGCCATTATGTTCGGGCATAAAGCGATCCAGGAAATCGTAGCCCTACAGGAACGCATGGTAGAGGAAATCGGAAAGCCCAAGCAGAACTGGCTGGGCGAGCCGGCACCAGAAGATATAAAGGAGAAGGCCCGCGAGATACTCGCCCCATCCGTGCAGCGCGCCCTGACTTCATATACGGAACACCTAGGCGATGTGGCGGTGGCGGATACGCCGCCGGTTGAAGACATGGTATCGGCGACCGTGGGGAGCCTTGAGGCGATGTACCCCGGGATTCCCGGTTCCACTTTGGCGCTGGCCGCGAGGGACGCGTTGTTCGACCTCGTCAAGGAACATGTAATGTTACGGGCTGAGTCCATATTACCGGGAGTGTTGCGGGAGACCATAAAGGTATCAAAAGAGTCAAACGACAGGCTTTCGGCGAAAAAAGAGCGCGAGCGCATCATCGATGAAGCCTCCGCCAAGATAATCGAACCCTTCACCTATTTTGGTTCCGAAGCCGTCGCCGTCGCCAAGAAAGAGGCGTACAGTCAACTCAAGGCGGCGGTACGGAAGCTCATCATAGAAGAAGGAATTCGCGTGGACGGGCGGAAGGTCGATGAAATAAGGCCAGTTACCTGCGAGGTATCCATCTTGCCCAGAACTCACGGGTCGGGGCTTTTCGAGAGGGGCGAGACGCAGGTATTGAGCGTAGTGACTCTTGGCGCCGTCGGTGACATACAGATCTTGGATGACGTGGGCGAAGAAGAGTCCAAGCGTTTCATGCACCACTATAACTTCCCCCCGTATAGCGTAGGGGAGGCGCGGCCTTTACGGGGGCCGGGCCGGAGGGAGATCGGCCACGGGGCGCTTGCCGAAAGGGCTATCGAACCGATTCTGCCCGACGAGTCGGAGTTTCCCTATACGATACGCATTGTGTCTGAAGTGCTCGAGTCTAACGGCTCCACTTCGATGGGGTCGGTCTGCGGTTCGACGTTGGCCCTCATGGACGCGGGCGTGCCGATCACCGCACCGGTGGCGGGTGTCGCCATGGGACTCATCAAGCAGGATGACAGGTTCGTGGTGTTGACGGATATCCAGGGGATAGAGGATGCCCTCGGCGATATGGACTTCAAAGTCGCGGGAACCAAGCAAGGCGTGACCGCCCTCCAAATGGACATAAAGACCAAGGGGATCGGGAGAGAGATCATCAAAACCGCCTTGGAACAGGCCAGACGGGGTAGGCTCTTTATCCTCGAGCGGATGCTTGAGACCATTGCGCAACCGAGAAAGGAACTGTCGCCTTACGCCCCAAGGATCCTGATCATGGAGATCGATCCGGAAAAGATAAGGGACGTCATCGGTCCGGGCGGAAAGACCATAAACAAGATAATCGCCGAGACCAACACCAAGATCGACATCGAGCAGACGGGCAAGGTGTACATTGCCGCCACC
Source organism: Clostridia bacterium (assembly GCA_012842575.1). Lineage (GTDB taxonomy): Bacteria > Bacillota > Sulfobacillia > DUSP01 > DUSP01 > DUSP01. Next base: position 17,410 of record DUSP01000146.1, read on the forward strand.
GATGCTGAAGGCGGGCGTAAAGCGGTCAAGATGATCGAGGCTTTGACGAGGGACGTGGAAACCGGCGGTATATACCTGGGAAAAGTGCAACGCCTCACCAACTTCGGAGCCTTTGTGGAGATTCTCCCCGGCAAGGAAGGCCTGGTGAGATTGGCGGAGCTCGGTGATGGAGGATACGTATCCCGTGTTGAGGACGTAGTCTCGGTGGGCGACGAAATACTCGTCAAGGTCACGGACATAGACAAGTTCGGAAGGATAAACCTGTCGCAACGCCAAGCGGTCATGGAAAGGGGTGGCGAAGCCGCGACGGAGGACGAGGGGAACCGTTACAGGAGCCAGGCTTACAGAACAAGAGGTCAAGGAGCCGGGGGCGCCAAGAACGATCGATTCGCCAAAGACGTCAGGGAGGGCAAGAATGACAAGAACGGTAAGGACGGCAGGAACACAAGGCACAGATACCGGTAAGAAATACCGGTAAAAGGTACCGGAAAAAGTGCCTCCGAACAACCGAAAGGGCTGGTTCGTGATGAACGGTCGGGTACGGGCGATGCGGTCATGATCAGGATCGGAGCTCACCTCACAATCTCGGGTGGGCTTTTTAAAATGGCGGAGCTTGCCCGGGATTTGCATTGCGAAGCGGTTCAAATATTCTCACGATCTCCCCGCGGAGGAAAGCCAAGGGAGTTTACGGAAAGTGAAATCATGAGAATGCGCCAAATCTTGGACGAATCTGACATCAGGCCCCTCGTGGTTCACGTGCCGTATCTCGTAAATTTGGCTCATGATGGGGGAAAGACCCGTGATTACGCCAGGGAGGTTTTAACCCTGGACCTAAAGAGGTCCGACGCCCTGGGATGTGCCTTTTGCGTCGTACACTCCGGACACCATGAAGACGAAGAACGTGGGTTGGCCAATGTGGCATCCCTCTTACGGGAGGTGTTGGAAGAATACACTCCGAAGTGTCGCCTTCTCCTCGAAAACACGGCGGGCCAAGGGGGCGAAGTTGGCCGGAGATTCTCATCCTTGGCCGCGGTCATCTCGGTGTTGAGGGAAGAGGGTTTCGGCGATTGCCTCGGGATCTGCCTCGATGTGTGTCATGCCTTTGCCGCGGGTTACGACGTCCGCCTTCCGGAAACGTGGGCGGCCATCGGTGAAGAGTTACGCGGTGTGACGGAAGAGGGTCTCGTATACCTCCTTCATTTGAACGACTCCCAACATCCCCTGGGGTCACGCAGGGACAGGCACGCGCACGTGGGCGAGGGATATATTGGTGTTGATGGCTTTGGCACCATACTGGCGGTGGCCCCGAAATCGTGGTTTTGTGTGGGAGAGGATATAGCGGGGATCCTTGAGACACCGATCGAAATACCGGGTGACTACCTGAAGGACATGGGGATCCTCAGGGAGATAAGGGGCGCTGGATAGGTGACAGAATGGCATATGGAAGAGACTACGCTGTCGAACGGCATGAGACTCATTTTTGAACCCATGGACCAGGTCAAGTCAGTGTCAATAGGCATCTGGCTCCTTTCGGGCTCGCGTTTCGAAACCCCCGAGGAGGCTGGCATAGGGCATCTCATAGAGCATCTGATGTTCAAAGGTACCGAAACCATGTCGGCGAGGGAGATTGCAGAGGCAATAGACTCCCTGGGGGGCCACGTCAACGCGTTTACAACGAAGGAGTATACCTGCTATTATGCGAAAACCCTTCCCGAATTCGTCGAGCCGGCGCTGAGGCTCATCGCAGACATGCTCCTGCATCCTAAGTTCGATCCCGAGGAATGCGAAAGGGAGCGGATGGTGGTGATGGAGGAGATCAGGTTGTACGAGGATACGCCGGACGACGTCGTACACGACATCCTCGCCAAAGCGGCGTGGGGCAACCACCCGTTGGGAAGGCCTGTGCTCGGTACATACGACACGGTTTCAGAGATTGACCGTGATCGTATCCGCTCTTTTTACGAACGGTATTATGTTCCGGAGAGAGCCCTCGTTTCGGGAGCGGGTTGTTTTGAGGTTAAGCGGCTTGTCAGGATTTTCGAAGAGTTGTTTTCGGGCTGGTCAGCTTCGAGCGCCGCTGCACCCGTAGATAGGAAAAAAGGGAAAAAGACCGGCGAAAGGCTGAAGGCATCGACTCACGTCCGGCCGCAAAGGGAGCGGATAACCCGGCAGAAGAATACGGAGCAAGTTCACTTTTGTCTTGGGGCGGAGGGAGTGGCGTTAGGCGACGAGGACGTGTACACCTTTCAAATACTCAACGAAATCCTAGGGGGCGGCGGTAGTTCCCGTCTTTTCCAGCGCGTGAGGGAGGAACGGGGGCTTGCCTATTCCATTTACTCGTACCTGTCCAGTTACACCGATGCCGGTCTGTTCACGATTTACGCCGGCGTCAACCCTTCCTCTTTCAGAGAAGTCCTTGACATTATCGCAAACGAAATGAGGGCTCTAAATGAGGAGGGCATTACCGAAAAGGAGCTCGCCAACGCAAAAACCCTACTGAAGTCGGATCTTCTGTTGGGTCTTGAAGCGACATCCGCCAGGATGTCACGGTTAGGCAAATCCGGCCTTCTTTTGGGAAGGGTTCCCGGCATAGACGAAGTGATTTCCAAGATCGACGCGGTGACCCTTGACGACGTCAATCAAGTGACTCGCAGGGTCATGATTCCCGACGAGTTGACCATGAGCGTAGTGGGGCCCGTGAAAGATTTGGATTGACCGGAGGCGGGGAATGGCTGCTGCAAAAACTGAGAAAGATCTCAACGCTTCGGCTGCGAAGCGTGACAAGGGTGACCGGATGGACAGACTTGCCTTAGTCTTCCAGATGCAGCGAGAACTCGACGAGTTTATTTCGAAATCCAGGGGACTTGATTTCGGACCGGAAGCCTGGATCCAAAAGCAGGTCCTGGCCATGGTGGCGGAGCTCGGGGAACTCCTTGACGAAGTCAACTATAAATGGTGGAAAGCGCCACGGCCCCTCGACATGCAAGCGGTTAGGGAAGAGCTCGTAGACGTGTTCCACTTCCTGATCGGTGCCTGTATAAAGGCGGGGATGGGACCGGATGAGCTGTTCACGGCCTACTGCCAAAAGAACAAGGAAAACTGGGATCGCCAGAGGGGTAAAGCCGGTAAGGAAGGGTACGCGGTGGCTTCTTTGCGCGCTTCGCCGTGCCGTGAGGCAGGAGAGACTGACATAGACGGACCTCCCAAGGAATAGGATGTTGGAAGAAAGGGGGGGTCGGCTGTGCAGACGAGTCTCTTTTTTGTCGTATTGATCTTTCTGACCTATTTTTCCGTGCGGAAAAGGGCTCATGTCCTGTCCATGAGGCAGGCACAAGGTGACGCCGGTGGTGTGCCCTTTGAACCCAAACCGTCTCCGATTTCCCAAGCGATACTAGACATCGGTGGGGTCGCCGGCGGCATTTATATTGCCGTCACCGCTCTCTCGGCCTTCCTCAAGCTCGAGATTCCACCCAGGATCAGTGTAGGAGGTGTGTCTTTCGACCCCATCGCTTTGGTGTCGTTGGTCTCGGCGGTATTATGGGCGGCGTTTCAGTCCACACCGCAGCCGATAACATCCCATTCCTCGAAAAACAGGTTGAGATCTCAGCAAGAAAGCCAAGTTCGTCGAATCAAAGGCCAGGTCGGCACTCAAATCGGGCATGAAATGCCGCATGGGTGTGGCGGTCAAATCGGTCAGGCCAAGGGTTGAAATCGAGGAAAACGTAAATTGATGACTCCGGAGCCACCCTTGGCCTGACCGACTTAACACCCTTTTGGCCCGCAACTCGGAGACCGCCTTCTCCGCATCGGCTTTTGACCGAAAGACCCCGACAATGGTCCGATTCATAACGTACGCTCCTTTCAGCTGATTTCACCGGCCCCTTACTTCATCGGCTGTAGGCCGATATGTGTCGGCAGGGCCGCTCATAGGTGTATCACCTCATCCAAAACCTGCATGCACCTTATCTTTGAGCCCAAGAGTAGTATGACCGTCGCAAGGGCGGGTATTCAGGAGGCTGAAGCTCGATGGGCTCACCTACGCATTGCCCTGATCCGCTTTCGGTCGACGTACATATACTGGATTACCAAAAGGGTGCCAAAGAGAAGCGACTAAAGAGAAACGGCCAAAGAAAAACGACTAAAGAAAAACGGTCTA
>DUSP01000058.1 GCA_012842575.1 Clostridia bacterium
GCATTGGCCTTACCAGGATGGTTCGCATTTCGTGTGTTACGGGTTCCCGCCGCCCCACTACTGGGGTCGATGGTATCCGTTGCTGTGATAGGGTCGTTCGGGATCAGGCCGGTAAGTTTGCCGGCTTACCTGAGGCTTTCGTGTCAAATCGTCATCGGTCTATTCACAGGGTTGAGGGTTACCAAGGGGCTTAGTCTTGCCTTGAAAAAAATGGCCGTACCGTCCGTCATAGTGAGTATCTGGTGGTTGGTAGTATCGCTCGCCACGGGACACTTGCTATATAGAGTAACGACCCTGGACATTACGACTGCGCTACTGTCGTCAACTCCTGGCGGAATTGCCGAGATGAGTCTGCTCGCCATGTCTCTTGGAGGAGAACCCGCGATTGTCGCAATACTGCAGTTCTTTAGACTTTCGTCGGTGCTTCTGGTGACTCCCGTGGTAGGGCCTTGGATACAAAGACTAACCCGTAAGGATAATTGTACCGAAGATCAGTGGAAGCGTACTGCGGAATCCGAAGACTGCGCGTATGAAGGCGCTGGTAGTCGCTGCGGGAAGCTTTCCCCTTATTTGCGTAGCGTCGGTCTTGCTGTTCTCGGCGGTGCCGTGTTCAATGCCGCCGGACTTCCGGCGGGAGGATTGATAGGTTCCATGTTGGCAGTGGGAACCGTACGAGCTATGGGGCGAGAATGTGCCACCATTCCAAAAATAGTCAAATCCCTCGCACAGGCCGGTTTGGGTGCCTTGATAGGTGCGGGTCTGACGTCGAGTATGCTGAAAGCTCTGGCGGCTGCCTATGTTCCCCTTATTCTGCTGACCCTGATTATGCTTGCCAACGGCTTCTTACTGGCTGTCTTGGTCCAAAGACTTACCGGCTGGGACCTACAGACCTGTATACTGTCATGTTGTGCAGGCGGATTAAGCCAGATGAGTGTAGTTGCAGAGGATTTGGGGGCCGAGCCGGTAACGGTGACGTTTCTTCACCTGGCGCGCTGGATGACAGTGGTAGTCCTATTGCCTTGGGCTTACCGGTGGATATTATCTTAGCTCGGTCTAGCGGGGTTCTCTGGCACAAGTCTAGTGAGGCATGCATGTGTACTGTCGACAAGGAGCGCGGCTTCATGACACAAGATTAACGCCAGGGCTACTTTTCTGCTGGCGAGGAGTCTGCGGGATACGGGGCAGGGTATTCTTCGCGCTCTGCATCATGGATGGAAGCCAAGAAGTCAATGGGGAGCCTGAGTGACGTTTCCGGGTGGTGTAATCCATAGTGGTAAGGACTGACAACTCGAGTTTGGACCGTATCCTCGGAAAGTGCCTAAAAGGTCAAGAAATAACATGCGAAGAAGGAGCCTCCCTCCTTCAGGCCCGCGGCCTCGACGTCTGGATAATAGCCCAGGCGGCCGACGAATTGAGGCGCCGGACGGTGGGTGACAGGGTCACCTACGTCAAGAATAGAAACGTCAACTTCACCAACGTCTGCACCATGCAGTGCGGTTTCTGCGCGTTCAGCGTGTTGCCGGGGAGGGGCGGCTACACCATGAGCGTGGAACAGGTGAAGGAGGAAGCGAGTACCGCCAAAAAACAGGGGTGTACGGAGGTCTGCCTTCAGGGCGGGATAAACCCCGCCCTCGATTACCGCTATTACCTTGATATATGTAAAGCCGTAAAGGACGTGGCGCCCGACATCCACATCCACGCCTTCTCTCCAATGGAGATAAAGGCAATGGCCGACAAGTGGGGGGTTTCCGTCGAATATTGCCTCGACGCCTTGAAGGACGCGGGCCTCGGGAGCATACCGGGAACCGCCGCCGAGATCCTCGACGACGGGATAAGGCGGGTGCTCTGTCCAAAAAAGATCAGTACCGGGGAATGGGTTTCGGTGGTGAAGGCGGCCCATAAAAAAGGAATACCCACCACGGCCACCATGATGTACGGGCACATAGAGGACGAAACCCACAGGGCGCGGCACCTCGACCTCATAAGGTCGATCCAAAAAGAGACAGGGGGTTTTACCGAGTTCATCCCCTTGAGCTTCATCCACTATAACACGAGGATATACCGACACCCACCCGATGGGCTCGCCGTCCGGCAGGGGACCACGGGCCTCGAAGATATAAAAGTACACGCCGTATCCAGGCTCATGCTGGCCGGGGCCATAGACCATATCCAGGTGTCGTGGCCGAAGCTCGGGCCCAAGCTCGCCCAGATGTGCCTCGATGCCGGGTGCGACGACTTGGGGGGTACGCTCTTCAGCGAAAAGATAACTTCTTCTGCAGGTGGGGGTTGGGGTCAATCTCTGTCCGAGACCGATATACGGGATTTGATACTGGGGGTAGGCCGGGTTCCGGCCGAGAGAGATACTATTTACCGGATAGTCGATGAACTGGAGGCGTTTTAATTGTCTGATAAGAAGAAAGTGGCTGTAGTGGGCGGAACGGGGCACCTCGGTGCCCTTCTGGCCAGGCGCTTTTACGCAGCGGGATACGATGTGATCATCGGTTCCAGGGATAAGGCCAAGGCGGAGGCCTCTGCCCGCAGCATAGAAGAGGTATATGGGAATAGGACTTCGCCTGCTGGCGCGTGCGCGGATGCGGGCCCGCATGACGGTTTCGACCCTCTTCGCGATACGGCGCATCTGTATACGGGTTCCATCAGTGGGGCCGAAAACAAAGAGGCCTGCCGGGCTGCAGAAGTCATCGTGGTCTCGGTACCCTACGCAGCTCAGGCGGATATACTGGCCTCGATTAGGGACTGCGTCGACGGCAAACCGGTCGTGGTCACGTCGGTCCCCCTGGATCCCGGTAACCCCACGTCGTGGGTAGACGTACCGGACGGCTCCGCGGCGGAGGAGGCGGCACGCATCCTCGGACCTGAGTCGAAGGTCGTCGCGGCCTTTGAGAACCTCTCCATGCACTCGTTCCCGGAAGGGGGGTCCGTCGAGCTCCCCGACGTCTTGATATGCGGGGACGATGCCCCTGCGAAGGCAGTCGTGTCCGAAATGTGCGAGAGCATAGGCCTAAGGGGCATAGATGCGGGACCCCTCAAGAACGCCAGGGTGATCGAGAAGATGACCCCGGTACTCATAGGCATCAACAAGAGGATGAAGAAAAGGAGGGCGGGGATCAGGATAACCGGGATATGAGGTACGGGATGGATATCGCGTCTCATGGGTTAAACCGGATCCGATTGTTGGGGCTTCGGGGTCACACGGTTGGAGCCGGCTACGACGCTCCGAAGTGTGACCTGCCTTCCGAGAGCAAAGCGAAAAGGCCCCTCGTGGCCGTCTTGCCCTTTAAAGGGACGGAAGGCGCCAAGAGTAGGCTTTCGAGCGTACTCTCACCTGCCGAGCGCTCGGATCTCGCCCTTTGGATGTTGAAGAAGGCGGTAATGGCCCTTGAAGGTAATGTGGAAGAGACGGTGATAGTAACGGGCGAGGGCCAGGGGGCGGCGATTTACGGTGTCATGGGGGACCTACGACTTAGAGCCGGCGGATCCCTTCGCGTGATGGAGGCGGAGGGCTCGGGGCTCAACGCCCACCTGGAGTATGCGGTCTCGAAGTTGGGTAGGCACTTCGAGGAATCGGCGGAGTCCTCTATCCCGGGGTTTCTAATCATCCTCCCCGACCTCCCGCTCTTTGACCGGGAGTGCGCGGAGAGATTGGCCTCGGCCGTAAGGAGAAACGCGGATGGCCGCGCTCTGATCTGCCCGGACAGGCGCCTTCGCGGTACCAACGCGCTGTACATTCCTCCGGGATGGCGGGTCCGATTTCGTTTCGGCGAGGGGAGTTTCCAAGAGCACCTCCGCGAGGTCGGCATCTGCGCGGCTTCTCATAACGGCGGTTATGTCGTGCTTTTTATGCCGGAGGTATCCTTCGACCTCGATGAGCCGGGGGACTATTTCAGGATGCTAGGCGCCCTTGCGCCATTCGACGATGCATCCGAGGAAGGAGCGAGCGTTGGCGGTCTCGCAGCTTTACGAGGACTTCCTCGACGGGTTTGTAATGACTTTAATTCAAACGGGGTAGGTCGAAACACCTGCTTGTAACGGAGTGGGACTCGGAGGGAGCGGTCGTATGACGAGAGGAGACACCGTCACGGAGAAACTCATCAAGAATCACTTGGTCAGAGGTACGACCGAAAGGGGAGCGGAGATAGCTCTGAAGATAGACCAGACCTTGGTCCAAGATTCAAGTGGGACCTTAGCTTGGCTCGAATTCGAGGCTATGGGGAAATCGAGGGTCCAAGCCAAGCTCAGCGTAACTTACGTCGATCATAACACGTTGCAAGTAGGATACGAGAATGCGGACGATCATAGGTTTCTTCAGGGGATGTCGGAAAAATACGGGGCGATTTTTTCTCGTCCAGGTAACGGTATCTGCCATCAAGTACACCTCGAGAGGTTCGGCGTACCTGGAGAGACTCTCTTGGGGGCGGACAGCCATACGCCGACTTGCGGTGCGCTAGGTATGCTAGCTATAGGTGCGGGTGGGTTGGATGTTGCGCTTGCAATGGCTGGCAAACCCTTCGTACTGTGGATGCCGAGAATTACACAGGTGTGGCTTACGGGTGCGCTAGAGCCTTGGGTAAACGCTAAAGACGTAATTCTAGAATTGCTTAGGCGGCTTACGGTGAAAGGGGGGATCGGACGAGTATTCGAGTATGTCGGGCCAGGCGTCGCCACCCTTTCGGTTCCGGAAAGGGCCACAATAGCGAACATGGGAACAGAGCTCGGAGCGACGACGTCGGTGTTCCCTTCCGATCAAAATACGTTAGCATTTCTAGTCGCTCAAGGGCGCGGGGAAGTATGGCGGCCGTTATATGCAGACGACTCGGCTGTCTACGATGAAACGGTGACGGTAAACCTCAGCGAGATTGAGCCCTTGGTGGCGCGACCCCACATGCCGGACAATGTTATACCTGTAAGGTGTTTGGAAAAGCAAAAAGTGGATCAAATCGTGATCGGAAGCTGTACGAACTCTTCCTATGTAGATTTGGCAAGGGTCGCTAGAATATTAAAAGGCAAAAGGGTGCACCCGTCCGTTTCTTTAGCCGTGGCACCGGGATCGCGGCAGGTCCTAAAGATGCTCGCGAAGACGGGCGAGCTGAAAGATCTAATAGATGCCGGAGCCAGGATTCTGGAGTGCGCATGCGGTCCTTGCGTGGGGAACGGGTTTGCTCCACCGTCGAATGGAGTCTCTCTGAGAACCAGCAACCGCAATTTCAGAGGTCGGTGCGGTACGGAAGACGCACAGGTGTACTTGAGCAGTCCGGAAGTGGCTGCGGCGTCTGCGATCACCGGGATGATAACGGACCCCAGGGATTTGGACTTGGAATACCCGAGAGTGGAGATACCCGAGAAGTTTGAAACGGACGAAAAGATGTTCATTTTTCCGTCAAATGGAGCCGGTGAGAGTGTTGAAGTCATAAGGGGCCCGAACATCGCTCCACTCCCGTTAAGGGGGGAAATGGAGGACGAACTGGTATGCACTGTGGTGCTGAAAGTTGGCGATAATACTTCGACCGACGATATCGTGCCCAGCGGCGCTGAAGTGATGGCTCTCCGCTCCAATCTCCCAAGGATCGCCGAATACGTTTTTAGGTACGTCGACAAAGATTTCGTTAAGCGAGCGCAGGAGGCCAGATGCGGAGTTGTTGTCGGAGGACTGAACTACGGACAGGGGTCCAGTAGGGAGCACGCCGCACTGGCGCCCGCGTTTCTTGGAATAAGGTGCGTCCTGGCAAAGTCGTTTGCCAGGATCCATCGGGCGAATCTCATAAACCACGGGATTATTCCCCTAGTTTTTGATAGGGAAGAGGATTACGACCGAGTTTCACTGGGACAGCGGCTCAGAATAGTGAACGTCAGGTGTGCGATTCAACAGAAAGAACGCGTTTATGTTGAGGATGCAAGCAACGGAGCACGCTTCGCCGCGAGGCTTACTCTATCGGAACGCGAACGAAGCATACTGTTGGCCGGAGGCCTGATTAACTGGGCTCGGGGAGAGCACGAAGAGGATTAGGACGATGGCTGCGGACTGTGTGCCCAGCTCTGTCCTAACGGGGCCATAGAACTTACGTAGAGACCATACGCTCGGAGGCAAGAGTCATGCTCATTGACTTGACAGACGCGATAGACTTGCACGTTCATACATACCCCTGCCTTTTCCCCAGGCTGTGCGACGATATGGGTGCGGCTTCCGCGGCGCTTTCCGCGGGAATGAAGGCGATGGTTCTGAAATGCCACCACGAGAGCACCGTATCCAGGGCGAGGGAGGTGTCAAGGCAGCTCCCCGATTTAAAAGTATTCGGGGGGATTGTGCTCAACAAGTATGTCGGCGGGATAAATCCCGACGCAGTCGAAGCGGCGTTGAGGCTAGGAGGGAAAATCGTCTGGATGCCGACGGTGGACGCCGATTATCACGCTCGAATCCACGGCTCCCGGGGCAGGTATGACGTACAGGAAGGCGGGAGGTCGTCATCGGGAAACGGACCTGGTGGTATTCGAATATTGGGGGAAGACCGAGAGGTCACCGACCAAGTGGCCGAGGTATTGACGTTGGTCGCCGAACACGATGCCGTTCTTGGGACATGCCATCTCTCGCCCGATGAGATTTATATCCTTGTAAAGGCGGCGCGAGCCCACGGGGTTTCCAAGATACTCATAACCCACCCCTTTTTCAAGGTACCCAACCTGTCCCTGTCCCAATTGAAGGAATTGGTGGCCTTAGGTGCGACGGCTGAATTCGGTTACTGCACGATCTCTCCCATGTGGAATTACGCCACCGTGGACAAGGTCTTAGGCGCGATAAAGGAGATCGGCGTTGAACACGCCGTTCTCGTCAGCGATGGTGGACAGCGGCATAACCCGATGCCGAATGAGTGTCTGAGGGTTTTTGCCCAATGTCTTTACGAAAAAGGCCTGCCCGAAGCGGATCTGGAGCGGATGATAGTGCGAAAGCCTGCCGCGCTCCTGGGCCTGGGCGAGGAGTGAAAAGGGATGTGGTATCGTGCGGCTGGTGTGGTTGCGAACGACGAGCGCGGCTGGACCGTCGTGATGCACCTAAACCATTCCTGCTGCCCCGAGCACCAACGTTAGGGCATGGGGAGGAGCTGGACAGTCATTTTTCACTTGGTTCTTTATCTAATTCGTTTTGGTTCTTTATTTAATTCGTTTCGGCGGGACCAGGGGGTGCGGAATATGGGATATATCTGGAATATGGGATATATCTACGGTAGTTGAGGTATAATAGGGCGAGCTTTGCGCAATGCCAAAAGCCCGCCCATTGTGTGATACAACCTCTGCGCCCGAATACGGCATTTATTCTTCTCTAGACTAACAGCCGTTAGTTCAAGAGCTCTATAGCCGCCTGTGAGTAGATAATTGTGGCTGCGAAAATATCCTCCAGGGCTATGTGTTCATTCGCGGTATGCGAAAGGACCGGATTTCCTGGGCCGAATATAGCTGTGGGGATATGACATTTGGTTGCGATGTGAGATCCGTCTGTGGAGCCGGCCTTGCCACCCATTTTCGGTTCCCTGCCAAGAACAGATAAACAGGACCGACGGAGTGCTTGAACAACAGGTTCTTCTGGCGAAATGACATACGGATCCCAGCCCTTAACTACTTCTAGCTGGGTTTTTACATTATCATCACATAAGGAGGCGATCACCCTTGAGACCTCTTCTATCACGGTTTCAACCTGTTCACCTGGAAGAGTCCTCCTGTCAATTTCAAGTATACATTTGTCTGGAACCACATTGACTTTTACTCCACCTCGGATAAGGGTTACTAGTAGACTGGGACTGGTCACTTCAAATATTTCGTTGCAACACTTAAACTCGAGACTCTCAAGCGCCGATACTAACTTTGCGGCATAGCTAATAGCACTACTGCCCATATGCGGACGGCTTGCATGCGCCGCACGTCCCTGTATAGTTAGCCTCATCCAAACGCACCCACGGTTCCCCAGGTCGACTTCTAGATTCGAGGGTTCACATACTATTCCGAAGTCAACCCCCTTAATAATTCCCCGGTCTATCAAGTGCAGTGTACCGTCTTTACTGCCGGTTTCTTCGTCGCCCACCGCCGTAAAGATAATCTCTCCATTGAAGGGTGACCCCGCGCGATGGATCCCGATAATAGCGGCTGCAGCCGCGGCTATTCCGGACTTCATGTCGCAGGTACCCCTACCATATATGTTTCCGTGGCTAATCTCCCCGGAAAACGGATCTACGGTCCAGCCGTCACCTGGAGGTACCACATCTATGTGACCGTTTAACAATAGGGTCTTTCCTGTACGCCGACCCCTTAACCTTGCAACTACGTTACTAATACATGACCCAGGCGCTTTAACTATCTCTGTTTCGATCCCTTCAGACCTCAGTTTCTTCATGAGAAATTCGGCGCATTCTGGCGAATCTCCCGGGGGGTTTACTGAAGGTATCTGCACCAGGCTCTGCGTGAGAGATATTACTTCGTCTCTGCAAATGTATTGACTAATATCCAGCACCACATTCACCTCGGGTATTTATACCTTCGAACACTGCTTGAGTATTGCTAGGGCATAGATTTTAGTGGCAGCAACGAGTTTGCTTATTTCCACGTATTCATTTGGCTTATGCGCAACTTCCATTTTCCCAGGTCCTATCCACGCCCCCGGGATACCGTTCATGAAACAGTGGTGAAGATCTCCTGCAGATAAGGAACCGGTGAAAGTTGGTTCTCTGGCAGTGACCTCTCTTACACAGCTCAATAGGCATTTAACAAAATCATCTTCGGGGTCTATCCAAACCGGATCACGAAAATCCCATACGCTCACTGACCTGACCCGGAAATGGCGATCCTTTTTCTCAAGATCCTTAATGACGCCTCGAACGAACGAGTCCACCTCCGAAGCTTTCCTCGGTGGACCGTAACGAATATCGAATGTGGCTTTGCACTCATCGGCAACCACGTTGATCTTTGTGCCACCCGTTATTGTTCCGATGTTTATGGAGTCGTGACCGGTGAGAGGGTGACTCTTTAGATCCATCTTCTTTATTTCGTTTATGAGGCTTATCATTTTATCTATAGCGTTAACACCGTGCTCAGGCGCTCCTCCGTGGGCGGCAATACCTCCTAAAGTAATCTCGTACCATATGCGCCCCTTCCATGCGCCTACAACTGCGAGGTCGGACGGCTCCCCGATTAGAACGCGGTCGGGCCTCGGCCATCCTACACTGCGGAGGCCTTTCTCTATGACGTACTTCATACCCATTGTACCGGCTGTTTCATCGTCGACGGTTGCACCCAATAGAAGATTCTCTGTTAGCTCCACTCCTGCACTACGAATTGCCCTCAAAGCTTCGACCTGGCACGCTAAACCACACTTTGTATCCGCACTTCCTCGACCATAAATCTTTCCCTCTATTATCTCGCCACCGAACGGGTCCACCGCCCAATCTTCAGCCTTTCCGACCGGAACCACGTCCATGTGAGCACTAACAAGCAGGGTTTTATTGCCCTGCGATCCCGGAAGGTATCCTATGATGTTTGGCTTGCCGTCTTGGCCCTGAAGGGGCTGAACATTCAACCCGAGACTTAAGAACTCATCAGCTACTATCTCCGAGATCCTCCGATAATCCCCCGGCGGATTACAAGTGTCCACTTGGATAAGCGCCCGAAGAAGGTTTAAGAGCCGATCGACGTTGTCTTCGATTCTGCTAATTACTTCATTTACGATATGACTACCTACCGTATTGCTCATCGCCTACAACGGCTCCTTCCGCTTCTGCTTTCCTATGAAGAGCTAACTACCAATCATATCGTATCCGTATCGATTGGCACCTATTTGGTCCATACCGGCCTTTAACCAGAGAGCCACACGAGCGACTCGCCTGCCCAAGGCGCGCGATGTTACTACAGCCACAGGATCCTCTAATATGGCACCGTACCGAGGGTCGGCAAAGCCGCCAGGATAATGGGTCATGTCCCAGACGGCAGAGAACTCCGATCTTGGTCCTTTTATGTTTTCGAACTCCTTGATGTCGTCGTACGTCGGTGCCCCGTCGTTGACGACAACCATTCCCTGCATATAGAAAAAGCGGTATATTGCTTCCACGGCGGTCTCAACACCACCGTGTTGGTGTGCGGCGACGGCTAGTGCGCCACCCACCTTGTCTGCAAGCCTATATCTACGAAACTTAAGGGAGTTACACCTGTCCATAAAGTTCTTTAGTAGCCCTGATACATTACAGTAATACACCGAAGTCCCGACTATTAGCCCGTCGGCCTCTACGAGTTTGGGATATATCTCGCTCATGTCGTCTTTAATAGCGCATTCCTCTCTACAATTCATTCTGCCGTCAGGTTTTGCGCAACCCAGGCAGGAGTGTATCTTCTTGCCCGCCAAGTGTATGAGCTCGGCCTTAACTCCCGGTATCTCCTGGGCTGCCTCGACCGCTCTTTGAAGTAGGACACCTGTATGACCCTTTTTTCGAGGGCTACCGTTAATCGCGACAATCCTTATAGTCATATAGCAGACCTCCTCAGGTGTTAGGTTATTGAGTGATATCCTGTTGATGCCCGAGCTGTTTTTCGTTAACCTGACCTACTTACGGATCGGCAATTGACGGTTCGTGCATGCGAGCGGAAAAGGTACAAAACGACGCCTCTTCAAGCATCCGTTTCCTAGGTTTCCGGGTCCTCGCTTGAGTGGCTTTGATTGAGACGAGTGCACGTGTATAAGTTACTCTTGGGGTTTACTCTTCAAAAAAGGTGTCCATGACGACCTTGGGAGGAGCAGGTGTAAGATACGAGGTTACAACGATTGATATCGTCGTGAGGACAAGGGACGCCACAAATGTCGGAACCAGAGGTTGCCCTATGGCTTGCCAGCCGAGATATGATGTTAACCCAACGACCCAACCCACTATAGCCGCTTCTTTAGTCATTCTCTTCCAGAATAAGCCTCCTATGAGAGGCAGAGCGAAGAGGAGCCCGAAGGCGCCGAATGCCCAAATCATAACCATGGTAAGCAGAGCAGGTGGATTAAGAGCTAATACCAGACCTGCAATACCAACGGCCAGCGCAACCACCCGGGCTGCATTTATTACCGCCTTTTCCGAGATATTCGGATTAATAAATCCCTGGTAAATATCTTTTACAAAAGCAGAGCTACTGACCAACACAACCGAATCTGCCGTTGACATCATAGCCGCTAGAATGCCGCTAAGCAGTAATCCGCCCAAAACTGGGGGGAATAAGTTAGTCAATATCAAGGGCATTACCATATCAGCATCTTTGAGCCCGGGGTAAAGAACATGAGCTGCCATTCCAGCAACAACGGGAGCTATACAGAGGTATTGCATAATCAGGCCTATAGCGCATGCTTTTCCGATTTCTCCTTTTCTTACCGTCAGAAACTTTGAAACAGTGTGGGGAGTACCGAACACGCCGACAAAATATGATAGCGATAGGGATATGGCTAGGGCTGCGCCGGAAGTACCGGACCAGCTAAAGAGCTGCGGGTTCGCCTGGGAGTAGGTCGCGGCTATGTTAGTCCACCCGCCAGCCGCTTTGAGTACTATAGGAATGACAGAAAGAGCTCCAATAAGCATCAACGCGCCCTGTAAAACATCTGTATAAGCTACCCCCAAAATTCCGCCTATCGATACGTAAAAGGCGACCACGCCCGCAAATACTAGAATTGCCCACCCATATGAAATGCCAAGAAGCTGCGATAGCACTAGTCCGGCACCCTTGTATTGGACCACCATCATGGGAATCATAAAGGTTATGATTATGGCCGCCGGAATTAACCGGGCCAACTTACTGTAAAATCTGGCTTCGAAGAAATCCGGAATCGTCAAGGCTCCAATTCTCTCGCAGACTCTACGAAACTTAGGGCCGACAATCAAGAATGCTATGGGGTAGGAGAGCAGAAAGCCGATAACGACGTTTATCCATATCGCAGTACCGCCAGTTTTATACGACATTCCTGCAACTCCAATAAATGCGCTCGCACTCATACTGCTCGTCACATATGCGAAGCCCATTATTAATCCACCTAAACGGCGTCCAGCAATGTAGTAATCCTCGAGAGTCTTGGTCTTCTTTTGGGCATAAAGACCGAGGAAGACCAATGCGACAAGATAACAAATCATAATGAATAATTGGGTCGTCATGGCTCACTTCTCCTTCCAAATCAAGATTCCGTACAGGCTGAAGAGTGCTACCCAAATGGAAGCAAAAACAGTAACCCAAATGAATACGCTCGGATCTCCGTTACTCACGTGGCACCCCTCCTTATCTGTGGTCAGCCTCGTCAATAAGCAAGGACTATGCCAGCAGTGGATTCCAGGAATAGCAAGGAATAGTCACAAGAGTACTGAGGGAATTGAGAGAATCAGGCGAATTGGGAGTACAATAAGGCCCCCGATGCGCCTAATACGTTCCTTTTTGGGGGCCAACATCCGAGGTTCCATACCAGGCGGGATGTTGTGCGTCTTCTAATATTGGGATGTGTTCGAGATAGGTTAAGGCTTTTATACCTACACTTGTTATGGTTGTGCCCTGTCTGGTCTTTCCTATCCTTACGTAGCCGAAGTCTTCAAGAAACTTAAGCAACCTTCTTATCCGATATTCTGAAGTGTTGACGTCGTTCATATTTTTTAAGATCTCTCGCCTTCCAACCCCTCGCTTGCATCGACTCAGCTTCCTTAAAAGCTCCAACACTTCTCTCAAGTTGAATTCCTGCAATAAGGTCTCAAGGGGTTCTATACGTGTTGCTTTTCCAGTCTCAATACGGGCCTTATCGACTTCAAATCTCCCAAACCAAGGGGGCAGGTCGTATAGCGTTATATACTTTCCGTCGGAAACTACTGAGGCGTATTGCAAAACGTTGCGAAGCTCCCGTACGTTTCCAGGCCAGTCGTACTCCCTGAAAACCGAAAGGACGGCATGGTCGACGCATACGTCTCTTCCGAATTCTTTCAGAAAGTGCTCTACAAGTAGCGGGATATCTTCTTTTCTTTCTCTTAAAGGCGGTATGTGCAGGCGTAACACGTTGAGCCTAAAATAGAGGTCGTGCCGAAACTTTCCTTCGTGGACCAAGGTCAGAAGATCTTCGTTACTAGCAGCAATTATCCGTACATCGAGGTCAACTTGACGTAAGCCGCCCAATCTTCGTATTTTCCTTTCCTCCAGGACTCTTAAAAGCTTTGTTTGGATTTCAATTGTTGCAGCCTCAATCTCGTCCAGAAATAATGTCCCATGTTGAGCTTGCTCAAAAAGCCCCGCTTGCCCTCCCTTTTTGCTGCCCGTAAAGGCCCCGTCTTCATAGCCAAATAGCTCGCTGGAAGCAAGGCTCTCAGGTAGTGTCGCGAGGTTTACGGGTATAAACGGCCCCAATTTCCTGTCGGACAGATTGTGAATAGACGATGCAAGCAACTCCTTCCCAGTGCCACTTTCACCCGTAATGAGTATTGCCATGTCGGGAGGAGCGCTTCTTGCGAATTTTACGGCCCTTTTCACCACGGACCTAAAAGCGAGATCTCGGCCTACTATATTGCAAAAGCGATACCTTGCCGTTGATGAGTTTTGGGACTTAACAACATTGTTAAAACCTGTGTTTTCAACCTTATAGATCTTACGGATAATGGCGACGGCCCCAAGCACTGTCTGCCCACTTGTCAATAAGATCTTATCCGAATACATCCGTTTGCCACCTATTGACACACATTCATGAAATGAAGACGTGCCTGCCCGGAGTGTATTACCCAGTCTTAGCTCGGGAAGCGTAATAGCTGCATCTGTCCATACGACCTTTGATGAGTCAATGTTAAATAATCTCTCAGCTCGAGAATTGAATACGATTACTCGGTTATTACTGTCAACAGCGACAACAGCTTCGTCCACGGCGTTTAATATGGTCCTGAGATGCTTGCACAACTGAGAAAAAGCCGATCCAGAAATCCTGGCCTTACTCTCAAGAATCTTTTTCGGCAGGCTTGTAGCCAAACCAAGTTGTCCATGGATCTCCACGACGGTCAGGGGATCTATGAGCTTTTCTCCGATGTCGATGATACTTACCTCACCCAACTGCGTGGGGGCAAAGTGGGGCATTCCGGCAACTACCACCGCTTGAAACCTTCGTAAGTCTACAGTCATACCAGGGTAATAAAGTTCGTATTTTAGATGGTCCATACCGTACTCTACAAGCCAAGCACGAGTTTCTGCAGCCGTCTCCTTGAGATTACTTGCGATAAGCACAGGGCTTCCTTCCGGGAGGCTGATGAGCCGGACGACTTTGCCCGGATCCAAATACCTCCTAGCTAACAGTACTCGCAAAGGGCCCTTTCTACTTTGAGCGGAGACGGTGCGCATTACCGTACGGCAAGACGCAAGAGCCAGGTCTACATCATACACATGATCGTGATTCTCAGGATTAATCCATCGGGTCCTAATTTGTTCTCCAAAATATTCGTGGAGTTCACTACAAAAAGCGTCATAGACCATTTTGTCCTTTGCGATTATTCCGAGGACGGGAATAGATGTGCGGTTAGAAGTCACCAAGTCCCTCACCTCGATCGAAATGGCTCGATCACCATACATAATCTTAATGGGTAACGCTTTTTCGGAGCCCGGAAGTCCTCAGGCGTGCAAATCGAGTTTTAACAATTGTTACGGCTCTTGATCTCACGAATTGGCTGCTCTGGTCAGTTGTCTCGTTAAACGGATACAGGAAGTCTTCGCACGATGGGCCAGTTGCTGATATTGATATTATGTTAGCGTGGCTTCCTTAGATTCCTGCCACACGTTGGTTGACACTCCTGATATGGAAGGGGCGCGTGTCTATCCTAGGGCTACCTTAAGTACTCCGAAAAACAGTTGACATTCCTGATATGGAAGGGGCGCGTGAGCCCCCCGTGTTTTCATTGATACATAGCCCATAACACAGGGGTTTAGGAACGGCCGGCTACCGGAGAGGTTCCGCCCTGTCGCGGGATCCGGATGCCCCAGGAAGCGTGCGCGCGAACTGCCCGGGACC